>NZ_CP104467.1:1495000-1802215 GCF_025369935.1 Paenibacillus andongensis | reverse complement strand
GGTAAGAAACGGAGCGATTTTGTCCGTGTGCACGGTAGATCCATCATCAACAACGATGATCTCGACATTCGGATAGGTTTGGCCAAGCGCACTAACAATCGATTGTTCGATATAAGGACAATTGTAAAAGGGGATGATGATCGATACTCTTGGGTACATCACTTCACCTCTATCGAAACAAAATTAAGATTTGATTGTCGCCAGTTCGTTCCAATACACGGTATCCCGAGCTTGCTTTCGTGGCGACACCATTGAGATTAGATCTGCAGTAGCTATCGACTTCACAGGTTCCGTCATCTCGAACGAGAAGTTTGCCGAGCAATCCTACAGCAACCCATTCCGGTCGCTTCATGCGCGAAACATACTCCTGCTTCGCATCCCACATCGGATTGAGAACGGGGTGAAGCTCTGTACGTTCCGGAAGCAACTCTCTTCCGGCTGCGTCTGTTTCTGCGGCTAGCGTAACTTCCCGGTACTGCTTTCTTCCCCATTTGTCAGTTAAAAATTTGCCTTGCCAATGCATCTCTGCACTGTCTCCAATCATTCCCGGAGTTGCGCTTGTAATGCCTACAATATAGTCATCTGCGGAAGCAGCCGCTCGAATTTTCTTCCCGAAGATAGACACAAAATAGCCCGGTTCGATCGAATTGCCGTCAATCGTTTCGAACAATTCGGCATAATCTGCTCCACCAGGTACGAAAGCGCCGTCGACATGCATATTGCCAGTAGAAGCGAGCCATTTTGCGCCAAGACCTCGCGTAACGGCACTCGTTCCGTTGCCAATGAACCAGGAATAAGATTCCTGCGCAGTACCGTTGCGGCCCATGATGTGGGCGCCTGCAAATCCGCCCGCACTCGTATTCAATCCTTCCGCGTGGGCTGCTTCAGCATTGGCTAGCGTCCCGAAGCCTTCGGAGTGAGAGGCGTTGCCGCTGGCCGTTGTCTGCGCTCCCTCCGCATGCGCTGCGACGCCGCTGGCCATCGTCGTGGTTCCTTCAGCATGAGCGACATCACTACTGGCGACAGTATTGAATCCTTCAGCATGCGATCCGTCGGCATTAGCTATCGTGCCGACACCCTCGGCATGAGCGGATTCACCGTTAGCCTGCGTGTGCGCTCCTTCAGCATGGGCGGAATCTTTCGTAGCAAATGTTAGAAAGCCTTCGGCATGTGCGGCATTCGCGATCGCACTTGTATTCTGGCCTTCCGCATGGGCAGCCGACCCGCTGGCTGTGCAACTGCCCCCTTCCGCATGAGAGGCATTCCCGCTGGCGGTGTTGTTTACCCCTTCAGCGTGAGCAGCCGGAGCAGTGGCGTTGCTACCGATGCCCTCTGCATGGGAACCCTCCCCGCTAGCTAACGTATTTCCGCCTTCAGAATGGGAAGCATTTCCGGTAGCCATCGTGTTGAATCCTTCCGCATGTGAAGAAGGCCCGCTGGACGTCGTATTAAACCCTTCCGCCGTAGAGCAAGTACCTGATGGATTTTGATTACACGCCATGAATCGTTCTCCCTTTCCGTTGTATGATTGACTGATTTATGATTCGGCTCGATAGAAATGGATAATATCCGCTATGGATTGTTCAAAGGAGATTTCGGGCCTCCACCCTAGGGCTTTCATGAGCGCTAAGTCTATTGGGTTAGGAGGTACATAACCATCGATTTGTCCAATTTCCAATGGTATTTCCACAGCGATCATCGATTGGAATGCTTTCACGATCTCCCCAATGGTTCGATTACTGCCTGAACCTACCGGATAAACCGTTCCCGCCGTTCCATACAGCAGGATATGCTCATAGGCCTTGACAGCATCCCGAATGTCAACATAATCGCGCTGCTCGATCAAGGAAGAAAGCCGGAAAGGGGTGTTCTCTACACCATTTTCAATCTTGACCGCCTTCTTTGCCAAAATCCCGCATAATCCGTTGGAATACCCTGGGCCTATCAAATTGGAAGGCCTTGCCACCATGATCTGTTGTTGAAATAAATGAGACCACGACTGAGCAGCCAACATTTGGAACGTTTTACTAAGGCTATAAGGATGTAGGGGTTGTGGATTTTCGTTCAACGTAAAACTAAGCATCGATCCCGCTACGACAATGCGGCAATCGGGGTAGCCCCGCAAGGCGTTTAGAAGATATAGAGTCGCCATCACATTCGCATCCATGTGTCCGATCGGGTCAGCCCAAGAATCTTGTACCGCATTTCGTCCAGCCAAATGCAGTACGTAATTGGGCATCGTTTCCCGGATCAGCTGATGAACCTTCAACCTATCGGTCAAATCGCAAATTTGAACTTGATCTGCATGAACAACTAACGTGTTCTCTTTCCTAACTACAGCAATCACCTTCATGCCGCTAGCGCTAAAATGCTCGCAGGCATGTTGACCGGTAAAGCCGTTAGCACCCGTAATGAGAATAGTTTCTTTACCTGCATCTGCGTTCAAGATGATCGCATCCAATCTGCCAACTGCTTTAGCATGGTTGGATACGTCGATACTTCGAAAGTAAAATCATCCCTTGTGTTGATTAAAGTTCGGTCGAGACGAATCTCCTCATCTGAAATGATCGATACGTCGCGTTTGTCAAATGCATGTTGAAACAAGTGGAGCAATTCATATTTGCTTATTTTCTGCGGTGCGGTCAGTTGAAGCAGTCCGAAGCAAGGATGTTCGATAGCATGATGGATAGCTTTAGCCAGTTCCAGCGTTGTCACACCATTCCACATCACATGGGTATACCCTTTGACAATACCCTGCTGCTGCAAAAACCATTGTAATAATCCAATCCCCTGCGTGCGGATTTCGGGCCCTATAATCGACGTCCGGATCGTAAGATGTTGACCGCCGATCACCTCGCCTAACGCTTTCGATTTGGCATAAACCGTCGTACCTTCCGGCTGGTCGTTCTCCTTGTAATCTCCCCGGTTCCCAGAAAACACGCAATCCGTGCTAATATGAATCAACTTGCCTCCCTCACGTTCGACCGCTTCGCGAATCCGATGAGGCAGAAGGCCGTTTACCCAATAAGCCTCTTGTGGATTCGCTTCTGCAAACTGGTTCAGGATTCCGATGCAGTTGACAATAACGTTAGGAGCCACAGCTTCAATCACTTTATCGACGAGCACGGGATCCATGGCATCTAAGTAAAGTCCCTTTGGATCTTGTTTATCCCTTGTTGTGTACTGAACATGATAGCTGCTGCATTCGCCAAAGTACCGAACCAGTAAATGACCAAGCATTCCCTGCCCACCGAAGATGAGCAGCTTCCGCGTCATCCTAGAAACCCCCCTTTAACGAGCATTTTTTTAATATCCGCTTTCGACATCAACGGTTCTTCCGAGCTGAAACTTTCGTACGGCACTTTCGGGAAATTCTCATAATGCTTCTTAAGTCCGGGGATATCGATCGTTGGCAAAATGACCAAGTGATCATCGTCATAGGCAACAGTAAATTGGCTTTCAAACTCAGAAAGCAAAATTTCATGGATTTTTTCCCCCGGTCGTACGCCAAGCTCAACTACTTCCACATCCTGATTCCCTAACTCTTCGATCAGCACCTCAGCCAAATCCATAATTTTACATGTAGGCATTGTTATTACGAATGTTTCCCCACCCTGCCCTACTTCTGCGCCTCTAAGCATCAACTTAATCGCTTCGTGCTTCGTCATGAAGAATCGCGTCATGTTTTTATCCGTGATGCCTACTTGATTCTTTTCCTGAATTTGCTTCATGAACAAGTGAATGACGCTACCATTCGTACCTAGTACATTGCCTCCACGAACGTTAACGAATTTGGTATGTGAACTCAACAGGTTGGCATATACGATAAGTTTCTCTCCAATTGCCTTCGTCATGCCATAGAAATTGGAAGGGTTTGCTGCCTTATCGGTCGAAATGTTAATAACTTTCTTCACTTTGTTCTCGATAGCCGCTTCAATAACATTCTGCGTTCCCACCACGTTCGTCTTTAAAGCTTCGTAAGGTTGGTCCTCACAGACGGGAACATGCTTGAGCGCCGCCAGATGGAATAAATAATCAACCTTTTCACAAGCTTTCATCAAAGCCTCTTTATCCCTTATATCCCCAATACAGAAGCTCAGTCTGGCATCCTCAAAGGTCCGCTTCATTGCTACCTGTGTCGATTCATTACGGGAGAATACAATAATCTTCTTGGGATTTTCCCGAAGCAGCTGTTCTATGAGTTCATAACCCCAGGATCCCGTCCCACCGGTCACTAAGATTGTCGCGTTAGCAAACATTATCTTTACCTCCTAATAAATATTGAACGACTTTTTGCGATACATTTGTATCTAAATAGCCATCCGGGCAATGCCACCCTGCTGGAAAACTCACCATCACTTTAACCGCGTTCAATATTTGCTCAGCTCGGAGACCAGAAACCACATTGCTTCCGCAATCGACGGTTTCAGGCCGTTCAGTTGTCGTTCGGATGGTCACCGTCGGCACATGAAAAATGCAGCATTCCTCTTGAACGGTGCCGCTGTCTGTCAAGACACAGAACGCATGCTTCTCCAGATGCACAAAGTCGAAAAATCCAAATGGCTCATGAAATTGAACGAGTGGATGCATCGTGACCATGCCATCCTTCTCGAGTCGTGATTGGGTACGGGGATGAATGCTGCAAATGACTTTATGTCCAAAGGTTTCAGCAACCAGATTAAGTCCTTGGAGAATTTGTTGGAGTCGTTCAGGATGATCCACATTTTCAGCACGATGCGTTGTAACCAGAAAGTAAGGCTCACCTTTCAGATCCAGCTTTTCAAGAATGTCACTTTGTTCAATACGTGTCTCATAATGAATCAGCACTTCATTAATGGGATTCCCTGTGACGATAATACGATGACTGGGTACGCCCTCCCTAAGCAGATTGTCTCGGCTGTAACGGGTGTATGGCATATTAATGCTAGAAATCGCATCGATCACTTTTCGGTTCTTCTCTTCCGGTACACCGAGATCGAAACAGCGGTTACCCGCTTCCATGTGAATCACAGGAATACCCATTCGCTCGGCAAGGATGCTGCTGAGCGCGCTGTTCGTGTCACCCAGAACAAGCACTTTATCCGGGCGTTCAAGTGTAAATATGCGTTCCAGCTCTGCGAAAAGGACTGAGAGCTGCCCTCCTAACGTACGCTGCTGGTTCTGCAGCATATAATCGGGTTGGCGCAGCCCCAGCTCCTCGAAAAACACGTCGCTAAGCGTAGAAGTGAAATTCTGTCCTGTGTGAATGAGCACATGCTGTTCGGCCAGTTCATCCAGCTTCTGAATAATGAGACTCAGCCGGATAATTTCGGGACGAGTCCCCAAAACAGTCGCGATTTTCATCTTTTTCCGCCTACCTTCACGATTCTTTTATGCTTAGGACGTTGTCCTGCCTTTACCTTTTTTGCACGACGTCTAGCCTGCCCGCGTCCTCTTATCGACTTTTTCGCTTGGGCTACTTTCCGTTTGCGTGCTTTGAAACCACCCTTGGCAAACCTGCGAGTGCCCTTTCTCAGCTTTGTTCCTTTTTTTGTTTTTTTCTTCATGATCAGCTTAGCTTTACTTTTTCGCCTAGGACCCTTTTGCGCAGCTTTCTCGCCTCCACCAATCGGAAGACCTTGCGTGTAAGAAGCGATACCGCTCTCCGGAAGCAAGACGATCTGTGACATCGCGTACCCGTAACGCTGAAGAGCACTTTCTGACATAAAAGGATATCTCACCCCATGCTGCATAAGGTAAACGGTTGGCCCCTGTCCTCTCGCTACATAAATCGCTGGGGCATATGTCAGAAAAGGCTCTTCAGCACGAATGGGAGTACCTGTCGGATGCATGGCTAGCTGGCGATCATCTACAGTCCCAACTCGGTTCCAATCAAATTTATAAAAACTGAAATCTACACCCGTAGAAATCGGGCGCTTAAGGCCCTGCTCAATGACGAATACCGTATGTGAGGATTCCCCTTTCAGCAGGAAATGTTCAGGAAACCTAGGAGAATTCTGCCGATCCATCCGCCTTGATTCCAAGACAGGCCCGAGATGAGAAAGAAAACTTCCCAAACGGCCACGGTAAGCTTCAATCCCAAACACTTGATGAATCACTTGGCTGTTCTTATTCCCTATTTTCTGGCGGTTTTGGTGATCCGATAATAAATACTGAACCTTAATTGTGAGATCACGAACATCTCCTTTTTGAGCCAGAAAGGCTTCATTTCCCGTTGAATGGAGTATTTCTTCCAATCCACCTGAGCGATAAGCAACAACGGCTTTACCAAAAATGAGACCTTCTAAGGCCGTTAATCCAAATCCCTCGTTCATAAGACTAGGAACAACAACGATATCCATCGCTGGGTAAATAGATTGAATGTTGGCGTCAAAAGGGAGGAAGGAGAATTGAGAGGAGTAGCCTGAGATCAAGATCATTTGTCTGCAGGATTCCATATAGACAGGGTCAGTTGGTTTGCCTGTAATCATAAAGTGGACCATCCGATTCGTTTCGCAAATGTGAATCCCCATCTGAATGAAATGGTCCAGCCCTTTATTCGCGTAAATATCGGAGGAAATGTATCCGATGACGGGCCGCTCATCATAGATGCCGATTTCCGCACGTTTACTTTGCCTTCTTAACGGCCACTCACTAGGGTTATATTGCTCTGTATGCCATGATGGAGGAAGTACGAACTTTTTGTTGCTGCTCATAATGCTCTGAAGAGGCTGCATGGTTGTACCCGAAATACCCACAATCCAGTCCGCATATTGGTCCATGAGCTCTACACTGAAAGGTGTGAATTCATTGATTAGAGTCGTCTCCGCAATGACCCACGTTACAGGAATCCCCAGTCTCTTAGCGGCCACGGCTGGTAAAATGTTAATGCAAGTATTCGTGATGACCATTTCCGGCTCATGAATGAATAGAAGATCGATTAAGCCTGGCAGTTCTGAATGAAGAAGCAACTCCTGGAAAAGGTGGGGTAAAGCTGCTGAGGGATGATACATCTCATATAAAAGAGGGAACGATTGGACAACCGTGTTAATGCCATGGTTTCTAGCTTCTACAGCTAAAAGTCCTTCTCTGGGGACCACTAACGTACATGCAAAATTCCTTCCAAGTTCCAAAGTCATAAAGAGCAGCATTTTTTCTGCACCCGTAATATGATTAGGATTGCAAATATGGGAAAATAATAAAATTTTTGGTCGTTGTGGAGTTGACATGTGTAACATACCTGCCTCTAAGACACAGGTATGGAATTCACCTCCTTCCATGAATGCATTGGCCATCGTTTGCTGGATTAAACGGTCGGCTGTTCTTGCTCCAAAGCATAACCTTGCGCGAAGCCAATGCTGAAGCCCTCATTATAGGCTTCATCGAAGGCTGCATTATAGGCTATTCTGCGGTGCTTGCTGATTCTATGTCTTGTTCCCCGTCGGGACAATTTCACATGACGGCCTGCCCGCAACTTTTTTTTCACAATTAGTTTCTTCTTTGGATGAAGCTTACTTTGCGCAGCAGGTCTCTTTTTACGGAGGGTTATTTTAAGCTTCAGTTTCCGCACTTTTATCTTTTTGTTCACTGTCTATGCACCTCAGCTTCCTTATCATTAGGACCGGTGTTCTCATCCTTGTTGTCCGAAAACAATAGCGAGCATGTTAGACAGCCTATTCGCATAGGTGTGATCTCGCATTGTACGATACAATCCTCGCATAGCTATTAGTTTGCGTTCTTCATCGTGTAGCAAATAGTATTCCATCTTCTCCACCAGATCTTCTGGTGATGTATAGGTGACAATATCGTAACCTGGTGTATAAAAGTTAACTAAGTCGTCGCGTACATCCGTTAATTGAAGCACACCGCAGCCGGATATCTCGAAAGTTCGCGGATTGGGGGAGGCTCCAAGAATTTGCCGGCTGTTATTGTTATATGCCTGGTCATCATAGGCTCGGTGCATATTAATGACGATTTTGGCTCCATTATAAACATTCGCGGTATGCTCCGGCTGCATCCAAGTATTGAGCTGAATCTGTGGCGCAAGCAGCTTATAGTGCTTCAGACGCTCCCACCATATACCGGAAATGAGGATCCGTTTGTTTGACAAATAGGGAGCCAGCCGATCAAACAACGCCACCCGGTTCCAATAGGCAGATCCGATGAAACTGATATCCCGATGCATACCATGTGGAATGCGCTTTGGTCGAAACATATCCGGTTGAAAGGCAAGCGGTAAATAATGAACCTGAGGGCATCCCATTTCCTTATATAGCGACACGCAATTCACTTCCAACGTGAACATGAAATCGTAGTGGGTCGCATAAGAGACGGTAATGTCCGTGTAATAGGGGTCATCCGTAAGCCATATGGCTGTACGGATGCCCATACTGCGAATCCGATCTACCACATCTAGAGATAAATTCATCCCATCTAGAACAATCATCAGGTCGGGATGATAGACCGCAGCAAGCGTTTCGAGATTTGCCTCTGGTCTGCCGATACGAATCGGATCATTATCACAATTCCCAATAATTAATTCACGGACTAATGGACGCAAGCTGCCAATAATCGCATGATCCAAGGGCTCGTAAGGAAATCCTTTACCCGACGTTACATATAACACTCGCACATCCCAAACGGGGTTAGGTATCCGATCACGAATCGCTTTATGAATAATAGCTTCGCATAGCCCTAACCTAACTCCGTTGGAATAGCCCGCTTCATAACCGTTCTTTTTTCCCCTTCTCGAGGAAGAACTCTTCTTGACTTCGGCCATCTTCTGCACTCCTTTCTAGGCAAATACAATGTCCATCAGCTTGACTAATCGAATCGCAAACGTATGTTCATTCATTGTTCTTCGTAAGCTTCTTATCGCAATTCGCAGCCTATCCTCTTCATGTCTCAAGTAATGTTTCATCTTCAGGATAAGTTCTGCCGAATTATGAAAGGTCTCGATATCGTAACCGGGCGTATAATACATATCCAAATCGTGACGGTGATCTGTAATTTGCAGCGTACCGCACCCAGAAATCTCATACGTTCTTGGATTAACCGAATGACCCGGGATATTTCTACTATTTTTGTTGTACATTTCATGATAGGTTTGGCGATGAACGTTAATGACAATTTTGGCTCCGTTATAATACTTCACAGACTCTTCAATAGGTATCCATTGCAGCTTAATGCCCTTCTTTAGCAAATCAAATCCCTCTAGTTGTTCCCATAATCCCCCTGCAATCAGCACTTTTTTATCCGCTAAGAATGGAGTCAGCTCATTAAATAGGGCGATCCGGTTCGGAAACCCATTTCCAATAAAGCAGATATCACTTCGATATTCGGGACTAACATGCGTAGGCTTAAAAACAGCCGTATTGACTGCCAAGGGTAAGTAATGGACCTGGCCACAACCAACTTCCCGATAGAGCGCTACACAGCTCAATTCATGCGTAAACACGTAATCGTAGTGAGGAGCAAGTGTGACCGTATGATCGGTAAAATAGGGATCATCCGCAAACCAAATCGCCGTGCGTATGCCCATCTGTCTCACTTGATCGACATGGTCTGTGTGATCAGCCGGAAAGACATGAAGACCATTCATGACCAGCACAAGGTTCGGTTGAAGCTCTGCCGCCAAACGGAGCATGTCGACAGCAGTTGCTGTAAAAGCTTCTCGGACCGTTTGTCGCAGGCCCTGGGCAATTCCTTGGTCAATGGCATCGAAACCTTGAATGATAAATAACACTCTGGCATCTCGGAGTGGTAAGGGTTCAGGTCGCATCGAGTCAGTAACAAACTGGCACCGCCCCATCCGGATGCCATGTTCTTTACCTTTCTGAAGTCCACGTTTTCTACCCATTTTCGGACCATACGGACGAGTAGCAATCGTTTTGCTCATCTCACACCTTCTTTTCTAAGGCTGCTGGATAAATATGATCGATCTTCAAGAAAAAGTTCAGCGCCGATTTCCAATCTCTCATCGGGGTAAAGCCATTGTCAGCCATAGCTTTATGAGCAAATGCCGAGTACATCGGTCTTGCCGCAGGCAGTGGAAACGAATCCGAATGAACAGGAATCAGCGGAACATGCTCCATTTGAGCGATCTTCAAAATGTGCAAGGCAAATTCATATCTAGAGCACACCCCTTGATTCGATGCGTGATAAATGCCATACCTGTCCGTTTCAATCAGTTCTCGAAGAAAGATCGCCAGATCCAAACCATACGTGGGTGAGCCGAATTGATCATCTACAATGGACAGAGGTCCTCCCGATTGTGCCTTTTCCAACACCTTGGTAACAAAGTTAGCTCCTTTGGTGCCATATAACCAAGACGTACGTACGACAAAACGTTTCGAGCAGGTCATTCTGACGAATTTCTCTCCAAGCAGCTTAGAATGACCATATATATTGTTTGGATTGGTGATATCCCCCTCTTCATACGGGGTTTCCTTCGTTCCATCAAACACATAGTCGGTACTCACATATACAAGCTTGGCACCGATTTTCTCGCAAGCCTTTGCAATGTGCAGGGCTCCCAATGCATTCACTTGATAGGCTAGCTCCGTCTCTACTTCCGCCTTATCGACATTCGTATAAGCAGCAGCATGAATAACAACATCCGGTCGCTCTTGTAGAAGGATGTCCATGACTTTCTTCTCATCGCTCACGTCAAATTGGTCTTTGCGCCAAGCTGATACTTCATGAACGAGGCCAAACACACGAATGAGATCATAGCCGAGCTGTCCACCGGCTCCAGTAATTAATATTTTCATGTGCGATCAGCTTCTGTTTGGGCGCGATAAGATCCGTCTGCAATACGTGCACACCATTCGTGTTCTTGCACATACCAATCCAGTGTCTTCTTTAGTCCCGATTCAAATGAATAGGACGGCACCCAGCCCAGTTCACGGCGAATTTTGCTACTATCAATCGCATACCGACGATCATGTCCAGGCCGGTCTGATACGAAGTGGATCAAATCCTCCGTTTTGTTAAGCAGCTTCAGAATGCTTTTGGCAACCTCCAAATTCGTTCGTTCATTTTGTCCGCCGATATTGTAAACCTCCCCAGGTACGCCATCCTCAATCACTCGTTCAATCGCTGAACAGTGGTCTTCCACATACAACCAATCTCGTATATTCAATCCATCGCCATATATCGGAATCTGCTCATTGCGAAGGGCACGAGTAATAATGAGTGGAATTAGCTTTTCAGGAAACTGACGAGGACCATAATTATTAGAGCAGCGAGTAATCACAGCCGGGAACCCATAGGTTTCATAGTAGGCTCTGACTAGCATATCCGATCCTGCCTTACTCGCAGAATAAGGAGAATTCGGTGCTAAGGGAGTCGTTTCGGTGAATGCCCCATCGTCTCCAAGTGATCCATAAACCTCATCCGTCGAAATATGAATGAACTTCTTAACCTGATGCTGTCTCGCTGCCTCCAATAAGCATTGTGTCCCTGCTACATTTGTAAGCACAAAGCTGCGAGGGTTATGAATGCTTCGATCCACATGGGATTCGGCGGCAAAATGGACAACCACGTCAACCCCTTGCTTCATCAATTGGTTTAAGAGACCAACATGACCGATATCACCAAGTACAAACTGGTAACCAGCTTGCCCATCTAGTGACCTGAGGTTATCCTCATTTCCTGCATACGTAAGTAAATCAACATTTATTAAATGATCTTCCGGATGATTTTTCTTCCAGTAATAAATAAAGTTACTTCCAATAAATCCCATTCCACCCGTAATTAGAATCACCGACATTAGCTGTTCTCCTTCCTTACAAAAAGAGTAGCCTGGAAGAGAGATTCATGTGTCCCGGCATCAATCCACCAACCTGTAAAGAACCCATGAGTAAGCTTGCCCGCAGCTGCGTACACATTGTTCACATCAGTGATTTCCAGTTCGCCTCGACTGGAAGGCGTTTGTTTTTTAATAATGTCAAACACTGTAGAATCAAATAAATAAATACCCGTAACTGCATAAGACGAGCTCGGATAATCCGGCTTTTCTTCGATCCGTTCAATGATGCCATTCTTCATCTTTGCAACACCATATCTTCTAGGATCAGTCACCTTCTTTAGAATGACCATTGCTCCATCTTTCTGCTTCTCGAAGGTGTCAATTATCGGACTTAAGGAATCTTCAAACAAGTTATCACCCAGAAGAACGACAAATTTCTCACCCGTCAACACGAATTCCTTCGCGAGCGCCAGTGCCTGAGCGATCCCCCCGGCTTTATCTTGGAGCTTGTAAGTAAGACGGACACCAAACGTTTCACCACTGCCCAAGTAATCCAAGTACAACCCTGCGGATTGTTTTCCCGTGATTAATAAAATATCTTGAATGCCGGCTTTGCATAATTTCTCGATGGCATATTGAATCATGGGTAATTCACCGACTGGAAGCAAATGTTTATTGATGATGTTCGTCAGAGGACGCAAGCGGCTTCCCGTTCCTCCCGCCAGTACAACACCCTTCACAAGACATACCCCTTTCCAAGCGTTATAATGGTGCGTAGCCACATCCACTTCTTTAATCATATGCTTTCGTGATATATGGAAATTGGACGAATACCCCTGATTCAAAAATTGGACATTCAACCACACGTAAAGTGGCGCCGCTAAACAACAAAAAACGGCTAGCTCGCAGCATCTGCGACACTAGCCGTTATTAATAACCTGAGCCCTCTTCATTTACAACTTCTTGCCGATAGCTATCCAATTCACGATACCTTGTTGATCTGGTGAAAACTTGGCACGCATAATAGATACTACCGCGTTATCCATCGATTTTTGTTTCACAGATACATAGCAGGACTGGTGATCCGTCATCGCCGTTAACACATAATTCTCATCCGCAAACTTCTCATCGAAGTTTAAGACCACTTCCATCATTTCATCCTGAAGTTTCATTTCAAAAGGAACGAGTCCAAACTGCTGCGTAATATTTTTTTGTGCACTTGGCGTCTGCAGGACATTTTCCGTTAATTTCGTTACGGAAAGCGATCCATCTGCAATGTGCTCATTTCTTACAGCACTTGGTTTCAGCTTTGTTCCGTCAATGCTGCCGCTCGCAATATGAAAGTTGCTAATAGAGGCATAAGCCAGTTTGCTGCCATCAATACTACCAACCGTCAGCTTCGATCCTTCCAGCGCACCGTCTGCCAGATGGCTGCTATTCACTGCGCCAGAGGCCAACTTGCTGCCATCTACGCTGCCAGCAGTCAGCTTCGATCCGTCTACGGAACCGGGTGCCAGATGACTGCTGTCCACGGCTCCAAACGCTAACTTACTGCTATCTACACTGCCTATAGCAAGCTTCGCTGCATCTACAGCGCCGTCCTTCAGGTGCTCATTCCTGACCGCGCACTCTGCCAATTTACTGCTATCCACACTGCCTGCCGTCAGCTTGCTACCATCTACCGCGGCTTCAGCCAGATGCTCTTTAGTTACTGCGCCAACTGAAATCTTACTGCCATCAACACTGCCTGGAGCCAACTTCGAGCCTGACACAGCATGATCAACAAGGTGTTCGCCACTCACCGAGCCGCCCGCCAATATTCGACCGTTCACACTGTCATCAGCCAGCTTAGCCTCATCCACAGCACCGTCCGCCAGATGTCCATTCGTAACTGCACCTGTGATGATCTTACTTCCATCCACGCTGCCAATCGTCAAATGATAGTTGCTGATGATGCCAGAGGCCAACTTGCTGCCATCAATACTTCCCGCTGCCAGCTTCGCGCCATACAATGCACCGTCAGCAAGATGATCGCCACTAACAGCACCTGCGGTCAACTTACTGCCATCTACACTGCCTGCGGCCAGCTTAGCCCCATCGACAGCACCGTCGATAAGGTGAGCGTTGTTGACAGATGCAGCTGTCAGTTTGCTGCCATCAACACTTCCAGCGGCTAGCTTCGTAATATCCACTGCACCTTCTGCAAGATGAAAACCACTAATTGCCGCAGATACCAGCTTACTGCCATCCACACTGAACGGCGCCAGCTTGCTGCTTGTAATGCTTCCGTCTCCCAAGTGCTCATTCGTAACTGCACCTGCTACTAACTTACTGCTGTCCACACTGTTTGGAGCCAACTTTGAGGCATTAATGGATCCAGCAGCGATATGATCGCTGTTCACAGCCCCAGTGACTAACTTACTGCTGTCAACAATACCCGCAGCAAGCTTTGCACTCGTAACAGAACCATCAATAAGGTGACCGCTGCCAACCGTTCCAAGCGCTAATTTACTACTTCCTACGCTGCTGTCTGCAAGCTTTGACCCATCCACTATGCCATTTGCTAAGTGCTCATTATTTATTGCGCCTGCCGCCAGCTTCGATCCATCTACAACGTTATCCATGAGATGTTCCCGATGAACCGAACCCACCGTTAACTTAGTCCCGTCCACACAACCTGCTGCCAACTTCACACCATCTACAACACCGTCTGACAGATGCTCATTTCTTATTGAGCCCGTTGTCAACTTACTGCCGTCTACACTGCCTGTCGCCAGCTTTGCTCCATACACCGCATTATCCGCTAGATGATAGTTACTAACAGCACCAAGTATTAATTTGCTTCCGTCTACCGAATTCGCAGCAAGCTTATCATTATCGACAGCACCGTTAGCCAGGTGTTCCGTATCAACAACGCCAAGCGCTAGCTTTGCACCATCTACAGCACCATCAGACAGATGTTTGCTCGCAACTGATCCTAGAGACAGCTTCGTACTGTCTATGCTGCCCATTGCCAACTTCGAACTGCTTACAGCACCATCCACTAAATGCTCACTATTTACAGCAAGCGCTGAAATTTTGGAACTCGTGACAGCACCGTCTGCCAAATGTCTTCCACTTAGCGCTCCGCTCACTAGCTTACTGCCATGAATACTTTCATTAGCCAGTTTAGCCGCTGTAATCGCCCCGTCAGCGATATGCTCACTATTGATAGCTTTCACTGTGATTTTGCGGCTAGTCACACTCGCATCTGCTAAATTGACTTCCATCACCGCTTGGTCTTCCAGTTTCCTCGATGTGACTGCTCGATCCTGGAGTACCTTGGACGATACGGATTCAGCTTGCAGATGCTGGGTCCCAACCGCTCCGCTTGCCAGCTTCTCTTCTGTAACAGCTCCTTGAGCAAGTGTTTCAGAGGTGATCGATCCTTCGATAAGTTTGGTTCCTTCCAGACTTCGGTCAGCGAAAATACCAATAGTAATGGAACCTTGGGCTAAATGTTCAGACGTTATTGCACCTGGTTTAATGTGTAGCCCATTAATAATTTTCTCTTGTAAATGGCGAGTTTCAATCGACATGGAGGCCATTTTACTGCTCGTTACAGCTTCTTCCGCGATTTTACTCGTTGTTATGGTTTCATCTTGCATATGAAGCGTTGAAATGGCTTCTTCAGCTATGTGTTCGCGTTGAACCGCTAACCAAGCAATTTGTTTCTCACCGATTGCTTGATCAACGACATGCTCCGAGCGAATCACATTTAATCCGATCTTATCCCCGGTAACAATTCCATTCTGAAGATGCTCTTTACCAATGGCCTGATGAGTAATGTGCTGACCTAGTACGGCTACATCTTTCAAATGAATACTACTAATGATGCCTTCCTGCAAATGTCCCGTTTTGATGGAATTCGGTGAGATCTTATCAGAAGTTACACTTTCTTCCTTCAACTTCGAAGTATCTACACTGCCCTCCGATAATTTCTCATTCGTCACAGACCCCGCCTCAAGCTTAGCGGTAGAAATCGTATGATCAGCCAAATGTGTATTGTCTATGGATTGTGCTTTAATATGTCTTCCCTCAACCGAGCCTTCGGCTAATTTAGATGAGGTGATCGTTCCATCTTGAAGCTTTGAAGGCGTTATTTCTCCATCAATCAAATGCCTATTACCAATCGTTTGACTGCGAATATGCTTTCCTTCCACAAGGTCCTCTACCAATTTAGCTGATGTAATGGACCCATCTTTCAGTTTCGTCGTCGAAATGATAGCGTCCGCAAGATGCTGGCTTTGAATGGCATTAGGTTGAATGTGACTATCCGTAATGAGGTTTTCTGCCAACTTATCTGATGTAATGCTTCCATCCGAAAGCAAACTTCCATATAAAGCGCCATTCGCAATATGCTCCGCTTGAATCGAGCTTGCGGCGATATGACGACTCGTGATTGCTTCATCGGTAATATGTTCACCATAGATGGAGGATTCCTGCAAATGTTTCGTCTCAATCGCTAGTGGAGCAATCTTCGCGCTCGATACAGCCATATCCGCAATCTGATCCTGATTTACAGCATCCCATGCCAGCTTCTCTGTGGTGATCGACTCATCCTTCAAATGAAAGTTCTCAATAGCAAGATCAGCAATATGCGTTGTTTCGATTTGACGCGGAGCAATGTTATGACTTAGAACGCTGCCGTTAGCTAAGTGCTCTCCATAAATACTTTGTGGTTGAAAATGAACTGAGGTAATACTCGCATTGGCGATTTTTTCTTCGGTCACAGCCTGATCTCTTAACTTATCTGTTGTGACGGAAGCATCCGTCAGCTTGGCGGTATCAATAATATAATTGGACAAATGCTTTGCTTGCACGGCGCCACTACGAATTTTCTCTCCAGTTATCGCCTGATTATCAATGAGTTCGCTCGTAATGATCAGCTCAGATAAATGTTGTGGAAGAATGGAACCGTGAGCAATTTTTAAGGAATCAATGGTTTGATCGGCCAGTTTATCGGCTGTGATACTATTGTCCAACAGTTTACTGCCCGGAATGGATTCATCCTGAATTTTATCACCCAAGATACTATGCGGAGCAATATGTTCATCGTTGATCGCTTGATTAGCGATCTTATCTCTTGTTACGCTTCCCGGAGCTAGCTTCGAGTTTTCGATAGCAAAATCCTTCAGAGCTTTCGTGCCGATACTTAGTGGTTTGATTTTACTTTCATCAACAGAGCGATTTGCAATTTTCTCCCAAGTAATCGCTTCTTCCACAATATCATCTGTATAGACGACAGGGTTTGCAAATTTCCCCGTTTTCCTTTCCGAAAGCAATAACAGTGGCGGTGGGGGAGCGGTGGAAGTAGTGGATACCTTCATTAGACTAGATTGCTTGTTAATTTTGGTCGTTTCGACTGGGGCTTTCACATTCCCTTTGAGTGGCGTTTGCGGATCACTCGTTACCGTCTTCTGAACAGGTTCTTTTTCTGCTTTCTCGGCTTTCTCAGCTTTCTCTGTTTTTTCTTGCTTCACTGGAGCAGATTCTGGCTCAATCTCATCTATCCAATCCAGTTCGTTCACCCTGCTGGAGATTACTTTTTTCACGAAAGGTCTTGCTCTGTTGTTCTTACTCTTACTCATAGACTCCTCTCCATTCTCCAAGAATTAGTCACTTGTAACATATTCAGTCCCCGCCCGATAGGTACGCTAGCCCGAGAAAATGTGCGCTAACCTAGATAAATGGTCAATTCACCAACTACTCTCTATACATATGCGGATTAAAAGGCAAAGCTTGGGCATTTGTCCCATTGCTGCATGGAAAGTATCGGCATCCGTACAAACAAGCACCCCTGCTTTTCCATAAACTGAGGAGAGTTACAATCTCATAAATCCCAGCCCTCTGAAGGAGAAGGAGTGAAGTAGATGTCGAATCCCTATGTGGGTATTTTGGTCAATGATTCCTTATACGCAGGTATTCCCCTAGGGAACACAAAGTATGAAGCTATTCCATTTTATGAAGAAGCTGGCAAGCAATACGGTGTAATTCCTTGCTATTTCCGCCTTCAGGATGTCCTTATCGATAAGATGAAAGTACTCGCTTATGTACAAGAAGGTCTCTGCTTTGAGCAAAAATGGTTGGATCTACCCGCGGTAATTCATAATCGAGCGATTTATTTGGACCATGCTTCTTATCAGAAACTGGAGGAATGGACCAAGCGAGGCGTAATCTTGTTTAATAGATGGAACCGCTATAGTAAACTGCACATTCACGATATTTTGCTGAAAAATGATAGCATTCGCCCCCATCTGCCAAGGACTTACCCGGCTACCTTCAAAAATATGAAAATCATGATGTCAGCCTACGATTCTCTCATTATAAAACCTACCAATTCCAGCATCGGACGTGGCGTGATGAAAATGGATCGCAATGTTAGGAGCTGGAAGCTCATTTACCCGGCAAGCATGAAGATCAGCAACCAACTCTGGCGGACAGTAAGCTTCCGTCAGTACCTTCCTTTGACCTTACGACGCAAAATCCAAAGCAACACCTACATGATTCAGCAGCGCCTGCCTCTGGCTACATTTGATGGCCGACCCTTCGATCTTCGCATATCTGCTCAGCGCGGGGCATCTGGCGAATGGGGAATAACAGGTATGGTTGCGAAAGTCGCATCACGTAAGCTGTTTCTCACGAATGTAGCGCAGGGTGGAGAAGTGCGAGCTTTACCCGATATTCTATCCACCGAATACCCTCATCTTAATCAAGAGGAAGTATTACACCAAATTACCGAATTCTCTCTGCGTGTCGCTCGGCATCTCAGTACAGAACTGCCCTACTTAGCTGATATTGGGCTCGATATAGGGATCACAAGCGACGGACTTCCCTTATTTATTGAATGCAACGGGAAAGATCAACGCTATTGCTTCCTTGAAGCCAAAATGCAGGAGATATGGAAAGCTACTTTTTTCAACCCTATCGCCTATGCCAAATTCTTGTTAGATGGCGGTATCCCCCCACTTTAATCCAAGGATAAACGACTCCGTCGTCCTTCAGGACGAGCGCGTTTGTCAAGACTGATGACGCGAAGTGTAATAAAACTTACACATTCTTATCTACGCACAAAAAAACACCGTGCTGCGAATGAACCCGCAGGAACGGTGTTATTTGTTTGCTTTTGTCCCTAGTACGCTTTGCACCTCTGCGTTCAGTTTCTTCGTATCAGGAACTTGGATCGGACGATCATGCAGTTGGTATTTCTGTTTCAACTTCGTGACTTGACGAACACTTTGGTCTATCGTTTCCATCGGTATTTGCCCCGATTGAACGGCTTTGCGCAGTGCGTTTATGACCGTGACGACCTTCTCATACTCATGTCCAACCATAACGATATTTGCCCCAGCAAGAACTGATTTTACGGCGGCCTCACCCAGATCATAGTTCTTGATGATAGCCCCCATCGTCATATCATCTGTCATGATGAGTCCCTCGAACCCCATTTCCTTACGCAAAAGATCTGTCATCATCTTTTTCGACATTGAAGCAGGATTCTGAGCATCCACTTTAGGCAGCAAAATATGAGCGACCATGACCGCATCAGCCTGATGCTTGATAGCTTCTGCGAACGGAACCAGCTCAAGCTTACGCAAGCGGGCGAGGTCATTTTGAACAACCGGCAGTCCTACATGCGAATCCACCGAGGTATCCCCATGCCCAGGAAAATGCTTCACAACTGGAACAACCTGCTGATTCTGTAGTCCATTCATCATTTGAACGCCAAAACTACTCACAATAGAAGCGTTAGATCCGAATGAACGGTCACCTATGACCGGATTATTGGGGTTACTATTAACATCCAGATCGGGTGCGAAATCCATATTTAAGCCATAGGCATTCAGTTCTTTCCCAAGAAGTTGACCGATCTGATAGGCCAGCACAGGACGACCTGTTTTACCGATGTCTCTGCTGGTCGGTGTTTTCGTAATCTCATCCGGCAACCGTGTCACTCTGCCGCCTTCTTCATCGACACCCAGCCAAAGCGGAAGCTTATTCACGGCATTCGTCTGTTTCAATTCATTAACTAGACTTACCAGTTGAGTCGTATTTTTCACATTAGGCTTGTATAATATAATCCCGCCAACGTGATAAGTTTCAATCAGTTCGCGTGCTTGTACATTCATACTGTACTCATCGATTCCCGCTATAATCATTTGTCCTACCTTTTCTTCCAGTGTCATTGCCGTAACCGCGCTTGTTGCAACTGGTGTAGGAGTTGGTGTCGGTGATGGAGTAGCTTCCACTCTTGGCGGTGTCGCGGCGGGTGTTGAGGAAGATGGATTTACTCCCGGGTTAGACGACCAACATCCAGTTAAGAGTAATGAAAACGAAGCCGCGAACACAACGCTTCTGATCAACAAAGTTATCTCTCGTTTCATCTTCATCTACCTTCCCTTCTGGCTCTAATCTTCTTAACGATCTTCCGGCAACAATTGTTGCAAGACCGATTATTCACTTCTAAACTCCTTCAGCGTCCATTTTAGTAACGTGTAGATCCCATAACAACCCAAATAAGCTCCGCTTAACAGGAATAGCCCATTTTGAAAAACGCCATGAATATTCGTCATAAATACCGTCTCATCTCTTAAAATCTCATATATGGCGAGCACGCTGATGATACCAAACACATAGGCACACCCCACTGCCAACACGTGATATATAGTTCGGCACATCGTGAACAGCCAAGCACTTACTAGCATACTGATGGGAATCAGAATACTAAGAACTACAATTATTATAGACATGATGTCATTTCACCTCATAAACAGCATTGACGGTTTCCTTTCCGGAAATACCAAAGGCATTTTGATCCATTTTGTGATATGATTGATATTGAAAGTAAAACGTTTACATGAAGGCTTCTCCTGCTAGGATCCGGCTCGTATCCATCACAAGGAAAAGAGGTCAATTAATGAAGAAGAATAACGTCTTACAGTATTCGCTGCCCTTAGATGCTTCCTTTGAGCTAATCGCAAGCTGCAAGTCCTGTACGAGTATTTCTGATCATTCATCTCGAACCCCTGTTCAATGTATCAAGTTCGCCGGCTCCTCTGTCCCTATCTCCGTTAACCTCGCTACCTGCTATACCTGCGGGGATTATAAGCAAAGCTAGCATATTCTATCTCAAACAGCCATTAGGCTGTTTTTTTCTTGCGCTTACCTTGCATTCCTTCCCTATTCGACAATTGATTCTTTTACCTTTCTGTGGCAAGATTAGCGAAGAACGATATAAACACGAATGAACAGGAGTTTTTTAATCTATGTCTAAACCATTTTTTCGATTGCTAACGGAGCTGTCTTCACGCAAATGGGTGTCCCAAGTGACAGGCGCTTTTGCCAGATCCAAAGCAAGCCGGATCTTCATTCCTCGCTTCGCCCAAACCTACGGAATACGCATTGAAGATGCTGAGAAGCAATTACAGGATTATAAATCTTTGAATGATTTCTTCACACGCAGATTAAAGCCAGGGTTACGCCCTATTCACGAAGACCTAACTCGTGTTGTAAGTCCTGTTGATGCCATGATTACAGGTATCGGCGATATTAAGGAAGGCCTGATTGTGAATGTCAAAGGTCAAGACTACACAATCGAAGAGCTCCTTAATCGTTCCCCTCGTACGGTCAATTATAAAAATGGCTTTTATTTTGTGCTGTACCTCAGCCCTACGGACTACCACCGGATTCATTCGCCGATTTCAGGTGATGTGCTTGAGAGCGAGCATGTGCTTGGGAAAGTATATCCTGTGAATGAGTTTGGCCTTCGTCATATGAAGAGAGTACTAAGTCGTAACGAACGGTTAATCACCTTTATCCAGCACAATGCCGGCGAAGTTGCTGTGGTGAAGGTTGGGGCACTTAACGTTAGTTCTATTCAATATGTGAAGCCTCTTCCCAAAACGCTTGAGCGAGGTCAAGAACTAGCTTATTTCGAGTTTGGTTCAACAGTCGTTCTCCTTTTTGAAGACGATATGTTTGAGCCTCGCCCAGATCTGCAGCTTGGTTCTAAAGTGAAAATGGGAGAAGACCTCGGCCGTTTCCTAGAAAAATAAAAGGGATCTGTCACTGGAGAGGAGAGAACCATGGCGTCCATTACAGCATCATCTCCCGAACAAAGCTCCAAGAGCTTACATGGTACCGGAGACGTCAAACCTACCGTATATCGTATTTTATTCGCAATTGGTCTTGTCCATTTACTCAACGATTCGATTCAATCTGTCATTCCTGCTATCTTTCCCATTCTAAAAAGCGAGATGGGACTAAGCTATACACAGATTGGTTGGGTGCAGTTCGCCATTAACTTCACGGCATCCATTATGCAGCCGGTTGTTGGCTTATATACAGATCGCAAGCCTTCACCCTATATGCTGCCAATTGGCATGGCCTCCACCCTTACAGGTATGCTCCTGCTCGCATTCGCACATTCGTATTGGGTCGTTTTATTGTCAGTTTGCTTTGTAGGTCTTGGCTCAGCCGCCTTCCACCCGGAGGGATCTCGTGTCTCTCACATGGCTGCGGGAGGTCGCAAAGGTCTGGCTCAATCCATTTTCCAAGTAGGCGGTAACGCCGGTCAATCCTTGGCCCCCATGATGACCAAATGGATTTTCATTCCACTTGGATTATTCGGTTCCATATGGTTCACAGGCGTTGCAGCTGTGGCTATCGCCGTGCAATTATATATTGCTCGCTGGTACAAATCCGTACTGCTTGCCACACCGGTCAAAGCTAAGACAATCGTACAGCGCACCGTCAACCCACAGCGGCGCAAGCAAGTCATGTTTGCCATTTGCCTGCTTATTTTTCTTGTATTCGTCCGTTCTTGGTATGGAGCAGCAATGAGCGGCTACTTCGCCTTTTTCTTGAAAGATACATACGGCATGTCAATCGACCGCGCACAGGACTTTATCTTCTTGTTCCTAGCAGCAGGAGCGGTTGGAACCTTTTTTGGTGGTCCGCTTGCAGACCGTTTCGGTAAGCGTAATGTCATTTTCTTTTCCATGCTTGGTTCAGCGCCGTTTGCTTTGCTGTTACCGCATGTGTCCATAACTTGGGCTTACGTTTTACTTGTGATTATCGGTATCATCCTATTATCCAGCTTTTCCGTTACCGTTGTGTACGCCCAAATGCTGTTTCCTGGGAAAGTCGGAACCGTTTCCGGCTTAATTACAGGTTTAGCCTTTGGAATGGGCGGCATCGGAAGTGTTGTTCTTGGCAATCTCTGCGACACCCTGGGCACGACGCGTGTTATGGAAATGTGTGCATTTCTGCCGCTTCTCGGCATCCTGACTTTCCTTCTCCCTTCGGATCGCAAGTTAAGACAATGGACAGAAGAAACTAATTAGAAAGAAAGAAAGAAAGACCTTGTTAAGCAAGCTGAATCAGCTGCTGAAACAAGGTTTTTTTCGTATATATAGACAAGTTAGGGGATTTCGTGTAATTCTTTGCTGGATGCTAACGCCGCATGCTACTTTCCCTTTACTTTACTACAAACTAACCCATTACCTACACTTCTATCCCTTTACCTTACTGCAAACGAACCCATTACCTACACTTCTATCTCTTTACTATTACCTACTAACCACTCCCACCTGGCATGTCAATACACCCTCCCTCGGTAGCACACCTCTTCCTCCGCCACACTTTTAAGGAGTTCTTAAAATATACTTTGCTGCAAAACATGCAGTTAATTTCTACCGAGTAGCACTTCCCTCTGAAGCGAATTAACTGCATTTCTGCACCTAGAATTAAAAGTGGACATCTCTTAAGTGAAACTAAGATAATATCAATAAGAGGGAGAGGTGTCCGGGATGGAACGAAATCGTTATAGTGAAGAATTTAAGAAGCAGACAGTGAAGTACATCTTAGAGCAAGGTAAATCAATGCCGCAGATGTCCGAAGAGCTCGGGATATCTGCGGGTGTTCTGCACAACTGGAAAGCTACATACCGTGACGAATTTCAGACGGAGTCAGTAATTACTCCGGAAAGAGTGCGCCAGCTTGAGCAACAGTTACGTGAAAAAGATCTGGAGTATCAGGAGAAAGAACGCCAAAATCAAGATCTCCAAGAGGAACTCGCTATTTTAAAAAAGGCGCTGCACATCTTCAGCAAAGAAAAGAACTAAGGTTCCAATTCATCGAGGATCATCGCTCCGAGTTTCGATTGGAGAAGATGTGTGACGTGCTACAAGTGTCTAGGAGCGGCTATTACAAATGGAAAACTGTTGTTGTGTCCGAGCGTAACAAGCGCAAAGAGGAACTAACTAAACGCATTAAGTGGCATTTTCATGATTCGGATGAAACTTATGGCAGCCCGAGGATATTCAAAGAACTTGTGAAAGAAGGCTGGACCGTAGCGGAACGTACGGTGGGTCTTATTATGCGCGAACATGGATTACGTTCGTGTATGGCGCGGAAGTTCAGGGTCACTACGACAGATTCTAATCACGATCAGCCCATTGCTCCCAATATCCTTGAGCAAGACTTTAAAGCAACGAAACCAAATGAAAAGTGGGTAGCTGACATAACCTACATTCCTTGCCGTCAAGGGAGGCTCTATCTGGCTAGCATCATGGATCTGCACACGAAACAAATCGTTGGATGGAAACTTAGCGATCGAATGACGACTGACTTGGTAATGGATGCGCTAAATCAGGCATACGCCTCTAAGAAGCCAGGCAAAGGTCTTATCCATCATTCTGATCGCGGCTCCCAGTATGCCTCAAAGGAGTACCGTGAGCAGTTAGCAAGCTACGGTATGAAGCCAAGCATGAGTCGTAAGGGCAACTGTTATGACAATGCTTGTATTGAGGCTTTTCACAGCATCTTAAAACGTGAGTGTATCTACAGCAAACCCAAATTTAAGACGAAGCAAGAAGCGCAGGAGAAGTTGTTCCGATACCTCGAAATCTTTTACAACCGGAAACGATCTAACAGCACGATTGGCTACATGTCTCCGTTACGCTTCGAAAAGTTGTACTACCAGAACGCAGCTTAACTAAAGAAGTGTCCACTTTCTTGACAGAAGAGCAAAACTGCATCTTGTATGGTTTTGAGCATCATCCAGCTGACTGCCAACCGTGACCCAATTACCATAGCTTAGAAAAACGAAAAAACAGTTCGGATCACCTCCATTGAGGTTTACCGAACTGCTAATTCATAACCACTTATTCGTGGTGTGCATCATGTGTCTCGCGCTGGCTGCGGCGACGGGCCACACCGGATTCATAGGCGGCTTCCATGACCGCTTCTCTTACCTTCTCAACAACAGCCGTGTTGAACACACTTGGAATAATGTAATATTCGTTCAACTCATCTTCATTCACTACCGATGCAATTGCTTTGGCTGCGGCCAGCTTCATTTCTTGCGTGATGCGCGAAGCACGACAGTCCAACACACCGCGGAAAATCCCCGGGAAGCAAAGAACATTATTTATTTGATTCGGGTAATCTGACCGGCCGGTTGCCATCACACGAACATAAGGTTCAGCTTCTTCCGGCGTAATTTCCGGTGTTGGGTTTGCCATCGCGAACACGATCGGATCCGTGCCCATTCTCTTCACATCATCCGCCTTAAGCACACCTGGCCCCGATAACCCAATGAAAATATCAGCACCTGATATAACATCAGACAGTAGTCCTCTTTGTAAAAAAGGATTTGTGTTGTCTGCATACCATTCCCAAGCCGAATTCGTATAGCTATCTCCGCGTACGATTGCGCCTTGTCGATCTACTCCGATAATATTTGTAACTCCGGCAGCTAACAGCATCTTTGTACAGGCAATCCCCGCAGCTCCAATGCCCGTGATAACTACTTTACAATCTTCCAAATTCTTGCCCACAAGCTTAACCGCATTGAGCAGCCCTGCAAGAATAACTACTGCCGTTCCATGTTGATCGTCGTGGAATACAGGAATATCGAGTTCATTGATTAATCTTTCCTCAATCTCAAAACAACGAGGCGACGAAATATCTTCTAAATTAATACCGCCGAAAGCTGGTGCAATCGCTTTGACCGTACGAATAATTTCTTCGGTATCCTGCGTGTCCAAACAAATCGGGAACGCATCTACACCCGCCATCTGCTTGAACAGCATGGCCTTCCCTTCCATTACCGGCATCGCCGCTTCCGGACCGATATTTCCTAAACCTAGGACCGCTGTGCCATCCGACACAACAGCAACCGTATTCCGTTTTATCGTTAATGAGTGTGCTTTAGCTGGGTCTTCATGAATAGCCATACAAACGCGAGCAACACCCGGTGTATAGACACGGGATAGGTCGTCCCGATTTTTAATCGGCATTTTCGGAGTCATTTCGATCTTGCCGCCCAAATGCATGAGAAACGTTTGGTCTGAAACGTTAATTAAGCGGACGCCAGGAATATCTTTCAACGCATTAGTTATAGATTCTGTATGTTCAGGGTCGCTAACTTTTACCGTAATATCGCGCGTTGTCGTTGTTTTACTTGCTCGTGTTACGTCAATCGCGACAATATCGCCGCCTGCTTCACCTATAGCTGTAGCAATTTTCCCAAAAGTGACCAATTCTTTATGTATTTCCAAACGCACAATAACACTTGTGCCTCCACCATTTAACCCCGCCATAAAAAGAGATCACTCCTAAGAAGATAATTAATTGACCATCCTGTTAAATCATATCATACAATGTCAATCCTGCCAAAAATCACACTCATCCTTTGTGGCAATCATGAACATGCCTTAAAAGAGCAACACCGCGGCGTATCTCCTCCTCGGTTAGATGTGCAAAACCGAAGATTGCCCCCATTCGCTCTGGGGGGAGGCCGTAAGCCGCTGCGTCGCTCCATGAGACGCCAACTTCACGGCATGCAGCTGCATAGGAGGCATAGCTGCTGGCCTCGCTCCGCCACCAGCCGAACAGATGCAGCCCGCTATCACACTCCACCCACTCGAAGAGGGCGGAGAGCTGCTCCTGCAGATGAGCTTGCAGGAGCAAAAACTTGCTCGCGTACACCCGCCGCATCCGGCGCAGGTGTCGCTCGTAGCCGCCGCTCACCATGAAAGCGGCGAGCGAGCGCTGTTCGAGCAGCCCCGAAGGGTACGGCTCGTAAAGCCGCTTCGCGGCCACAAAAGCGTCCTGCAGCGCCTCCGGCAGCACGACGTACCCGATGCGCAGCTCCTGCAGCATCGTTTTGGAGAAGGTGCCGATGTACACCACTCGGCCCTCCTCTTGGTCTAGCACCTTGAGCGGCTCAATCGGCCGCCCGCGGTGCCTGAACTCGCTGTCATAATCGTCTTCGACGATGACAGCGCCTTGCTCTGACGCCCAGCGCAGCAGCTGCTGGCGGCGCTCTAAGCCCAGTACTGCCCCCGTAGGGAACTGGCGGCTGGGTGTCACGAACAGCAGCCGTGCGTTCCACGGCTGCGGAACAAGCCCCTGCCCGTCCACCTCCGCGTGTACGGGGATTCCCCCAGCCGCCAGCACAGCGCTGCTGATGCCTGGATACCCTGGACGCTCCAGTACGACTGGATCGCCTTCATTCACAAGCACCTGGGTCAGCAGCGCTATCGCTTGCATCGACCCGTTAACGATGACGATGCGCTCAGGCGGCGCATCGATTCCCCGCATCCGCCTCAGGTGCTGTGCGATCGCTTCGCGAAGCGCATAATGCCCCTCGGCGTTGTAAGCCTCCTTATGCGGCGACTCCGTCATCCGCCGCACCTGCTCATACATCCCGCGGTTCCACAGCTCCCGCGGAAACTCATCCATTAGCGGTCGACCCACCGCAAACGAAATCTTTCGCCCTTGTCCTTGTCCCTGCCCTTGCCCTTGTCCTTGTCCTTGTCCTTGTCCTTGTCCCTGTCCTTGTCCTTGTCCTTGTCCTCGTCCTAGCTCTTGCCCTTCTCCCCGCCCTACCCGATCCCCATCAAGCACCCGCGTCCCCCAAGTGGATAGTCGAATCTCCTTCCTACTACCATGCTCCTTCTTCTCCTGCCCGCCGGCATATACAACAAATGTCCCTCTTCCTACATCAGCCTGCAAATAACCTTCAGCAATCAGCATCTCATACACCTGATTAACGGTTCCCCGAGACAGTCCAAACAAAGCTGCCAGTTTACGGCTCGATGGGAGCTTCGTGTCTAGTTTCAATCTATTTGCAAGTATTTCATCATGAAGAGCATGATACAATGCGGCATACTTACTCGCATATTGGGTCCGATAGGAATGGTAGGGTAAATGAAACTCCATGCTCGCTCCTCCGATCATTATAGTAAGAATTCGTTATCCTGCAAATGAAGGAATCGATGAATAATTAGGACAATCTTCTGTTATAAATGATGTTACTTACGTTTGTTTATTAGCCTCGACATGACTAAGGGGAACCTGAGTGCGTTATTTCTTGCAAAATGCTTGTTTCGCTCCCCAAAGGGAACTACGAT
Source organism: Paenibacillus andongensis (assembly GCF_025369935.1). Taxonomy (NCBI): domain Bacteria; kingdom Bacillati; phylum Bacillota; class Bacilli; order Caryophanales; family Paenibacillaceae; genus Paenibacillus; species Paenibacillus andongensis. The sequence goes on along the minus strand of NZ_CP104467.1, from coordinate 1,774,024 downwards.
CCGTTATTTAGCCCAAATCGAGCGTATATACCTTGTTTTTTAACAAATAGCGGAACGATGTTCCGTCTAATCGCCTCTACTCGATGAAACTAATCATTTAACGCATCAACGTTCCCTCTAAAAACAAGAGTGCCCCTAATAACATAAAATTGGTACACATAAATCCAACAAAATTGGCTCTTTTTATTACTCCACTTTTCAATTATGCTATCTAAAATCTCATAAAAAAGTCCTTATGACAAGGAGAAAATTCCCAATGAATCTACAACCTCTTATTTTAGAAGGCGAGCGTGTCGCCCTACTGCCTATGCAAAAATCCCATATATCCGGCCTACTAGAAGCAGCAGCCGACCCGAACATATGGGCATATATGACGCCGCTTCATAGTTCCGCAGATGTAGAGAACTTTGTCCACCAAGCACTAGAAGAACAGGCGGCAGGACTAGGCATCCCTTACAGCGTCTACGATAAGCATACCGATGCTTTCGTCGGTAGCACGCGTCTCTTCGATATCTCAGCTCAACATCGGAATCTGGAAATCGGTCATACCTGGTACAATTCCCAAGTGTGGCGTACGCGCGTTAATACCGAATGTAAATATTTACTGCTGAACCACTGTTTCGAAACATTAAACCTTCTCCGCGTCCAACTAAAAACGGACCTACGGAACGAACGTTCTCAAACGGCTATTGCTCGATTAGGTGCCCAAAAAGAAGGTATTCTACGTCAACATCGCATACTTCACGATGGTTATATTCGTGACACTGTCATGTTTAGCATCCTTGATACCGAATGGCCTGGAGTTAAACATCGATTAGAAAGTTTTTTAAATAATGTAAGCGTGTAATTCCATATCCAATACCAATCCGAAAATATTTGTTTCGCGCAGTGACGTACCCTTTTTAAAGTGGTATAATAACTGCAAAAAATGAATAGCTCATTGGAAGGAATGACCCACTCTTATGAATCCTTTGGCACAAAAGTTAAACGAGACCCTGGAACGTGAAAATTCTCACGTGCATGACATGCTTTCAGCATTAGGTAGATCCATTTACTTCCCGAAAGAAGGCATTCTCAGCCAATCTGCTGAAGCAAAGGCCAAAGCCAAGAAGTATAATGCTACCATCGGTATTGCTATCGAAAATGGTCAACCTATGCATCTGAAGGTCATTCAAGACACACTCTCTACCTATGCACCAAAAGATATATATGAATACGCACCACCTGCCGGTAAACCTGAACTTCGTACAGCATGGCGCAAAAAAATGCTCGAGGAAAATCCCGAGATTGGCAATAAACGAATCGGAAACCCGATTGTTACGAATGCCCTGACCCATGGTCTTAGCATTGCCGCCGACCTTTTCGCAGATGTTGGTGATGCAGTCATTATTCCAGATAAAAACTGGGAAAATTACGAGCTCACCTTCGAAATCCGCCGCGGTGCCCAAATCGTGAATTACCCGTTATACAACGAAGAGCAAAAATTTAATGCAGCTGGACTTCGTGAAGCTCTTTTTGCTCAAAAATCCAAAGGCAAAGCGATCGTTGTCTTGAACTTCCCGAACAACCCGACAGGCTATACACCTGGGGCTGAAGAGGGGAAAGAAATTGCTGCTGCCATCAAAGATGCTGCTGAAGCAGGCATCAACGTAGTCGTACTTACGGACGACGCCTACTTCGGTCTTTTCTTCGAAGGTTCCCTGCATGAGTCCTTGTTCGGTCAATTGGCTGACATTCACCCACGTGTGCTCGCTGTCAAAATCGACGGAGCCACCAAAGAAGAATACGTCTGGGGCTTCCGTGTAGGCTTCATTACGTATGCTGGCCAAAGCGAAGCACTTCTCAGCGCCTTAGAGCAGAAAACAATGGGGATCATCCGTGCGACCATTTCCAGCGGTCCTCACCCGTCTCAAACATTCGTGCTTCACGCGCTTAACTCTCCTGAGTTTGGCCAACAGAAACAAGAGAAATACGAGATCATGAAAGGCCGCGCTAACCGCACCAAGTCCATTCTGGACAGCGGAAAGTTTGATGATGCATGGGGCTACTACCCGTTCAACTCCGGTTACTTCATGTGCTTGAAGCTCAAAACCGTTGATGCCGAAGACTTACGTGTACACTTACTGGATCAGCATGGTGTAGGTACGATCGCCTTAGGAGCTACCGATCTGCGCGTTGCTTTCTCCTGTATTGAAGAAGGCAGCCTCGAAGAGCTATTCAACCTCATTTATCAAAGCGTTAAAGAAATAGAAACCGTCTCCGCAAGCAAATAATATGAACAAAAAAGAGCACTTCCTAACATCAAGTTAGAGAGTGCTTTTTTTTGTTCTTTTAGTTTGTTCTTCGCGTTTGTTCTACTCCTATTTCATTCCGGTGCATCATCGATGGATATTATCTACTTGGTGAAGTTCCTTTTCTACTGATTTGGAAAGCAGATCTTTCATTAATCCACTTGAATATTGATAACTAATAAACCCTAGTAATAATAAAGGAATTAATACGATAAATGTAAGAACCCCTATCGTAGATTTTCACTAGAATTAGTCACTTTACTAGATCACTCTTCATTTTCTATTCATAGAATGTGATGAAGTTGATATTTGGAAGGAGTGATTGATTTGCAATATTCAACATATGGCAGGCATACGATTGTTGACGTTTGGGGAGTAGATTCCAGTTTTCTAGATAATGTTGATTTTTTACGATTAATCATGGTGAATGCTGCTGAGAAAAGCAGTGCTACCGTGCTGTCAGTCATCCATAAAAAATTCGATCCAAGCGGCTGTTCCGTACTTGTTCTTTTGTCTGAAAGTCATCTTTCCATTCACACCTATCCGGAGGAAGGTTTCGCGGCTATAGATGGTTACACATGCGGAAAGAGAGTAGATCCTAAAATAGCAGTCGATTATTTAATGGAAATATTAAAACCCGAGAAAATGTATACGAAAACATTAATTCGCGGTTCTAATGAAATAGTTGACTTAGATTAACAGTAAAAGCCTCTTCGGATGAAGAGGCTTTTACTGTTAACATGACCTCCCAAATAATAATCCTCTTAATTATAAATCCCCCCACCCTGCTATCTGTCTAACACGGGATGTAATGTCGTTAATTCTTTGGACTTTCCGTCTTTCTAGTACCAATTCTAGTCCGATCGAAAGTGCTAGCTTTTCTGATTTTGCCCGCAAACTTGGATCATCTATACTTTCCATATCCCATACATGCGCTAGACCTATAATTCTACGAATCATTTTACAACCCGCATAGCCTGCCGTATCCTCAAGGATTTGGAGTAAGTAATGATCTACGTATCCAGGGATTACAGCCATTCTTTCTTTAGATTCATTTTTCCATAAAATCCTAAATTCTTTTTCAAAGTAAGTCCATATTTGTTCAATCATCGTAAGTAGATAGGCTTGATAATCCATTCGTTCCTGCGAGTCCGTAGTGTGTCCTTCGTGGGAGGCAAAGCTAAGTAGAAGGTTTCCTATTACAGCGCCGATATCAAATCCCATAGGTCCATAAAAAGCGAATTCCGGATCAATCACTTTAGTTTCGTCTTTCGTTACCATGATGCTGCCGGTATGAAGGTCCCCGTGGATGAGTGCCTGGGCATGAGTGAGGAAACCTTCCTTTAATTTTGCAACCTCAAGTTTCAGTTGGTTATTCTCCTCTATTTCAACTACCTTATCTGCTATTAATGGATTAAATGGTTTGGTTTCTGAAGCGAAATAGGGATCTGTAAAAATGAGATTCTCGGATATCTTGCACATCTCCGGATTAGAGAATTGAACCACTTTCTCCTTTTTCATTTGAGAGGGTAATGCAAAATCAGATGTCAAATACAAAGTACGTGCCAGAAAGGTGCCAATTTGACATGCAAAATGAGGATAGCGTTCTCGGGCAACCAATCCTTTACGCAGATTCATGTGGCTCGACAAATCTTCCATCACTGTCAAAGCCATCGTACTATCATAATGATAAACAATAGGCACAAAACCTGGGCAAATAGACTGTTGAACGATCAATGCCTGACTCTCAATTCGTGCCCGTTCAAGAGTCAAAGGCCAAGATTCCCCAACCACCCGCGCATAAGGAAGTGCCTGCTTTATTATGATGCTTTTTTCTGAACTTTTGTCAGTAATCCGAAAGACGAGATTTAAATTCCCATCGCCGATCTCTTCGCAAACTAGCTCTGCATTTGACTTAAACATGTTTCTTAGCTTTCTGGCGTAATTCATAGCTTTATATTCATTGAGGGCTTGGTACTGAAGCATACTATCATTCCTCCTTCTTCCACGAGAAGAAAAGTTATACTATTCTATTAATAATCGAACAAAGAGGATTTGGTGTATACAAAAAGCCAAAATAGTAAAATAGACTACAAATTTAGGTCATTCTAAGAGAATATATCGATGGTAATAGTATCTGATCCATTTCTGTATGTTCCACATCCGTTGTAACACAAAAAAACCCTTAACTAGTAAGGGTTTCTTGCTTAAATAGAGATGCGGTCGGAGGGATTTGAACCCTCACGCCTTGTGAGCGCCACCCCCTCAAGATGGTGTGTCTGCCGTTCCACCACGACCGCGTATGAAAATAGAAAACTGGGGATCTAGGATTTGAACCTAGGCATGACGGAGTCAAAGTCCGTTGCCTTACCGCTTGGCTAATCCCCATTATTGAAGGGAAAAGGGCGACCGATGGGACTTGAACCCACGAATGCTGGATCCACAAACCAGTGCGTTAACCCCTTCGCCACGATCGCCACAGTAGGGATTTATTCCCTGAAGACTAGATACGAAACTTACGTAAAGTATTTCAGCTTAGGTTTATTGGTTAAGCCCTCGACCGATTAGTATTCGTCAGCTGCATGCATTGCTGCACTTCCACCTCGAACCTATCAACCTCGTCGTCTACAAGGGGTCTTACATACTGGGAAATCTCATCTTGAGGGGGGCTTCGCGCTTAGATGCTTTCAGCGCTTATCCCCTCCGTACATAGCTACCCAGCGATGCCTCTGGCGAGACAACTGGTACACCAGCGGTACGTCCATCCCGGTCCTCTCGTACTAAGGACAGCTCCTCTCAAATTTCCTACGCCCGCGACAGATAGGGACCGAACTGTCTCACGACGTTCTGAACCCAGCTCGCGTACCGCTTTAATGGGCGAACAGCCCAACCCTTGGGACCTACTTCAGCCCCAGGATGCGATGAGCCGACATCGAGGTGCCAAACCTCCCCGTCGATGTGGACTCTTGGGGGAGATAAGCCTGTTATCCCCAGGGTAGCTTTTATCCGTTGAGCGATGGCCCTTCCATTCGGTACCACCGGATCACTAAGTCCGACTTTCGTCCCTGCTCGACTTGTAGGTCTCGCAGTCAAGCTCCCTTATGCCTTTGCACTCTGCGAATGATTTCCAACCATTCTGAGGGAACCTTTAAACGCCTCCGTTACATTTTAGGAGGCGACCGCCCCAGTCAAACTGCCCACCTGACACTGTCCCCATACCGGATTACGGTACCAGGTTAGAACTCCGATACGATCAGGGTGGTATCCCAACGGCGCCTCCACCCAAGCTGGCGCTCAGGCTTCAAAGGCTCCCACCTATCCTGTACAGATCGTACCAAAGTCCAATATCAAGCTGCAGTAAAGCTCCATGGGGTCTTTCCGTCTTGTCGCGGGTAACCTGCATCTTCACAGGTATTAAAATTTCACCGGATCTCTCGTTGAGACAGCGCCCAAGTCGTTACGCCATTCGTGCGGGTCAGAATTTACCTGACAAGGAATTTCGCTACCTTAGGACCGTTATAGTTACGGCCGCCGTTTACTGGGGCTTCAATTCATAGCTTCGGGTTTAACCCCTAACCACTCCTCTTAACCTTCCAGCACCGGGCAGGCGTCAGCCCGTATACTTCGCCTTGCGGCTTCGCACAGACCTGTGTTTTTGCTAAACAGTCGCTTGGGCCTTTTCACTGCGGCCCCCTCGGGCTATTCACCCTACCGAGGCACCCCTTCTCCCGAAGTTACGGGGTCATTTTGCCGAGTTCCTTAACGAGAGTTCTTCCGCGCGCCTTAGAATTCTCTTCTCACCCACCTGTGTCGGTTTGCGGTACGGGCACCTTCGCCTGGCTAGAAGCTTTTCTTGGCAGTGTGAACTCATGACCTTCGGTACTTAAAGTTTCCCTCCCCATCACAGCCCAGCCTTACGGTTAGCGGATTTGCCTACTAACCAGCCTCACTGCTTGGACGAGCATCCATCAGCTCGCGTCACTATCCTTCTGCGTCACTCCATCGCTCATAACGGCTACGGTGGTACAGGAATTTCCACCTGTTGTCCATCGACTACGCCTTTCGGCCTCGCCTTAGGTCCCGACTTACCCTGAGCGGACGAGCCTTCCTCAGGAACCCTTAGGTTTTCGGCGGATCAGATTCTCACTGATCTTTTCGTTACTTATACCGGCATTCTCACTTGTATGCGCTCCACCTGTCCTTACGGTCAGAATTCAACGTACATACAACGCTCCCCTACCCATGCACATACGTGCAAGCCATAGCTTCGGTGGCGTGTTTAGCCCCGTTACATTTTCGGCGCAGAGTCACTCGACCAGTGAGCTATTACGCACTCTTTCAATGGTGGCTGCTTCTAAGCCAACATCCTGGTTGTCTGTGCAACTCCACATCCTTTCCCACTTAACACACACTTGGGGACCTTAGCTGATGGTCTGGGCTGTTTCCCTTTTGACAATGGATCTTAGCACTCACTGTCTGACTCCCGGATTTAAGTTTGTGGCATTCAGAGTTTGACTGGACTTGGTAACCCTTGGCGGGCCCCGCACCCAATCAGTGCTTTACCTCCACAACTCCACATCCGAGGCTAGCCCTAAAGCTATTTCGGGGAGAACCAGCTATCTCCGAGTTCGATTGGAATTTCTCCGCTACCCCCACCTCATCCCCGCATTTTTCAACATGCGTGGGTTCGGGCCTCCAGTGAGTGTTACCTCACCTTCACCCTGGACAGGGGTAGATCACACGGTTTCGGGTCTACGTCCACGTACTCAAGCGCCCTATTCAGACTCGCTTTCGCTGCGGCTCCGCCTTTTCAGCTTAACCTCGCACGGGAACGTAACTCGCCGGTTCATTCTACAAAAGGCACGCCATCACCCATATAGAGGGCTCTGACTTCTTGTAAGCACACGGTTTCAGGTTCTTTTTCACTCCGCTTCCGCGGTGCTTTTCACCTTTCCCTCACGGTACTGCTTCACTATCGGTCACTAGGGAGTATTTAGCCTTGGCAGATGGTCCTGCCGGATTCCGACGGGGTTTCACGTGACCCGCCGTACTCAGGATACCTCTAGGGGTTTCGTTCGATTTTGGCTACAGGGCTTTTACCTTCTATGCCGGACCTTTCCAGATCTCTTCGCCTACCGAACTAACCCCATATCGAGGTCCTACAACCCCAAGGGGCAAGCCCCTTGGTTTGGGCTATTCCGCTTTCGCTCGCCGCTACTGACGGAATCACTTTTGTTTTCTTTTCCTCCAGGTACTTAGATGTTTCAGTTCCCTGGGTATGCCTCTACTATTGCTATGTATTCACAATAGAGTAACTGCGCATTACCACAGCTGGGTTCCCCCATTCGGACATCCCCGGATCAAAGCCTGCTTACGGCTCCCCGAGGCATTTCGTCGTTCGCCACGTCCTTCTTCGGCTCCTAGTGCCTAGGCATCCTCCGTGTGCTCTTTCTAGCTTAACCTAGAAAAACATTTAAAGAATTTTGCAAGATCATAAGATCAAGCAACCTAAGTTCTTACTTTACGTTTTGTTTCGTTATCTAGTTTTCAAGGAACAAGTAGTTGAAGGAAAATTCATCCTTCAAAACTGAACACGAGTGAGTAAACTGTTTTGTGCTTTCGCACTTGACTGGGTCTATCAGACCCGAGTCTCCATAGAAAGGAGGTGATCCAGCCGCACCTTCCGATACGGCTACCTTGTTACGACTTCACCCCAATCATCTACCCCACCTTCGGCGGCTGGCTCCCTTGCGGGTTACCCCACCGACTTCGGGTGTTGTAAACTCTCGTGGTGTGACGGGCGGTGTGTACAAGACCCGGGAACGTATTCACCGCGGCATGCTGATCCGCGATTACTAGCAATTCCGACTTCATGCAGGCGAGTTGCAGCCTGCAATCCGAACTGAGATCGGCTTATAAGGATTGGCTCCACCTCGCGGCTTCGCTTCCCGTTGTACCGACCATTGTAGTACGTGTGTAGCCCAGGTCATAAGGGGCATGATGATTTGACGTCATCCCCACCTTCCTCCGGTTTGTCACCGGCAGTCATCTTAGAGTGCCCACCCGAAGTGCTGGCAACTAAGATCAAGGGTTGCGCTCGTTGCGGGACTTAACCCAACATCTCACGACACGAGCTGACGACAACCATGCACCACCTGTCTCCTCTGTCCCGAAGGCCTACGATATCTCTACCGTATTCAGAGGGATGTCAAGACCTGGTAAGGTTCTTCGCGTTGCTTCGAATTAAACCACATACTCCACTGCTTGTGCGGGTCCCCGTCAATTCCTTTGAGTTTCACTCTTGCGAGCGTACTCCCCAGGCGGCATACTTACTGTGTTAACTTCGGCACCGAGGAATCGAATCCCCAACACCTAGTATGCATCGTTTACGGCGTGGACTACCAGGGTATCTAATCCTGTTTGCTCCCCACGCTTTCGCGCCTCAGCGTCAGTTATAGGCCAGAAAGTCGCCTTCGCCACTGGTGTTCCTCCACATCTCTACGCATTTCACCGCTACACGTGGAATTCCACTTTCCTCTCCTACACTCAAGTCAACCAGTTTTGGATGCGAACCGGGGTTGAGCCCCGGGCTTAAACACCCAACTTAATTGACCGCCTGCGCGCGCTTTACGCCCAATAATTCCGGACAACGCTTGCCCCCTACGTATTACCGCGGCTGCTGGCACGTAGTTAGCCGGGGCTTTCTTCTCCTATACCGTCACACAAAAGGCAGTTACTCCTCTTGCTGTTCGTCTAGGGCAACAGAGCTTTACGATCCGAAAACCTTCATCACTCACGCGGCGTTGCTCCGTCAGACTTGCGTCCATTGCGGAAGATTCCCTACTGCTGCCTCCCGTAGGAGTCTGGGCCGTGTCTCAGTCCCAGTGTGGCCGTTCACCCTCTCAGGTCGGCTACGCATCGTCGCCTTGGTGAGCCGTTACCTCACCAACTAGCTAATGCGCCGCAGGCCCATCTATAAGCCACAGATTGCTCCGTGTTTCATAATTCTCTCATGCGAGAAAACCAGTTATCCGGTCTTAGCTATCGTTTCCGATAGTTATCCCGGTCTTATAGGCAGGTTACCTACGTGTTACTCACCCGTCCGCCGCTAACTTATCCCGAAGGATAAATCCGCTCGACTTGCATGTATTAGGCACGCCGCCAGCGTTCGTCCTGAGCCAGGATCAAACTCTCCATAATAGAAAATCTATTTGAAAGCTTAATTGCTCATTTGCGTTGCTAGCGAGATTTTGCAATCTCTTTTTTGAACGATTTCTCGTTTGTGCTTACTCACTCGTTGTTCAGTTTTCAAAGATCAATTTCTTTCATTATTCCGAGCTGCTCTCGCGGCCGGATTTATAATATAGCATATTCGCCCAACCAATTGCAAGCTTTATTTTTACTTTTTTCGATAAAAATTTCAACTCGCTTTAGCCGAATTAATAATATATCACGGTAACTTGGATAATTCAACACCAATTCGACATTTTTTTTATAAAGATTCGCGGTTAAGTACTTGCTCTACAAGTTCCTGTTCAAAACGTTCCTTTAGTGAATCATTGCTAGGCCCTACAACCAAGCCAATCTCTTTGAATTCGCGGATCAAGGTTTGAATATCAGCAAGGTTTCCCTCTTGTGCGAATTGCTCTGTTTGCTCGATGACATGATAAGCGATCGCTTGATAAGCATCAGAAAAGCTTTGATCAACATTTGCAGCGCCTCGGTAATCGGCATAATACCTTTTGAATGTAGCCATGAGTGTTTCGTCCATAAATAGTCCAACTCCTAATATAAGTATTTTTGAGCGTAACTCTAAGTCTCTGACAGTTTCCCTCATTAAAAGCAAGATTATACAGCCTAAAAGCACAGTTGGCCCCCTGCTATAAATAAGCAAGGAGCCAACTGCAATGTATCTAACCTTTTCTATATCTTTCAAATGATGCTTTTATTATTTCACATCAATAGAAGTAACTACTTGGTTCTGTCCTTTAAGCTGGATCAGATGCCCTTGTGTGAATGCGCCTAAGTTACCTGTCAAAGCAACATCAGCAGCTACATTATAAATCGTAGTCTGGTTGACACCGTTAATGTTTTGAGTAATGGAAATTGTTGCAATTTTACCTTGAGCATTAAGAGTAGTCGCATTCAACGTACCCAAAACATCGAAGGATTGGTTAACTTCAGCCAATTTCGTCACTTCAACGTAAACAACTTGATTGTTAAAAGTGCGGACTTTCACTTCATCTCCAACTTGAATAGCAGCAGCAGGAACTTTCACGCCGTTACGTAGAACGAATGCTTCCGGATGAAGGGCATATTGAGTTGTAACGCCCGCTTTAGTAAGGGAAAGCGTGTTGTTATAAACCGCAGCGCTTACAGTACCGGTGCTTGTATTTTGATCTTGATCAGGCAGTTGGTCGTTAGTGCGGTCGAGCAACGCAGCAAGTTGTGCGCGTGTAACAGGTTGGTTCGGTCTGAATGTATTGTCCTCAAAGCCATCAACCAATTTCTTCTCGATCGCTTCTTCTACATAACCTACAGAACCCGCTGGGATTTTCTTCGCATCAACAAATGGAAGAGTTGAGTTCATTTTCGCTTTTGCTTCAGCATCCAACTTCAAAGCTTTAACCAACAATGTAGTCGCCCATAGACGATCTGCAGGCTGATTCGGTTGAACAGCATCATCGCTTTCCGTGAACAAATCGTTCTCAAGTGCTACAGCTACATACCCTACAGCCCATGAAGGAATTTTATCAGCATCTTTGAAGTTCAACTTTGTTTGCATTTCTGCAGCGGATTCTGCTTTATCACGCAATCCCATCAAACGAACGGCAGCCGTGATAGCCTCAATGCGGGAAACATTGTTATGCGGTTTGAATGATCCATCTTCATAGCCTTCGAATACGCCTTTGGAAGCCAAGCTTGCTATGTAACGCAGTGCCCATTCAGCACTTTGCATATCATAGAAATTAAGGTTGATTTTGATATTTGTATGAATATTGTTCTTGATTCCGCCTTTGTCACCTTTATGATCATCACGGTCATTACCTTTGGCAAACGCTGCGGAAGCGCCACCCATTACCATTGTAAATACAAGACCAGTTGCTACAAATTTCTTCATAAGATTCTTCTTCATTCAAGTTCGCTCCCTTATTCATATAGTTAGTTTTATTAAGTTGTGTGGAGCCTTCGCGAAGGGTTCCTGGTTATGCTACAAGAATTCGCCCATCCGAATATATTTTGGGGGGTGGACATGAAAATCTTTTCTATCAACCTACTTCTGAGTCTGTTAAATCCACTATGAAACTGCTAAACTTAAATCATATCTGACTATCATTAAAGGAGTTTACACATGCGCTTACGGAATCAGCGAGTTCAACTTATTATTGCTTTAGCCGTTCTGATTATTGTTTTTTTCGCATTTTCGTATAGCAAGGTTTGGCCTAAACAAGGGAACTTGGAACCAGAATCTGTTTCTGCACCAACCATCACGCATACAAACAAACCAATTGTTAGTGAAGCCACTACAGCACCTATTGTCGCAACAAATAATGCGAGTGATAATACATATCCTATTGAACACATCGACGTCGTTGTGATCGGCAGTGAGCTTGAAGGACTTTACCTAGCCAGAGCTGCTGCAGATGAAGGCTTGAAGGTTAAAATACTGGATCCTCATAAAGCTTTTGGAGGTCAGATTCTCCAAAGTCAAATGTTATTTCTCGATGAAACCCGCGACGATCAAGGTCATCTACTCGTACAAGGCCGTGTCAAAGAATTATTCGACGGTTTCCGAAACGCCAAAATTCGTAAGCTTCCTGAATTCACTACATATATGAATAAATTAATGAAAGACATTCCTTTGGAATCTGGCATTGTCATTAATGACATTGAACAAACGAATACACCTGATCATATGAACAAAATCGCTTCAATTGTTTATAGTACGGAGCAGAATGAAAAAAAGAAAATTACAGCCTCCTATTGGGTCGACAACAGTGATTATGCGGCGTTAATCAGTAGATTGGATGCCAAGCGATTGCCAGGTCTTGAGAAGTTCTATGGTCAAAAAGAGATCGAGTATATGAGTGCCGGCATGATGATGAAGTTCAAAAATGTCGACTGGAAAAAGTTTAATACCACTTTTAATCTATTAAAGCCGGAAGAGAAATCAAAGCAATTCGGTGGTGGATATGTCAGTGATAGCTTCGCTATTGGGCTAAGCGGAATGACGAAGGCCTATCATCCTTCCAATGATCGCGTTTTTCTAAGAGGATTGAATGCGGTGAATCAAAGGGATGGGGAAGTACTAATCAACGCCCTTCTTGTTTATACCGTGGATCCTTCAAACCCTGAATCCATCCAAGAAGCTGTTAATCTGGGCAATAAAGAAACACCTTTGATTCTCAATCACTTCCGTAAAACGTTACCGGGTTGGGATCATGCTGAATTAGGCGAACTCCCTACGTATCCTTATGTCCGAGAATATAATCACTATGAAATGGACTATATTTTAAAACCATCTGATCTCCTTTCAGGCACGATGTTCTGGGATAATGTCAGTATTGGCGGGTATCCGCTTGATCTACAGGGCACGAGTGCTAACAAGTGGGGTATTGAAATGGGGCGTCCGGATAAATACGGCATGCCGCTGCGCAGCTTTTTGCTAAAAAATTATGATAATGTCATCGCGGCCGGAAAAAATGTAGGTTCATCAGCTATCGCTTACGGAAGCACAAGAATTCAACCAAACACGAGTCTTGCCGCAGAGTCTATCGGAGTGATATTAGGTCAACTGCATGGCAAGCAAAAACTGAGGGAAATAAAACCCGATGAAATGGCCAAACTTCAGCAGTACTTAGCTCACCGCTACCAAATCAAGCTTACGGGGATAGTAGGTACGAATAAAATTACTGGTTGGAACGAAGAAGAAATTAGAAAGCTCGACTCCGGAGAAATTACATATCCTAGCTATATCAAAACCAAGAAAAAACCTGCTATTAAATAAGCAGATTATTGATGAGATAACCGTGCATTCGCTCCTTGAGCGAATATGCGGTTTTTTTATGCCGAATAGCGTTAAATTTTACGAAAACAAAATAGTTGAAAAAAATGCATACTACGCATTATAATAAGCCATATACTTATTATCACTTATATTCACTTAAGCGAAAGGAGTGAGTATCACTTGTTTCAAGAAGAAAGACTTATTTCAATCGTCGAATACTTAAAATCAAATAAGCGAATTACCGTTGATCTCATTTGTGAGCTTTATGAAGTTTCAAGGGACACAGCTAGACGTGACATGGTTAAGCTCGAAGAGCAAGGGACCATCGTTCGAACGCGCGGTGGAGCCATCCTCCCTACCCTTTCCAAAGAAGTTGGCGATTATGATCAAAGGCTGCAAGCAGAGTCTTCCTCGAAGCTAACGATTGGCAAGACAGCTGCAGCACTCGTTCAAGATGGCGATTATATCATGATGGATGCCTCGACCACAGTCCTTCATGCCGCCACCGCACTTAGCTCCAAACAAAATATCGTCGTGACAAGTTCAATTGAAATTGCTGCTATACTCACTCGTAAAGATGAAACAACGATCCATATTCTGGGCGGTGTACTGGATAACAAACACCATAGCGTATATGGAGCGAAAGCGATCGAGATGTTAAATGACTATCATGTTGATAAGCTGCTCATCGGAACTTGCGGAATTACAGAAGAAGGGCTGTCTGCTCCCAATGAAGAGGATTGTTATCTGGTGAGAGCCATGATGCAGCATGCGGACCAAGTTATTGTACTGGCGGATCATTCCAAATTCGGAAAGCGATTGTTTCATCGTGTAGTAGGCTTCGAGAGTATTGACATCCTCGTAACGGATCAGGCATTAAGCCCTGAGATGAAAGAGAAATTACTTGCATGTGATGTGGAAATCGTATTAGCAGGAGGAGAAGACCAAGATGATTAAACTTATCGTAAGCGATTTGGACGGCACATTACTTGATCATAATAAGAAAGTTAGTTCTAGAGAATTAGCTGCACTAAGGAAAGTTAAAGAAGCTGGTATTGCACTTTGTTTGGCATCAGGAAGAATGAATATTGAAATGCAGCAGGTACTGGCTGAAATTGGTCATCAGGCCTATTCCGTCTCGCAAAATGGCGCATTCATTCATTTAGACGACGGTTCGTTCATGAAATCCCAACTTTTTCAACCTGAATTGGCTTATCAAGTGTACCAACTGCTTAAGGATTTTGATCTCGTCAAGCTCATCTGCTCGGGGGAAGCGAATTATATCACGCATTTGACTCCTGCTTCCGATGAGGTACAATCCCGGACGTTCCAACCTTTTATAGTAAAAGAAGATGTGGAGCAGTCGTTGGTAGGGGATTTTGCTGTTTGTAAGTTCTCGATGTTTGGAAAAATAGAAACGCTTCTTGAGCTTAAGGCTCTAATGGAGGAAAAGCTTGGGGATCAGTTAGAGCTGTTCATTTCCGACAAAGATTGTCTGGATATTATGCCTCTCGCTGTTTCAAAAGGCAGTTCTCTGCTTGTTCTTATAGAAAAATTGGGCTTGCAGCCAGAAGAAATTGCTTGTTTCGGTGACTCTTTCAACGATGTATCGATGTTCGGCATCACTCCTCATAGTTTTGCTATGAAAGGGGCTCATTCGGAGGTCAAACAAAAGGCAATGTACCATGTTGATTCTGTTGCAGAAGCCATTGGTCATGTATTTGCTTATAACGAGAACTTTGCATTAGAACAAAAAGGAAGCACTGCTTTATGAAAAGACTACTTATTATGGGGTGCTTGTCATACTTGTTAACAGGCTGTACCCACGTTATATTTGGCGCTGTTTTACCTGAATTACTTACCCATTACGGACGGAGTTACAGTGATGGTGGAATGCTAGTCTTCCTAGAATTCGGTGGTTTCCTTCTAGGTGTTCTCTCTATGCCTAGTCTTATTCGTCGCATTAGTCGCAGAAGTACCATTACAGCGGCTTTTGGTCTTCTCTTTTTCGCCATGATCGCCATTGTTCTACTGCCTCCTTGGCCTATTACGGTTTGTCTCTCATTCATAGCCGGGGTTGCTTTCGGACTTGTTGAATCCTGTATTAGCACCTTTGTATTAATGGCTGCGAAAAATAATCAAGCGATTGCTTTCAATAAGCTCGAGGTTTTCTTCGGCCTCGGGGCGTTATTTATGCCAATTATATCAAGTATCCTTATTGCCAGCGGCTTATGGAAATATGGATTCCTGCTATTAGGTTTAAGTGCACTCGCTACGGGTATTGTCTGGTCGAAACTTTCCTTAGGCGAGCATGATGCGTTATTAGCTCATAAAGCGGATCGCACACAGCGGACAGAGAAACCCCCTGCACTAACGAAGAGCTCATTAACGTTTCTTCTCCTACTCATGATCGTTTTCTTCTTATATGTAGGAATGGAAAATACCATCGTTAACTTCTTGCCATCCATCTTCACCGATCAATTACATGCTTCCAGCTCCGTTTCGTCCCTCGCAGTAACAGCCTTTTGGTTAGCAATGGTGATAGGACGTATATTCGCCGGTGTAGTTGCCGAGAAAATGACTTATTTCCGTTACTTAGCGGTTTCTTTTGCAGGCAGTCTGCTCACCGTACTCATCTGGGTGTTTAGCACGAATCTATGGAGCAGCTTCGCCGTAGTATTATTACTTGGATTATTCATGTCTGGTATGTTCGCAGTAGCTCTCATTTATGCGAATCAGCTGCTTCCAGGGCGTACGGAGCAAACAACGAGTACGCTTATAGCAGCAGGCGGATTTGGTGGTTCAATTCTTCCCTTAGGTGTCGGTTGGGGGATGGACCGATTTGATGTTGGTGTGTCGATTTGGTTTGTACTGATTGGCATGTGTGTCGTGTTAGGCATCATTTTATATTCTCGGAGATGGAACGTTCAGAACACTCAGTCTGTATAGAGTAAAAAAGAGGCTGTCCAACAAGTAGCTACTTGTGGGAAGCCTCTTTTTTTTTTGCATTTTCAGCATGGTTTGTAGGAGTAAACCTTGCGAATATACATCTTTTTTCTTCTCGGAATAACTGTTATTTGTACAACTTGCCTTCTTACTATTTCCTTACTCCCTCGAGCAAAAAAACGAAACCACTGAAGGAAATAGTTACTTACCGAATGATTATGCATATATCCACATTCTCACTCGGCTCGGCCAAGTCTGTTAGCTAACGATGCTAAACAGGAGTACGCTTCTATATGCCCCAATCCCAAAAAATATAAAAATTTTTTTTCTAAAACTGGCTTATGGGGCTGCCCCTTTTATCGCAACGGCTTTAATTGGATGATGATGGCTTTCTCCTCGAAAAGTACATTCTTTACACCAATAAGTTTTGGCAAGTGATCTTCAATAGGGAGTTCGATAGGCGCAAGTTGAACCCATTCACTTGGTACTTGCATGCCTTTAATGCTTGTATTTCTATGTTGAACGACTAAATTCGGCGGGTTCCAAGCAAGGGTGAACATCATTTGGGCACCGATGGGTATCTTCTCCCGCCACCTCACATTCACGTCAGCCACAAGGTTGGAACCTTGAAGTGTAAGCTTCGCCCCTTCAATTCGAAAATCGTTAGGCAGAACCTGATGGGCAGACAGCTGCTTCTTTACGACATCATTAAGGTCTTGTTCCGTTAGCTGTACCTCTAGCTTCCGGTTCTTAACGATGTCTGCGATCTTACTGCTGACCGTGATTTCTTTATATTCTAGGTTTAAAGTTTCGGTAGGTCTAACATGCCGAACGGCGATCGCAAGTGCAGCCGTAAGGATGATGACCACAACTATGGCGAAAATGAAAAATTTTTTCAGCACGTTTCACACCCCGCAGATACAATTTGTTGTTGCCCGCGTAGATAGGGCTACTCTTTGTTCTGCTGCTTTTCTTTGAGCCAGCGAGGAGCGCCCTTGCTCTTGCGATCTCGCTCGCGCTGGGCTTTACTCACGGCCTTGCTGCCGGCGGCCGTGTTCGCCTGCGCCGCCGGCTTCGCCGGGGCCGCGCTGCTCTGGCCGCGCGCGTCAGGCGCCGCGGCGTTAGTGCGGACCGCGCCCGCTGGCGCGGCAGCATCCCGCGCGCCAGCGGAGCTGCGCGTAGGTGCTGCGCCGCTCGGGCGCGCAGCTTCGCGGCGGCTGCGCATCGTCGCCGCACTGCGGTCCTGGGCCGGGTCGACGAGCCGGCCCTCGAACATCGCCTTCGGCGCGATCGTGATGCCGAGCTGCTTCTCGAATTTCTCGAGAATGAACTGCTCCTTCGGCGTCACGATAGAGATGGTCGTGCCCTCGCGGCCCATCCGACCGGTCCTGCCTACGCGGTGGAGATAATACTCCGCGTTAGTCGCAGGATCCAAGTGGAAGACGTGGGTCACGCCTTCAATATCAAGCCCTCTTGCGGCAACGTCCGTTGCCAGCAGCAATTGAAATTTCCCCTCGCGGAAATTCCCCATCACTTTGGCTCGATCTTGTTTGCTCGCTTCTCCGTACAAGGCTTCAACAGATAAACCAACGTACTGGAGTTTGCCCACCACTTGGGCAATATCGTCCGTAACGTTGATAAACACGATAGCTGATGTAGGCTTAATTAGTCGCACAAGTCTTCTTAGCGTATCAATCTTTTCACGCTCCTGACACACGACATACATATGTTCCAATGTTTCGGCTGTGCGCTGGCTCGGATTGATTTTAATAATTACAGGATCTTTGAGCCATCTCCCCGCAGCTTGCTCGGTGCTTTGAGGGATCGTCGCAGAGACAAACACCATCTGACTGGACTTAAGCATTCCTTTAAGGACTGCTTCAACATCCTGCATGGAACCCAGCTCGAATACTTGGTCTACTTCATCAACAATACCTATTTTCACATGATGTAGCGTTAGCTTCTTTATTTTCATAAGTTCAAGCAAGCGACCCGGCGTACCAACAACAATATGAGGGTGTAATCGAAGCTTTTCTACTTGTCTAACAATGGCCGCTCCACCGATAAGAGATTGAGAACGAATCGGTCCACCCTCTGTGAACTTCTCAATTTCCTGCATGATTTGCATACCTAGCTCCCTAGTGGGAACGACAACAAGCACCTGCAGTTGTTTTTGTGTAGGATCGATTCGTTCTAATGCCGGAAGCAAATAGGCTAATGTTTTTCCCGTACCTGTTTGTGATTGAATGATGGCATCCTTCCCTTGCTTTAAAACAGGAATACCTTCGGCTTGAATGGGTGTTGGCTCACCAATCCCTAATTCTTGCAATTTATCTAAATAGGACTGCGCGATCTGCAGTTGTTCAAAGCTTGTACTCAATTTACGAAAACCCCTTTTCTCATCCAATCTAATCTTCTTATTATATGCCACGCCGTAAAACGATACAAATCGACAACCTCGAAAGTAGAAATAAGAGTCCTAAAGGACTCTTATCCGCCAGATCCCCACTCTTCAAGCAGTCTCTGTTTAATCACATCACGTGCCCGGAACAAGCGTTGTCGAACAACTCCCTCCGTTACACCAAGCTCAATAGCCATATCTTTGTAAGATAAATTATGGATCCATTTCATCGCAATAATTTGTCTGTAGGAGGGACTAAGCTGATTGACGTAGGTGATAATAGCCTCGCGCATTAGCTTCAGCTCGACTTCTTGATCCAGTGGGACCAGATATTCAGATGTTGATGCCGCTTCCTTGACGAAGAGGTTGAGTTCAGCTTCCAGCTCATCTCGGTTGCGCTTGTGCTTACGAAGATGATTCAGTGTAACATTCCGAGTTAACTTCTTAACCCAGCTTTCATATTTATCAATCTCAGTCAATAAAGGCGCTTTACGAACAGCCCTAAGAAATGACTCTTGGATAATGTCTTCCACCGTCGCATGATCCCTCAATATGAAGTAAATCATGGGATATACGAGGAGATAGAACTCTTGATATATCTGTTCCTGCACGCTCTTATCTAATGTATAAAAATCGCTGCTGAATATCTGTCTCAGAGACTTCGAATTAAACGCCCCCTAACCTACCAGGTAGAACCAACGTATTGTGTTCCTACCTTATTTTAGGTCATAAAACGGGAGTAAACAATAATAATAATTAATTTAAGTGGAAAAGACTTCCTGCTTACTTCGTTGAAGCTTCTCATCGAGCCATGTAAATATGTCATCCAAAGCTTTTTCATCATCTTTTCGAGGAAATCGATGCTCAAGTCCTGCATATAACGCCATCCTATAATCTTTACCGGCTTGCTCCAGAGAATTAGCCAGTTTTCTTGCATGTCCGACGTCCACTTGTGAATCTTTCGTTCCATGAATAATATAGATGGGCGAGTCGATTTCATTTGCCCAATAGGCTGGGGACCGATCGATGTAAGCCTCGACTTGTTTCTTCGGATGTCCGACAACCCGTTTGAGCATACGCCTTAAATCCGCACGCTGCTCATAAGTATCTAACATGTCACTTACACCACCCCAAACGACAACAGGACCAACCCCGCTGCACTCTCGGGCAGCACGCATGGCCATAACAGCACCTCTGGAAAATCCGATCAATGGTACGGGTCCTGGCAACACTTCCTCTAATGATTGCACCATTGGAATAGCATGAAACAAATCGAACCTGTCTTCCCCGCCAAAATCCTCCCGTCCTTCACCACCTTCATTTCCTCGATAATAAGGAGCAAAGACGACGTAGCCGCGTTTAGCCATCGATATCATTCTTCGTTTACGAACCATCCCAACACGTTTAATGCCGCCGCGGCAGTAAATGACAGCAGGTCGCGGACTTGTTCCATCTGGAACGGCCAATAGGCCTTTCACTTTTAGGCCTTGACTTACATAAGTAAGAATGTAAAGCGATATATGCTTCACGAAGCAGCGAATTTGCTCTTTACCTACTAATTGACCATCTTGGATAACATCTAGTGCTATGGACATGGGTCCCCCCTATTTTGACAGCTGTCAACTCATCATATAAACTAAACGTACTACACCTATTTTCCATCCGAAGGGATGAAACTATGAATACAGATTTTGAGAACGAATTTAATTCCTTAGTGTTCAAAACAGCTGAACTCATCACAGGCGATACTTCACCTGAAATGCTTGAGAAAATTAAGATATGGGCATTTTTTAATCATGTTCATAAATCGCTGCCGGCGCTAACCTCCCACTGGAACCAAACGCATCCAGAGGGCAAAGCCGAAGTACGTCGCATTTTTGAAGAAATTCGAGAATTAAACCAGACCTTGCAAGCGGCGAAAAAGCCGGAACAGACTTAGAATCGTCCATCATTGAAAGAAAAAAAGCGGAATCCCAATCTATCACTGGGAGCCGCTTATTTTTTATTTAAAATGCCTGATGCCAAGCGATCGAACATTCGCGGGAATAGATGAAATAATTTGATCCCCATTCCAGCTACAAAAGGAAGATCTTTCTCGGGAATGTTTTTTTCTATCGCATGTAGGAGTGCTTTGACGACTTTCTCCGGTTTAAGCATAAACCAAGCCACATTTTTGACATAGTTACCGCTCGGGTCTGCTTTATCAAAGAAAGGTGTTGAGATGGGTCCCGGGTTTATCGCAGTTATTGAGATCCCAGTTCTATTTAGCTCCTGCCGCAAGCTGTTTGTGAAGCCTAATACTGCATGCTTAGTCGCGGAATACCCCGTCGATTTGGCCGAACCAATCTTACCCGCCATAGAAGCCACGTTCACAATATGACCGCTCCCAGCCTTCAACATATGAGGCAGAACAGCTTGGGTACAGCGAACTAAGCCCATGTAATTTACATTCATCATTTCTTCAAAATGTGCAAGCGGCGCCTCTGTAAACGACTCAAATATCCCGTACCCCGCGTTATTAATCAAAATATCAATACGACCAAATTTGGCTATAATTTGTCCCACAACTTCATTAACTTGCTCCGTATTCGTGACATCCATCTCGTAAACAGCGTGCTGCCCTTGCAAGCCTGAAGCAATTTCTTCAAGTTTAGCTGAACTGCGTGCAGTTAAAATAGGAATGGCTCCTTTGGCTGCAAATTGCTGTGCCATAACGGCGCCAATGCCGCTCGAAGCTCCTGTAATCAAGACGATTTTGTTCGAAATGTTCAAGCTTACCTTCTCCTTATTGCATAGATTATAAAAAAATGGAGATACCGCTTCAGCAGCACTCCAGTTCATTTTAACATATGTATCTATACTAGGTCTCTTACGTGATTAATACTTGAATGTCCAGTTCGCCAATGTTATCCATAATCAAAGGTATGGTCAATGCTTTCTTCGGCACAAATCCTGCAGCCGTCGCAGATTGAACAATCTTCGGTGGTGTAATATCCACCCTAACCCCTTGATTGAAGAGCATCGTGCTTGCATTCCCGCTAATCATATTACCCAGCTCAGAGATGGCGCTCTTACCCATTTCATCCATTTCTGTAATAACAAATCCACCCATCATGGCAGAAACCATTTTCAAAGCAACATCCTCAGCTAAGCCGAAAACAATATCGCCTTCCATCTGCCCAGTCATCCCTATTTGGATCCAGATATACTTTTCCACAAATTTGACGTCTTTAACGCCGAGCAGCCCCGTTGTTGGGCGAATGTTAGCAACTTGCTCGATGACAATTCTAGCCGACTCCAAAAAGGGATTAATGTACTCAGCCTTCATAGCTCCGCTCCGATCTCATTTGTGAATAAGTTCCACAGAAAAACGACCTTTTTCAACATTATACCTAAAAAATTAGGACAAGTATACTGTCTTTTTCGATAAAATAGTTCCTACTACTCAGATACACAAACTCATCCTGCCTTCATACTTATATTGTCGAACAACGATGTAATTGTTCATAAATAAAGGAAATAGCAACATCAATATGGAAGAATATATATATTCTTGTCGATTCCTGTTAAGCTTATGAGGGAAAATTCCTTAAAGGGGCGTTGAAAGTCTGTATGATTAAACAGCATATTACTGCTCGAAATTGGAGTTTATATCAACTTGCGCTTGTTTATCATATTATTGTTATATGTTTGATTTGGACAAATTTCTACTTTATACATCCTCTTGCATACGTACAAGATAAGCCATGGATAGGTCTATTTTTCGATGTCATTCTTTTCGGTTCAATTCTTGGATTAGCTTTATTTGGCATTAAAATAGTAAAAAAAAGAGAATCTTCCATTAATGAAACCGCGAAGCGATATAAATCTCTTTATGATAATCATCCTGATTCTATTATCTCGTTTAGCTTAGACGGCGAAGTATTGTCCGCTAATCATGGATTGGAAAGTCTCCTTGGACTAGCTCGTGAAACATCGATGTTAACTTCCTTCATTCCTATGATCAATCCGCCCGATCTGCTCAAAGCATTGCATCATTTCCAAGTGGCTTCCGCCGGGATGTCGCAAAATTTCGAGGCTGCTTTTGTTCATCAGAAAGGATACCCTATCCAATCCAATGTAACTTTCGTACCGACGATGGTAGACGGCAGTATTGTTGGGGTTTATGCCATTCTCAAAGATTTAACCGAAGTCAAAGAACAGAAGAAGGTCATCGATAAGCTGTATAAGCAAAATCAACTCATTCTCAATTCCGTTTCGGAAGGTATTTATGGGATTGATATGAGTGGTCGGACGATTTTCTGGAATAAGGCCGCTGAGGCTATAACCGGATGGAAAGTAGATGAAATGCTGGGCCGACAAATTCATAATCTCATTCGACCCGTTAAGAGCGATGGTTCTCTTTATCCACCTGAGGAAAGTCCTATTTTGAGTACTATTTTGAATCATGAAGTTTCTGCTATGCAAGAGGATATGTTCTGGAGAAAAGACGAAACCACCTTCCCGGTCATGTACATGTCTAGTCCAATGCTGGAGGGGAAAGGTCAACTTCTAGGTACAGTTATTACTTTCAAAGACATTACCGAGTTGAAAAAGACGCAAGAGCTGCTAATCAAATCAGACAAGCTGTCAGCTGTTGGGCAGTTGGCTGCTGGCGTTGCTCATGAAATCCGAAATCCGCTAACGGCTTTGAAGGGATTCTTGCAGCTGCTTAAGACGAATAATGCCAAAGAGAAATATTACATAGAAATCATGCAAAATGAACTGAAGCGTATTGAATTTATTGTGAATGAGTTCTTGTTTGTATCCAAACCGCAGGCGACACATTTCGCAACGCAAACCTTGGATTCCATTGTCACAAGCACAATTGAACTCCTTCAACCTCAAGCACTGCTTGGAAATATTCAAATTGAAGCCGAACTTAAGCCAGATCTGCCGCCTGTCTCCTGTGATGAGCATCAGCTTAAGCAGGTTTTCATCAATATTATGAAAAATGCGTTGGAAGCTATGCCAGTAGGTGGTACAATGCGGATTCAAGCTCTTTTGGATCATAACCCAAACTACATAACTATACGTTTCATCGATCAAGGGTGCGGTATTGCACCAGAGCGGCTGCCCAAGCTCGGCGAACCGTTTTATAGTACGAAAGAAAAAGGAACAGGACTAGGTCTTATGGTCTGTTACCGAATTATCGAAGCACACGGCGGTTTTATGGAAATTCGCAGTAAATTAGAAGAAGGAACGACGGTAGAGATCACACTTCCTTCCACGAAATAAACACAATAAGGGGAGTGCAAGCAAGATGAATGGTTTTCTCATTGATTTGGACGGTACACTGTATAGGGGGCATGAACCGATTCCCCATGCAGCGGCATTCATTCATTGGCTGCACCAGCACCAATTAAAGTACTTACTCGTGACGAACAATTCATCTCGCACGCCAGAGCAGGTTGCCGATCATCTGCAAGAGCTCGGGATTGAGGTTCCAGCGGCTGCCGTCTATACGTCTTCACAGGCGGCCGCTCAGTACTTGACCGAGCAGCGCGGAGGTAACCGCGTGCATATGGTCGGAGAAGCCGGACTGCGGATCGCCTTGGAGGCGTCCGGCTTCGCCCTTAGTGATGGGACGACGCCGGATTACGTCGTCCAAGGCATTGACCGCAGCTTCTCCTATGAGAAGCTGACGGAAGCGGTCCGCCATCTGAAGCATGGCGCGACCTATGTGTTAACCAATCCCGACCGCATGCTGCCGTCGGATGGTGGGCTTATGCCAGGGGCTGGCTCCCTGGCAGCTTCGATCACCGCCGCCTCGGGCGTGGAGCCCGTGGTGATCGGCAAGCCTTCGCCGATCATCATGGCTTACGCCATCGAGCGGCTCGGGCTGCCTGCCGCCGATGTCTGGGTCATCGGCGATAACGTGCATACCGACATCCGCGGAGGCATGTTGGCGGGATGCCGCACGGCGCTCGTGTTGACCGGTGTCGCCACGGCGGACAACGTGCAAGAGCAGCTAGCGTCGGCGAGCTTGACGCCGGACTTGGTCTGCGATGATTTGCAGCATTTCATCGCGCAGTTCAAAGAATGGGGCAGCTAATAAGGTGCTCCTAAGGATGTTTTATATCGCTACCGAAGCGGAATTACCCTTTATGAGTAAGCTCGCCACATTCAAATAAAAAGCCGCAACTGCACTCAACAAGAGCAGTTGCGGCTTTTCTTCTATTCAATACGGTCCCAGTCAACTTCCAGCGGGGAGTTCTTCTCTTGCAAGCGGCCCTCTCTGGCATCCTTCTGCAGCTGTTCCAGCCATTTCAGTTCGCTAAATGCACGCTTGTAGGTGCCCACCAACATCTGTAGGACAACTCTTGGAACAATGGAGATGTGTTCTTCATACAAGCTTTTCATTTTGTTCATAACCATTTTTTGGGCCAAAATCTTATTCTCAAGAATGTCGGCAATCTTCGCCTGATCCCCATGCATGGCGAATGGCAGAGCGACGTAAAGAGGATGATAGTGCCTGATTTCCTCATGCAATTGTTCCACTAACAGTTCTTGAAATTTTAATTTCCCGGCTGCGGTAATTTGATAGATCGTTTTCTCCGGACGATTCGTATCGCGTACAACCTCAAGTGCTTCTACGAGACCATCCTTATGGAGTTGATCCATCGCATAATACAGCGAGCCGTCTTGCAGCTTCATGTAGTTGTTCATGCCTCTTTCTTTCATCGTTTGCCGAATTTCATAGGTATGCCGATTGGCTTCCATCAACAGTCCGAGAATGACGAGCTTCATCGACATGGATGTTAACCTCCTAGTGTCCTACGGGTACGTTTTCTTTGACTGGAGCTCTTCCCACTTCAAGTTTAGCGTTACCCATGAATAAGATGAACACAAGACCTATTACAGCCAGAACGATGGTCGTCTGGAAAACAACGGCAATAGAATCAGCCAATGCGGTTAGGAGCTTGTGTAGAACTTCAGCGGGAATGTTTGCACGGACCTGTGGCTGAAGTAAAATTCGTGCATCATGAAACTTCTCGGCCATCGCTGGATCCTGAAGGGATGTTGTAATGTTATCTCTTAACGAGTTGACTTGAATGCTGCCAAACACCGCTACCCCGATTGCTGAACCTACGGAACGGAAGAAACCAACAAGCGAAGTCACGGTACCTCTGCGGCGAAAGTCTATTTTATGCAGAGCAGACATCGATGTAATTGGGAAGCAAGCGCCAAGACCGAGACCAAGGAGGATCATATAGGATGTAATGAGCCAGCGTTTGGAATCGATGGAGATTCCGCCTAAGAGCGAAGTTGCTAACAGCAGTAGAGCTACGGAAACAAGCATGACATTGCGATAAGAGAACTTACCGATGAAGCGCCCTCCGAATGCACTGCTGACTACAACACCAAGCATCATTGGGGTTAGCGTAGAACCAGCACTTGTTGCAGAGCCTTCAAATACACCTTGAATGAATAAAGGGATATATGTTCCGGCCGATATCAAAACAGCACCATATGCAAAGCTAACACCCATACTGGCGGAAAAAAGGCGATTTTTGAACAAATCAAGCGGGATAATCGGTTCTGCTGCATATTTCTCGATCATAATAAATGTACCTAAGAGAACAGCAAATCCTGCAAACAACCCTATGATTTGTAGGGAATCCCAAGCATATTCTTTACCGCCAAGTTCCAATGCAAACATGAGGGACATAATCGATGCTGTCAGAAAAATAGTTCCGCCCCAATCGATCTTCGCCTTACTGTGTTCCACGGATTCGTGATAAGAGAAAATGATTAATAATAAGGACACAATGCCGAGGGGGAGATTAATAAAGAAAATCCATTCCCAAGTCACATGGTCGGTGAAGTAAGCGCCAATGATCGGTCCCAGTACGCTGGATAGTCCGAACACAGCCCCGAACAGCCCTTGCATTTTACCCCGTTTCTCAGGCGGGAAAATATCAAAAATAATCGCAAAAGTAATCGGCATAAGGGCACCGCCCCCGATACCTTGAATGGCGCGGTAGATGATGAGCTCAGTCATCGATCCTGCTGTTCCACATAGAGCTGAGCCAATCATAAATACAACGATACCGATAATAAAAAATAGTTTTCGGCCATACATATCGGATAGTTTACCGAAAATAGGCATGGCGGCCACATTCGCAATTAAATACGCTGAAAAAACCCAGACGAATTGGCTGAAACCGCCTAGTTTAGACACGATCGTTGGCATCGCTGTTGAAACGATGGTCTGATCCAGCGATGCCAGTAAAAGTCCCAACATCAACGCCACAACGGTCCACGTTGTATTTGACTTACGGGTTAACGACATATGGTGCATCTCCTTCATAGTTTATTTAATCTATAAATTATTATAATCAAATTTGAGTATTTAGCAACGAAAATCGGTTATATTCGTCCAAGCTTCCTTGCTAGATTGTACACCGTTGTCCAACTTTATCCTAAAATGTTGCCGATTCGGGTACTCCTATCATATAATGGGGTTACAAAAGGTTTTTATGCCCTTTACAATTTCGATAAATTTTATTTGTATCTTTACTATAAAAAGCAGGAGGTATGCTCATGAATATGAACCAGTTAGAAACATTGCTCACCATATCCAAAACAATGAGCTTTCGAAAAGCTGGCGAAATTCTTAACTTGACCCAACCTGCCGTTTCCGCACAAATAAAGAGCCTTGAAGACGAATTCGGCACAATTCTCATTGATCGCAATCAGCCTGTAACCTTAACCGATAGCGGTAAACTGTTCTTGGAGCATGCAGAAAAAATGCTGCGGATCGCCAGTGATCTCAAGCAGCGATTGTCCGACTTACATCATACACCGCAAGGTCACATCCATATTGGCACGACAACGTCGATTGCTATGCAGATTTTGCCGAGGGTGCTGTCCTATTTCCAAGACCAATTCCCACTCATCAAGACGACCATCCACTCGATGACCTCTTCACAAATTATGGCTTCCGTGGAAAATAGTCAAATTGATATTGGAATTACTTATTTGTTCGAAAAAAATCAAGCCTTAGAAACTTCAGTGCTTTATTATGATACTTTCGAGCTGATTGTTTCCACACAGCATCCTCTTAGCCGATTTGCCCATTTATCCATTGAGAAGCTGCGCAATATTCCATTCATTATGCTTTCTCCGGAAACAGCAGGACGACGATTCGTCGACCAAATCTTCAAGGCTTATGACGTCTCCCCGCATATTGTGATGGAGCTCTCCAGCAGCGAGGAAGTGAAACGCATGGTAGAGTTAAATCTTGGGGTTGCTATCATCTCCAAGCTTTCTGTCGCAGATGAACTGCGACATGGAACTTTGAAAATGGTCAAAGTGAACGAATTGGATATTACCCATCCTGTCGGTGTAGTATATAAGTCAGGACGCTACTTAAATTCTGCGATGCAGCAGTTCCTTCGTGATCTAAAAGGAATGCCGGAAACCCAGTTTCTCGGCTCAGAATAATATTTACTGCTTACGACGCCAGTTTTGCTAAAGCAAAACTCTAAAGTTACTGCTTACGATGCCAGTTTTGCTAAAGCAAAACTCTAAAGTTACTGCTTACGATGCCAGTTTTGCTAAAGCAAAACTCTAAGGAGGTTATTTTCAATGAAATTCGACCTACATACCCATCATGATCGATGTGGTCACGCTAAGGATAAAATTCGCGATTATATCGAAGCCGCTATTGCCGGCGGATTGCAAGTGATCGGGATTTCTGACCATTCCCCTTATTTTGCGAGTCCAGAAGATCAGGCACAACCTTTAATCGCTATGGCTAAGAGCGAATTCCCCCGTTATATTGAGGAAGTTCTGCGTCTAAAACAAGAATATGAAGGAAAAATTGATGTGCTTCTAGGTGTTGAGTCCGACTATTTCCCTGAGCATGTCGAGGTTTACCGGCAAGAGTACGCGAAATATCCATTCGATTACATCATTGGCTCTGTTCATTTATCTGGCGGGGTCAGCATTTTCAATCGCAACAGGTGGAAACATTTAAATGAAGAGCAGAAAGTTCAGCATAAAGAAGACTATTATCATCTTATTGCAGAATCCGCACGTTCCGGCATGTTTCATATCCTTGGCCATATCGATGCCATGAAAGGCTTCTATCCAGCCTTTTCTGATATCTCCACACCTACGGTTAACGAAACGTTGAAGATCATCGGAGAAGCTGGTGTAGCGATTGAAATCAATACTTCAGGAAAGACGAAGGACGTAGGCGGCTGGTACCCTTCCAACGCAATTCTGGAGCAAGCGCTGCATTATGGTGTTGAAGTGACCTTCGGCTCAGATGCTCATCTGCCAAGCCGCGTAGCTGACGATTGGGAAGAAGTTCGCAAGACGTTAAAAGAGATCGGCTTCAAACATTGGGTCTATTTTAAAAATAAACAAAAACAAATCGTTCAACTCTAGAACAGAAAAAATCTCCTTCGCTGCCTTCAGCGGGGGAGATTTTTTTTCTGATCTTTATTGAATATGGCCAGAAGGGTTTGATTCAAGAAAGGCAAGCTTAGGGTGTAAACATTCCTGTAAGACAGGCAGCGCTTGCTCGGCAGTCATAGGCCGGAAGAAGTAATAACCTTGAATTTGACTGCAGCCATTAGCGACTAAAAAGCCGGCTTGTTCTTCTGTTTCAACACCTTCCGCAATAATTTGCAGTTGAAACGAATTGGCTACGGAAATTATCGCTTTGATCATCGCTCGATCCTTGTCATCCGTTTGTACGCCGCGGACAAATGATTGGTCCAATTTGATTTTGGTGACGGGGAACCTTTTCAAATAACTTAGAGAAGAGTAATGCGTACCGAAATCGTCGACGGATATCGCAATCCCCAGCTGGCGAAGCTTGCTAAGTGCTTCCAGCTGTTCATCCTGCATGGCGAAATTTTCGGTAATTTCCATCTCCAAATACTTAGCTTCCAGGCCTGTCTCCTCTAAAATTTGTTTCACTTTATCAACAAAACGCTCATCATTCAGCTGTTTGACCGATAGATTGACCGAGATAGCTAATGGTTCAACCATCACGCTGTGCCATGCCTTCATCTGCTTGCAAGCGCCTCTTAACACCCATTCACCAATACTAGCAATTGTACCTATTTCTTCTGCTAGAGGTATGAAGTCAGCTGGTGAAATATAACCTTTGGTCGTATGATTCCAACGCACGAGTGCTTCAACGCCAATAACTTTGCCCAATAAACAATCTACCTGCGGTTGATATACAATTTCGAGTTCGTTCCGGTCAAGTGACTGACGCAGATGATTTCCCATCTCCAGTTTTAAAAGGGAATTCATTGCCATTTGCTGATTAAAGAAGCTGTATGAGCTGCCACTCTCTTTTTTGGCAATGTACATGGCTATATCCGCATTCTTGAGCAATGCTTCCCAAGTCACGCCTCCATAAGGATACTGCACGATACCGATACTGGCACTAATGAAAAAAGAGCGATTCGATAATAAACAAGGCGGTTTTAGGATATCTATTAATTGTTCACAGAAGAGCTGAATTTCCATCTCACTTGAACAATCTTCTATCAGAATGGCAAACTCGTCCCCGCCAAATCTGGCAAACGTATGATAGGAAAGGTTCGATTGCCCAATCCGATTAGCAACTTCCTGCAGCATCAGATCACCCATGTGATGACCATGCGAATCATTAACCATCTTGAAGTTATCCAAATCAAAGAAAAGTATAGCAAGGGATGTACGATTAATTTCATTGTGTACAATTTGTTCTTTTAAGATCATTTGAAAATGGGCTCGATTATGTATCCCTGTCAGAACATCATGATAAGCCATGTAGGATAGCATTTGTTCGGATTCTAGCAATCGTTTGGTTGAATCGT
Source organism: Paenibacillus andongensis (assembly GCF_025369935.1). Taxonomy (NCBI): domain Bacteria; kingdom Bacillati; phylum Bacillota; class Bacilli; order Caryophanales; family Paenibacillaceae; genus Paenibacillus; species Paenibacillus andongensis. The sequence continues at coordinate 1,743,508 of NZ_CP104467.1, read as the reverse complement.
TCAGTTCCTGTTGTCCTGCCAGAAGCTCTTCATTCGCAGCAGTCAAATCTTCATTTGCAAACTGTAATTCTTGTGTGCGCTCATTTACCGCTCGATATAACTTATCCCGCTGTCTAAGAATATACAGGATAAAGATGAGACCGATTAGCAGAACAAGCATAAAAGAGCTGCGTATTAAGATGATTTGCTCTCTAATGCTCTGAACCGCACTTGCCTGCGGCAGCGCAGCAATCTCCCATTTCATATCCGTATGCTCAATAGTGGCTATTATTGGATTTTCCTGAAAAACAGAATCGTCGCCATAGAACGCAGGCTCTCCAGGATTGCGGATGGAAATCTGCAAATCTCCTGTATCTTCTCTATTCTTGATCCCTGCTTCTACAAGCAATTGATCCAGATTTACACCTACAGATACGAAGCCCCAAAAAACACCATCTTGATAGATTGGCTTTCGAGCGACTAAACCATTAATGCCTTGCAGTAATTTAAACGGGCCATCCATCGTCATTTTTTTAGTTTGGAAAGCTTTTGAAATTTGCTGTTGAATACTGGCACGGGGATCTTTCAATAGATCCCAATTGTATATACTTTCGTTACCCTGTATCGGATACACGAACTTCATAACGCCATTAGGCGCAATGATTAAATTAAACGTGGATCCCTGGGCGCCAAGATAAAGAGATGCAATGTAGTCCATGACTTCTTTATCGCTTTTGTTTTGTAAAAAATTCGCATTCACATAAGCTTCAAGGCTTACCATCATATTAAAATTACGGTCAATTACGGATTGTAAAGCCAATGCTCTCGAGGATAATTGGGACTGTTCCGTAATTTCAAGCTCATGGAGTAAAGAGTCCTTATACTTAGTAAGAACAAACTCGGACGATGAAACTAATATGACGAAAATTAGAGCTATTATCGTGTATTGAATCATTTTCATGTTACTCTACTCCTAAGTCATATAAAAGTTTTATGTCACAATTCGACATCATCACCTCTATTATTTCATCTCTAAACCTTCCGATGCAATCTTTTTATTGAAATTAGTTTTACTTTGCAAAAAATGGATGATGAAATGAGAAGAAGGACCTCGCCTATATGGGCTGAGTCCTTCTTGTTGTCCGAATTTACAATGCTCTGGCTGCTGTTCCAGTACGCCCTATACGTACAGCCATGATTGCAGCAATCATGCATACAAAACCCGCCATAAGAAAAGGTAGCGAATAGCTGCCTAGTAAATCTCTTAGTAGGCCAGCTTCATAGGCAGCAAAGGATGCTCCCAACTGGTGTGCTACTACGATCCAGCCAAAAACCATGCCTGCCTTCTCCTTGCCGAAAACATCCGATGCAATCTTCACGGTTGGCGGGACGGTTGCAATCCAATCCAAACCGTAGAAAACGGCAAAAATAAGAAGCTCTGTATAGCCTAAACCGAGCGCTTGCGGGAGAAAAATCAGTGAAATTCCGCGAAGCCCGTAGTACCAAAACAGCAGCCAACGCCCGTCGAATCTGTCGGTCAACCAACCTGACATCGTCGTCCCGACCAGATCAAAGATGCCCATAAGCGCCAGCAATCCCGCGGCCGATACTTCAGGAATGCCATAATCCCCACAGGCGGGAATAAGATGCGTACCAATTAGCCCATTCGTGGAGAACCCGCAAAAAAAGAACGTCCCAGCAAGCAGCCAGAATGCCTTGTTCTTACTGGCATCTCGTAGTGTAAGCAGAGGGGTCATAAATAGGTTGCCTTTGAATTCAGCAGGCTTGACGACTTGATCAGACCCATACGGAGCAGCACCTATGTCATAGGGATGATTGCGCATCCAGATCGCTACAACAGGGATTAGCACCGCAATCACAGCGATCGCTGTATAAATGGCATAGCGCCAACCGATGTCCACCGTTATTTTAGCCAGAAGAGGTAGAAATAGCAGCTGACCTGTCGCCGCGCTGGCTGTCAGAATGCCAACCACCACTCCTTTGTTCTTAGTGAACCATCGATTCGCTATCGTTACACCGAGCACATTGGCAAGTGCACCCGTTCCAAGCCCCACAACGACCCCCCAAAGCAAATCAAACTGCCACAAAGCCGTCATCATAGGTGTCAGCGAAAGGCTGGCCGCGATGCAAATGAGGGAGATCAGCACCACCCGGCGGGTACCAAACCGCTCCATCCATGCAGCCGAGAAAGGCCCCATAAGACCATACAAGAAAATATTTATGGAGACAACGGAAGATACATCCGCGCGGCCCCATCCGAACTCTTTTTCAAAGGGAAGCATAAAGATGCTGGGCACCGAGCGTATACCCGCCGATACAATCAAGGTAAAGAAGGTCACCAGGACAACAATCCAGCCGTAGTGCAGTTTGGTGCGTTTTGCTAATGATCCCATTCTATTTACTCCCATTCTTCTGCCAAAATCCCAATATTTTATATGTAAACATGACTTGCCTCCGATCTAACACCATGAATGGCATTACCACGATATTGTTCTTTGTTATATAATAATCCAAGGACAACCTGAACGAATGGAGAAATGAATATGGATATACATGAAATTCCCATGCATTTAATTGACGAAGATACGGATCAGCCTAGATATCAATTTGATGAAGAGGCGCTCCAAGAATTAATGAAAAGCATCGAGGAGATTGGCTTACTCTCTCCGATTAAAGTGAGAACAACTGCTGACAACCGGTACAAAATTATTTACGGGAACCGGAGATATAAAGCTAGCAAAATGCTGGGACGCCCTACCATGTCCTGTATCGTATCGACCGTAACGGATGAGTTGGAGATTTATTTAGAACAGATTGCGGAGAATCTGACAAGGGAAGGCTTTTCCCCCATTGAGGAAGCCGAGGCCTTCCATAAACTTATGAATGATTCTAAATTCAGTTCCTCTATTAAATACCTTTCTAGCAAACTTGGCAAGCCTGAAACTTACATTAAAAACAAATGTGATTTGTTAAAGTTTGGTAATTCAGTCAAGAAACTGATCGTAAGCGGCACAGAAATTCGAAAAGACAAGTTGACCGAGGATCAGCTGCTGCCTATCAAAGATTTACCTATTGAGCACCGCGATCCGCTAGCTTTGATTATTGCTAGAGATGAAATGCCTGTCAGTGATGTCAAAAAGATTGCTCGAATGTTCAAAGATAAAGATATTTCAGAAAGCACCAAAGGGAAACTCCTCTATAAAACAGGTCATGATCTGGTCGAAACTTGGTCCGTCTTTCAGAACAACCGGGCAGAACGGGCCAAGCCTGCAGCTGCAAAAGCTCCGACAAAAGCGGAGAAAGCGGAGAAATCCAAGGAAACAGTCTCAGAAAATAAAACAGAAATGCCGATACAAAACGGGCTCTCTGCTGCTTCAACTAGTACAACAATAAGCTCAACAACTAGCCCAATATCTAACCCACTATCTAACCCAATTCAAACCAAACTTTTGCAAATGCTTAACGCATTTCCTGCATCTAATGATTTTCAAATTGAAGACTTAGACGTCGATGCTCAAGATAAGGAACAATTTCTGAATGATCTCAATACCTTAGTCGGTAATTTGGAAAAGCATTTGGATGCGTGGAAAAAGGTTAGAGAACTTGCCGTTAGCCAATAACCTACTAGTCTAGTACTTCTAGTTTCTTCGCATAGCAATGCCTTAGAAGGCCGCCATACATCGGGCGGGTGAATTGAAGTGTGAAGCCTGCTGCTTCTAAGTTTTGCCGACTTATTACATTGTCAGGATGTACGGTTGCGTAGAGGTATAACATACCTTGTTCCCGCGCCCGCTGCTCTCTCAAGGCATGAAAATGCCGTTGGAGCCCTTGTCCCCTGACCGATTCATGGACAATGGATCCTTCTAGAGAAGCTACTCTTGGCAGCTCTTCTTCCGGCACTCCAAACTCTCGTCCGAGATTGCTGGCACTTAGACCGGGAAATGCGATGACCGTATAAGCAACTAGCTTTTCTCCTTTAAAAGTGCCGTACATCTCACCTTTATCTTGGACATATTCGTATAGAGCCTCCAAGCGGTCCATCGAATAAAGCTCATCAGATGGAAGACGTGACACCACGTCCATCATTAATGCTTGCACATGCGGTATATCTTGTTGCCATAAACGCCTTATTTCCAAGTTGTAATCCTCCTAGTGTGCTGCTGATCAGTAGGTCACCATGGTTTGCTGAAACCAAGTCTCATTTCGTCCCTCACAGTCATGAGCTTTAATCTCAATCCTGCATACCATGGTGGCGTATTTGATAGATCACTATCCTCCAAAGATGTTAGGATTCTTGAAAAGCTATAGAGCTTAGAGAACCTTAAGAACTTTGGAAAGTGTTCTATCATTTGCTTGTCTAATGGACAAATCGCTGTATAGCCTCTCAGAAAACATTCTACCTGACTGCTGGAATCCCTCTCTGTATTATCCAACACGTCAGCAAGAGCTGCAACAATATCCATCGCATACCAATGATACATAGCATCATCCTTAGATTCATCATTTTGTTTTACCTCTATTCGAGAGAGCTGCTAACTCGGGTTGAATGCGATGTTTCGTTGCCTGCTCAAACCCATAAGCAATTTTTATCAAAGTGGGTTCGCTAAATGCCGTTCCTACAAAGGTAATCCCTTGTGGTCCCTTCGTTGTATACCCGCCCGGTGCGATAATCCCCGTTGCAGCATACCCTCCCGGTACCGTAATGGATGGGTAACCGGCTCTTGCCGCAAGATCTGCCCCACCCTCAAATCCTAGGAATAGGAGTGCATCCAGTTGATGCTCCTCTAATGCATGATCAATCCCCTGCTCACGCGACATCTCTTTATCCCTCTTTTTGCTGTCTAAATAGGCTTGTTCCGTTAGTGTTCCGCTCGTTTCCTCTGACCAGATTAAGGTCCCTTGCCCATATTTCAATGCTTGATCTGCATGTGCTTTATTATAGGCAATGACATCTGCCAAAGAATGTACGGGAATTGAGCCGGACAGCTGGGCTAAATAATCATTTAAATCCTTCTTAAATTCAAACCTCATGACATTGCCATCCCAAGGCGTCTGCTCACATGGAAGCACCACCGGATCAACGATTGTAGTACCCTTTTGTTTCAAAACGGCGATAGCCGCCTCTACAATTTCAAGCCGAGCATTGTCTAATTGTTTGTAATAAAATCTCGGGATCCCTATTCTTGCTTGCTGCAAATAATTGGCGTCTAAGAATGGTGTGTAGTCTTGGAAAGAACGCCTTTTACTAGCTAACGTCTCAACATCACGCTCATCCATGTTGGTTAAAGCGCCAAGCAAAATCGCTGCATCACTGACCGTTCTTGCCATAGGCCCCGCTGTGTCCTGACTATGAGCAAGTGGGATGATGCCTGTTCGGCTAACTAGTCCAATCGTTGGCTTAATGCCAACTAAGCTATTTTGGCTGGAGGGGCTGATGATAGAGCCCGATGTTTCCGTTCCAATCGCCGCTGCTGTTAGATTCGCTGCCGTGGCTGCTGCTGAGCCTGAGCTTGAACCGCCTACGAATAATTCGCCAGGGCCGTAAGGATTTAAGGTGAGACCACCTCTTGAGCTATAGCCCGCCCAAATATCGCCTGACATGTAGCCTGCCCATTCGGTCATATTCGTTTTACCAAGAAGCACAGCCCCCGCCGCTCGAAGCTGATCTGCAACGAAGGAATCGGCTGCTGCGAAGGATTCCGCTAATGCGATAGAACCGGCGCTTGTATGCATACGATCGTGTGTATCGATATTATCCTTAAGCAGAATAGGGATACCATGTAAGGATCCACGACTGCCCTTCACTTTTCGTTCTTCATCTAAAGCTTTAGCTATGTCGATAGCGTCTGGATTTATTTCTAGAATAGTATTTAATATGGAGTCGTACTTTTCTATGCGGGTTAGATATACATGAACCAATTGTTCCGAAGTAACCCGCCCCGTATTCATTGCTTGCTGCATACTTGCTATATCTGCTTCTATGATCCATTTCTCCAACTCATTTTCCATTCATCTATCTCCTTCTAGTTCTCAGTCTTATTAACACTTTTCTATGTAGGGTATGTAGTTCCTTTATGTGTAAGTTGGGGAGTTTAGTTATAGTTATTTTTGATTAATTAATTTGTGTCTCACTTTACTTAGAATGACAACTTGTCTTTGTGCAAATAAATAAAATAAGCTAACCCTTTCCAGCCTTAGCTGAAAAAAGAGTTAGCTTTCTTGTTATCACGTTGTTATCCACGCTCTTAATACAACGGAAATTTTTCTCGCAAATCTTCCCTCTGCGTAACAAACGAATCCTCGCGAATGTAATGACACACATAGGAACGTCGCCAACGGTCCTTGCTTCGATTCTTATTGGACGAATGGATGAGCAGCTCACTAAAGAAGAGGATATCTCCTTTTTCCATCTCGACTGGGATTTGCTTGCTGAGGTCTACGCCTTCTGTCTCGTCGGTCCATGATTCGTGCTCTTCTATATTTTTCACTGCACCGTGAGGCAGCAGTCCAAGCTTATGTGTGCCAGGGATGACCCAGAGGCAGCCATTTTCGATATCGACGATCTCTTCCAATGCGATCCAAGCTGCGATCATCGTCATGGGGTCATTCTTGATGTAATAGTAGTCCTGATGCGAAGCCTGTCCCGGTGAACCCGGTTCCTTGTAGAAATACATACTTTGCACACAGTTAGCCTCTCTGCCCATTAATTGAGCTAGCGCACCTCGGATGACGGGAAGCTTCATCATTTGGCGAGAAAAGCTGTCATACTTGTGGGGATTAAACAACCGCAGGGAGAATTTCTTGCTTTCTTCACAGGCTGCCCAATTGGGTACTTCTGCTTGGTTACGAATATCAAAAATGTGTCTATTAAAGGCATCAATGAGATCGCTGCTGCAGCCTTTCTTAATAAGCAAATACCCATCTCTTTCGAACTGCTCAACCTGCTCTTCCGTAATAGGTGACATACGATCTTGTTGCTTAAAAAACATGACAGCTATCCCCTCTCCTGTACGTGAAAGTAATACGTCTTTCCTTACCTTCATCATACTGTCGAGGCCATCATTCAACAATGGCTGGAATTATCAGGTTTGTATCTGAGATTGATATAAGCAGTTCCATTCGCTAAGAGCCTTCATTCGGGATAAATGTAGTAATTCGCGCTATTTCCTCCGCCACCTCAATAAGTTGATCATGAAAATCATCTTTTTGCAAAATGGCAAGTTCCAGGTAGCTTGCTGCTTCAAGCAATCGATTTGCGGAAATACTTCCAGCAACTCCGATAAGCGTATGGATAGCCCTTTTGACAGCCTTCCAATCCTCCTCAAGGATACTCTGCATTAGCTGCTCGACAAAAGTTGTATAATTTTTCTTGAACAGCTGAAGCATGACGATTAGAATGCTTTCTTTTCCTTCTAGACGGGCGAGTGCAGTTTGCCAATCTATAGCTTCAATATGCTTATAAAAATCGATTGCTTTCGTCTGACTAGCTCTTATTGATGCAGATGGTTCGATCCATTTACTAATCACATTAAAGAGATGTTTGATATCGAAAGGCTTACTAATGACATCATTCATGCCGTAACGGATATAATCTTCATGATCCTGCTTAACAACGTTGGCCGTCAGTCCGATGATGGGTATATGCATATAGTTAGGGATCTGACGAATGTGCGCTGTCGCTTCGACACCGTCCATGATCGGCATGTGTATATCCATCAAAATCAAATCGTATTCGTCGTCGCTTGTCAGTTCTTCAATGGCTTCCTGGCCATTTTCCGCTAACGTGATCTCAAATCCCTGCTCCTTTAGAAACTCCATGGCAACCTGCTGATTAATTTCATTATCTTCAACGAGAAGAATTCGCCCTGTCTTACTAACGCTGGAAGACTTGGCTTGCAAAGACATGCCGCTACTTGGAGATTGGTTGTGCGGATTAAACAGGGAATCCAACGTTTGATAAAGCTCTAAACGGCAAATCGGTTTAACCATAACGGCATCAGGTCTTTCGTTAATCGGAAGTTTCAGCATTTCTTCTTTGCCAAGCGGCGAAGTTAAGCATACAGCAAGCGTTTGGTCTCTTTGGATCGACTCGATAAATGTATGCCATGTATCTATGCCATACATATCTTCAATTTCCATATCAAGCAGGATACAATCGTACTTGCCATCGGATCCCAACATCTTCAACTGTTCAAACATCTCCATCCAGGAAGGCACCTCCGAAACGATTAAGGCGAACGACTCCAAAGTGTCCCGTAAGCTGCTGCGCATCAGGAGATGATCTTCGACCAGCAAAACTTGATACGTCGTATGCTCTTTGGTTAAATCCCATTCATCTGGATCAGCGAGTTCTATGATTTGAAAAGGGAGTGTAAATGTAAATCTGCTTCCTTTACCCAATTCACTTTCAGCTGCTAAAGACCCACCCATAAGCCCAATCAAATGTTGGCTGATCGTAAGCCCCAATCCAGTTCCCCCATATTCACGACTCGTAGATCCATCTGCCTGAGAAAAGGGATCAAAAATAAAGGCTAACCGATCTGGAGATATGCCTATACCACTATCCTCTACGGTAAAGCTAAGCATTATTTCTTCTTTGGACGTATGTGGTTCCAACTCAATTTGGAGCATCACATAGCCCTCTGAAGTAAATTTGATTGCATTGCTGCAAAGATTAAGCAGTACTTGCTTCAGTCTCAGCGGATCCCCGAGAATATGGTTGGGCAATTCAGCTGCTGTATTAAAAATAAGCTCGATCTGGCGGCTATCGGATAAGACACTTAGTATACTGGCGAGATCCTTGAGAAGTTCATCTAACTGAAAGCTGGTACGTTCTACTTCGAGTTTGCCCGCTTCTACTTTGGAGAGGTCAAGAACATCATTAATAATGCCAAGCAGTGTATGGGATGAAGATTTTATTTTATGTAGATAATCCTTTTGATGGTCGGAGAGCGAGGTTTTCCCCAGAAGCTGAGAAAGGCCAATAATACCGTTCAAGGGAGTTCTAATTTCGTGACTCATTTTGGCTATAAATTGACTTTTGGCTTGGTTCGCTTGATCGGCGGCATGCCGCATGGTGACCTCTGTGAAATCATGTACCGTTCCAACAATACCTTCCAATTCACCACTTGCATCATGGTAGGCCGAGAGTGTGACACAATAATCTCTTCGAGCACCTTCAGAGGACGGAAGACTCATTTCAAACCGTGCGTTACCACCATTCAGGATGACTTCTTGGAAATGGGAATCCCAACGAATTTGCTCGGCTTCCGGGAGAAATTCGGTTATTTTTTTGCCCAACATATCCGCAGTTGTTGCATGGGTCATCAGGGAAACAATTTGATTAACGGAGGTAATCTCGCCTTCCTTCGTGAACCCAAGAATTCCTTCTTGTGAATTCTCAACGAGGATTCGATAACGCGCTTCACTCTCCTGAATACGCCGCTCTGCTGTCGTTCTCTCTGTAATATCAGTCGTAGAGCCGATGATCTCGACCACCTGCTCACCTTCAAAGACAGGCTGCAAGGTAGTAAAGGCGATCTTCCCCTTTATTTGATTCTCATAAGCAACTTTGTTCCCTTTCCATGCTTCTTCGAATTTCCCAATGATAACCGATGTGAATTCAGTGGTAAAAGCTTTGATTAATTGTATATTTTTATCTATTAAATCTTGCGGGTGAAGTCCAACATTTCGCAACAACTGGCCATCAATCATGGAGAAAATGAATTGATTATGAATTTTTTTCAGTTTAAATGTAATGCCGGGCTGCAGCCGAAGAATATCCAATAACTCTTGTTGGATATGTCTTACCTGACTCCTTAGCTCCTCTGCTCTTAAGAAATAACGGATTAGCGCTGCTGCGAATAAGCCGCCTCCCAAATGCAGAAGCAAAGCTGGAATGACTAGCTCGGCAAAAGGAATATGATAAATCAGCACCATATCAACGAACAAGACGCTGATAGGACACATAATAAATAATATCCATTTCCTCCAATAGCCGTGAATATAATGATTGGTTAGCGCGGTTACCGCAAATATGAGCAGTCCCAGTGTAGAAATTCGAAAGAAAACAGAAGGATCTATCAGCGTCCTGCCTATAATCATAATCGTTGTAGCAATAAAACCAGAAATTCCTCCGCCAATGAAAGTAGCCATCAGAATGGCAATCGCTTTTAAATCCAATATATGTCTTGCAGTTACATGTACGCCAAGAAAAGTTAGAATGACACCATAGATCCCATGCATCAGACCAGCTATTATACGATATTTCCATCTCGATGCGGCTTTTAATCTAGGAGAATAGAAAATCTCGATAGACAAGAATATGAAGACAGCTAGTATCGAGAAATTGTTCAGTAGATCTTTGAGCACTTCTATTCACCTCATCGTTATTTACACACCTTAAATAGCTGAAAGATGCACAAATTTATAACCAACACCCCAGACGGTTTTAATATACTGAGGTTCTTTTGGATTCTGCTCTATTTTTCTCCGGAGATTCGTAATATGCACATCAATGGCGCGATCATTCACGATTTCGCCCATCCGATATAAAGTATCTATAAGCTCATCACGTCTAAACACTCTGCCAGGATAGTGAATAAAACGTTTCATAATTTCAAATTCCGAGTTGGTAATATCAATTTTTTGATCTTTGATCACAATCAACCTACGCTCTACATCGAGTGTAAAGTCGGGATATTGTAACTCTGACTCTGTCCCCTCCGACACACCGCCATCAGGAATCTGAATGTCCGCCATACGAAGCGAAGCTTTGATCCGTGCTTTTAACTCCTGCATGCTAAACGGTTTACAAAGATAGTCATCAGCCCCAATATTAAAGGCCTCTACCTTCTCCTTAATGTTTGTTTTCGTGGATATCACAATTATTGGAACCAAGCTTAGTCCCCGAATAGCCCCGCATAGCTCTAGCCCCTCATAATCCGGTAAAACGAGATCCAATAAAATCACATCAGGCTGAAACTGAACGATTTCCCGCAAACCGTCATGACCATTTACCGCTTGCTTCACTTCAAATTGATCTTCCGAAAGATACATGCTTATCATTTGTCCAATAATGATGTCGTCTTCGATAATAAGCACCTTAATCACTAAATTCCCTCCTTTATACCTATTTCGATTCTTTTCTCTATTATAATATGTCGAATTATGGCAGGTCTACACTATTTTTTACCAAAAATATGAAAATAAAAACGCCACGGATACGATAGTCGCTATCATGGCGTTAGCATATTCTTATGTATTCGCAATTCGATTGCATGCAAATCTATCAAAAATCTCGGGTACTTCAATTGCTTCTACCGGGCGGCTAAATAAATACCCCTGTACGGTGTCACAATTAAATTCCTGCAGAATCTTTAAATCGTCGTCGTTCTCTACTCCTTCTGCAATCACAACTAGCTTTAGGTTACGTGCTAGCGCAATGATCGTATTTACGATGGCTGCATTGGTAGGATTAACCGAAATATCCTTCACAAAGGACTGATCGATTTTCAAATGGTGGATTGGGAATTCTTTCAAATAGCTGAGCGAGCTGTAGCCCGTTCCAAAGTCATCCATAGCAATCTTCAGCCCCATGTTTCTGAAACTATTTAAAGTCGTTAAGGCGACTTGAACATCCATCGTCATGCTTTCCGTTATCTCTAATTCCAGATATTGCGGTTCGAGTCCTGTCTCTTGAAGTATGCTGTTAATCTGATCTTTGAGAGACTGATCATAGAACTGTTTAGAAGACAAATTGACAGCCATGGAAACCTTGGGAAAACCTAACTCCTGCCAACTCTTATTCTGGCTGCACGCTTCTCTAAGAACCCATTTTCCAATCGGGTAGATTAATCCCGTTTCCTCTGCGATAGGAATAAATTCTAGCGGAGATACGCGCCCCAGTTCAGGACTTTCCCATCGAATTAAACTTTCAAATCCGACGATCTGATTCTCTATTAGATTGACTTGCGGTTGGTACACCAAAATAAACTCATTTTTCTCTAATGCTTTTCGCAAGTGCTTTTCAATCTTAATTCGACGTTCAATTTTCGCATAAATTTGTGAATTGAAATATTGAACTTGATTCCCGCCCAGTTCTTTCGCGTATTCCATAGCAATATCTGCAAAACGAATCAGATTGTCAGGGTCACTATCATCTTGCGGGTACTGGCTAATCCCGATCGAGGGAGACATATAAATTTCATGATCTTGGATACGAATGGGCTGATTAATAGTTTGAACTACGGTATTGGCGAACTCCTCAAGCTCAGCTAACGAACGGTGCTTAACCAAACCAATAAATTCATCACTGCCCACTCTGAAAACAGAAATATCTTTGATCATGGTGCTATTTTTCAATCTGCGAGCCATAACTTGAAGAATTCTGTCCCCTGTATCATGACCTAACGTTTCGTTAGCCAGTTTGAAGTGATCCAAATTCACGAATACAACAGCAAAACGTTCCTGCTGCGCAATGGCGTCCTCGATCCATTTACTTAACCCATGTCGATTCGGAAGGCCTGTCAGAGGGTCATGATGGATTAAATAGCGGATACGCTCCTCCATGCTTCGCGACTCCGTGATATCTACAGTTAGTGAAATGACTTCTGTAATGACACCATCTCGTTTAATCGGACGAAGAACGGTTAAGTAATAATAACCATGCCATTCCGTTTCGAAATCAATGACTTCTTCTTTGTCCCATGCTGCTTGATAATAGGGAGCCATGAAGCCCGCCTTATCTTTCGGGAAAATGGCAAACAAATCCTTGCCTACCGCATTATCCTCCTTGATACCTAGCCGATTAAATAGTGAACCCTGCCACGTGGTATAGATAAATTTATGATCTTCTTGATGAAATTTAACGAGAAGTCCATTTTGTTGTTTGATTTGATCCTGCAGTTCATCGTGAAAATGCAGCATATCCTCCTCCATCTTCAGTAGGAATGTAAGTATTTCCAAGTGAATTTTGATCGACTGCTCTTTCCCCAGTATACTCGTCTCATTCCGTAGGAACAGTTTCTTCCTCATTGCAGTTTTGCACCGTAATAGAAATTCTTCTTCTATCAGAGCATTCTGTGTTCTTTGGAATAGTGTCTCTTTTTGGAAAAAATCCATTGCCCCTAGCTCCAGAGCTTGCAAGGCAACATTTGAACATTCTTCCGTGCAGCTGCTCAGCATAATAACCGGCACTGGATGAAAGGTCATAATTTGACGCAACGCAGCTAGTCCATCGAGCTCGGGCATTTCTACATCCAGTGTCACAAGGTCTGGCTGCAGCTCAACAATTTTATCCAGCGCATTGGCACCATTAACCGCGAATCCTACCACTGCAAATTGTTCATCTTGCTCAAAAAGATTCGCAATCCTATTTCTCATTACGATGGAGTCATCGACGATTAACACCCGGTACTTTCTCATACTTATCACCTAAATTCTTATGAATTCGTAGTGCCAGTTAATTGACTCGCATTTGAATCGCAGAGAAAACAAGATCAATGAATTCCCCTCGTGCTTGGTTGACATAGCCTAATGTTGTCTGCTGAAGGCTTTCTATAGAAACACAGGAGGTTAACAAAATCTTATCCGAGAACAAATACAAGGATAGCTCATACGATGACGAAGCGTTTTTGACTACATCACTAATATTCGTTTTTTTATATTTTTCAGAAAGTTCAATCGCATACACCAAGTACAAGGGTTCACTCGGAAAATGAGTCATCTGAAAAATTTCTTTAAAAGAAGACTTCGCATACGAATTCCAACGAAACCCAAATCTATAGGTACGATCCTCTTCCCAATTGGGCTCGAACTGAGAAATTAATTCGAGAAACTGCTGGCGGTAATAATGGATCAGGTTCATTGGTGGCCCCCCCTCGCAATTCCTGAAAATGTTAGCTATCATTTCTGTATATCCATCATACTTTGTAATTGTTGTTAAACATCTATCTTAAATCTTAGCTAAACATTATTTTTCCTAATAGTTCGCTAATGAATCTAACACTTTAAGCCTTCTGAAAAAAACGAAAAAACCAAGCGCTGACCGCACTTGGGTCATAAACTTGGTCTTATGGATGTTTATCATGATGAGATATTAACCAATTGTAAGGAAATCGAACACTACTGACCTTATCGTGTCGTCTGCAGCTTTACCCACATTGACTTATTCCGGAATTCTTCCTCCGCTCCTAACTCTCTCCCGAACCAAGAAGGTATTCTAAAGAGCCGCGCAGCTTCAACATCGGGAAACTCGACTTCGACCACCAGGAGATCTACTTGTTTATACTCATCAATTTCAAAATGGAGCCCCTGAACTTCAACCGTGGTGCGAATCTTCTCCAATGGGATTAACCCGGTTCGTTCAAGCAGCTGCTTATATATAGGCTCCGAGATGTTATATTCAATCTCTTCCCGAACCATGCCATGCCCCGATTTGAACGTATGTGTAAAATGCGACAATCCAGAACTATCCACCAACTGGCGCACTCTGATTTCTTGATCCTCCGAAAAGGCCAAATACGTTTGATAAATGTACTGCTTTGATACAAGCGTGATTTCATTATTGCTCAGTTCAGCCGCCGGGAAGGCGTGTAATAGGAACTTTCTTTCGATTTCGGCACTCATTGGTGTGACCCCTCTCCAAACAAATCATGTTCTCTTCCCCATTTTACCACGCTATCAAAAGGATAAACCACTCCGTCGTCCACCAGGACGAGCCAGACACCTTGAATCTTCACAATTTCCCTAGCCAGCCCCTCCTGACGGAAACCAACCTTCTCCAAAAAAAAGGGACCTAGCCAACGGGGCCAGGTCCAAAGTTTATATTAAAAAAGGGGGGTCTTGTTTATTATAATACCTCTTCTATGTTAGAGAAGTGTAACAGGAATGTTCCAATTGTGTTACAAAAAAGCGATTCCGTTCAAATGGCTTTTTTTGTATGCACTTTTGTACATACTACAGAATGTAAATCTTTAGGAATAGGAGTCAAACATGTGAAAGTTGAAGACGCCATTGTGGAACACATTAGACAAAAAGCTGTGCGGCTGAGCACCTCCGAAGATTTGGATGTATTGGTAGAAGCAATCGGAGACAAGAAGTACGTTTTACTCGGTGAGGCAACGCATGGTACATCGGAATTTTATAAGCTGCGCATGGAGCTGAGCCGTAAATTGATTGAAAAGAAAGGTTTTTCTTTTATTGCCGTCGAGGGCGACTGGCCGTCCAGTTATGAGGTTAACCGCTATGTAAAGCATTACAAGGATGCAAAGCCGAGTTCCCGCGAGGTTATGGAAACTTTCAATCGCTGGCCGACTTGGATGTGGGCGAATGAGGAGGTTGGGGAGTTGATGGAGTGGCTCAACCAACACAATGCAGACAAGCCGATGGAAGAGCGAGTTGGGTTTTACGGTCTGGACGTCTATAGTTTATGGGAGTCACTAGAAGAGATCGAACGTTATTTAAAGGAAAAAGGCACACCCGAGCAATTAGCTCTGGCGCGGAAGGCATTTGAGTGCTTCGACTCCTATGAGAAGGAGGGGCAAAATTACGGGGTTTCGGCGGCTTTTTATGGCGAAAGCTGCCAAGATGAGGTCGTGAAGCTGCTTCAAGCGCTTCACGCGAAACGCGTGCGGTACGAAGAAGACAGCGAAGCAGCTCTTAGCGCGGAATTGAACGCGCTTGTTGCTGTGAACGCTGAGGATTACTACCGCACCATGGTTCGTCACGACGCGGAGTCGTGGAACGTCCGCGACCGACACATGGTCGAGGCGCTGCGCCGCCTCGCCGACCATCACGGCCCAGACGCCAAAGTCATCGTCTGGGAGCACAACACGCACGTCGGCGACGCACGTGCAACAGATATGATGGCCGACGGCATGGTGAACGTCGGCCAGCTCGTGCGCGAAGCGCACGGCGAAGCCGATGTGTTCGCCATCGGCTTCGGCACTTACCGCGGCACGGTCATCGCCGCGACATCCTGGGGCGCGCCGATGGCGACGATGCAAGTCCCACCTGCCCAGCCAGGCAGCTGGGAGGAGCTCATGCATCGCGCTGGCGCGCATGATCAGATCCTCCTGCTGCGCAAGGAGGATCCGATTCTCGGGCACGAGGTGCTGAAGCACCGTGCCATCGGGGTCGTGTACCGCCCTGGCCATGAGAGAGGGAACTATGTTCCCTCTCTTATGGCTCGGCGGTACGACGCCTTCGTGCATGTGGATGAAAGCCATGCGCTTCATCCGCTAACCATAAATAAAGTGCTTGTGTGAATTCACACAAGCACTACCTCTTCTTCTCACTAATGTATGGTAAAATTGAACAGTTAAAATATGAGCCAAGGAGTTTTAATGATGATTCGTTCCCTTGCTGTTACCATGGACTTCAATGTGCTTCATAATGTCCCCTTCGAGGAGCTTCTAGGCCCGAACATGAAGTGGTATTGGGTCGACTTTCATAATCCGAGCGAAGAGGAAGCGCGGCATCTGAAGGATCATTTCCACTTTCATCCGCTGGCCATAGAAGACTGCTTTTTCTTACTGCAACGACCGAAAATGGATCATTATGAGAACGTTAGCTTTTTTGTGATGCATGGGATTAATGCTTTAACACTGGATGCTGAAGAAGTGGACATGTTTCTGGGAAGCAATTTCATTGTGACCTTTCATTTGCATGAATCCCGAGAAATTGAGGAAGCTTGGAGCCGAATTTTAGAACAAGAACACTTGCGGAATGAAGGTCATATTTATGCGGCGTATTTAATTCTTGATAATTTGGTGGATCAATATTTCCCAAGTGTTTACCAAATCGAAGATCAATTGGATGAAATCGAGAACAATTTTGATGCCGAATCCATTGAAGTCTTGATGAAACATATTTTTGGCATTCGGGCCAAATTGTTAAAATTACGCCGCACCATCGTGCCCATGCGTGACTTGCTGTATAGGGTCATCAATACAGAACGAATCGAGCTTCGCGAGCAGCTCGTCTTTTTCACGGACATTCATGATCATCTGCTCAAGCTGTCTGAAATGATTGATTCAAACCGCGATATGACGGCGGATATGAGGGATAGTTACATCTCCCTGAATTCGAACCGAATGAATACCATCATGAAAACATTGACTGTAATCACGACGATCTTCATGCCATTAACGTTCATTGCTGGTCTTTATGGGATGAATTTCGCTTATATGCCTGAGTTGAAGTGGCACGGGGGATATTTTGCCATTCTCGTGATCATGTTCGGAATTGGTTTCGGCATGTTCGCTTGGTTTTGGAAAAAGGGCTGGTTTAAATAAAAGTCCTCCTTACTGATTCGGTTGGGAATTCATCGCCATAAACTGGCTGGGCATAACTCCGACCGTAGCCTTGAAAGAGCGGCTGAATAAATAAATGCTTGAAAAGCCCACCTTCTCCGCAATAGCAGTTAAGGTTTGATTCCCTTCAATCATTCTTATTTTCGATTGCTCGATTCGAATATGGGTCAAATATTTATGAATCGTAATGCCCAGCTGATCTTTAAATAAAAACGATAAGTGATTGGTCGAAATTCCGACATGCTTACTTATCGTATGATTATCCAGTTCAGGGTCCCCATATCTTTCATTGATCAAATGGATGGTTTTTTCAATAAACACCCAGCCCTTGGTCATTTTCCCTTCTTTATCGTTATGGCCCACTTGTCCCTTCATAAAAAGAACGAACAATTCCAAACAAATCCCCTTAAGGATCAACGAGTAACCCGATCTTTTATCCAGAAATTCCTTCTGCATGATCAGGAATCTCTTCTTTAATTCGATCCGTTCCGGCAGCTGCAGGTGAGAAATTGGGATCGTAGATGCTAGCTGCATCTCCTTTTTATCAATTGCTTTACGCTCTTCAGTAATCGTTTGGTCCTTCCAAGAGCTTCGTTCTTCGTCATAATACAAATCAAAATGAAAGATATATTGGATCAATGGCGCTTCTGACGTAGAGCGAATAATATGCGCCATGAAGGGAGGTATAAGGAGAATGTCTCCTTCCTTCACTTGATATTTGACCCCGTCCAAAAA
Organism: Paenibacillus andongensis; assembly: GCF_025369935.1. Classification (NCBI taxonomy): domain Bacteria; kingdom Bacillati; phylum Bacillota; class Bacilli; order Caryophanales; family Paenibacillaceae; genus Paenibacillus; species Paenibacillus andongensis. The sequence continues at coordinate 1,725,458 of NZ_CP104467.1, read as the reverse complement.
AAACTCAGCTTCTCCTTGCTCGATATAGGTATACACATGATCGTAATCCATCCATTCACCCGCCAGAGAGAAGGATTTATGAATTTTGACCATTCTGACGAATGGCGAGATGCTGTTCATCCAAGTCTCCATGATACTTCCCTCCTGCGGAATGATAATGATCTACTGCATGATTTTCAAAGTATAACTGAAGCGTATTCCTGTTTTCCATATCTTAACATACCAATATGAATTATTCTTTTACGACTTATGTCTCGCTCCAGTCAAATAAAACACCGTTGTACTTATCCTTAAGCAAACGGAGACCCTCATAAGCTTTCTTTGCTTCCTCCGGCTTCAGCACATGGCTGATTAAAGGTTCAACCTGCAACCGTTTCTGCTTCATCAGCTCGAAAACGATACTTGAGTTTCTAACCAAAGAATGTTTGACAAACTCATTGGGTTCGGTTGGAAATCGCCATTCGTGCGCTCCCTTGAACGTAATACAGCCTCGTCCATATAAATGGCAGTAATTCAAAATTTCAGTAACATCCGCATTATATTCTCCTCGAGGACTGCCCAGGAAAATAATCTCACCTAATTTGGCGATCCACTCAAGACTTTGGACAGCTACTTGAGGCACCCCTGTAGCCTCGATATGGGTTGAAACACCCTTTCCACGTGTGATGTCGGCAATCTGTTCGTTTACGCTGCCTTTTCCACCACTTATAGCATGAATAACACCACATTGCTCGGCAATTCGTAGGCGTTCTTCCGATAAATCAATACCAATCACAGTAGCTCCCTGCAAATGCGCCAGCTGAGCTGCCATATTTCCTATAAGTCCAAGCCCCGTTACGCTTACATAATCTCCGAGCTCAATATTCGAAACACGAATCGCAGTCGTTGCAACGGTCGCCATACGAGTAAACGGTACCCATTTCAAATCTAAATTCTCCGGAACTTTAAGAAAAGTCCCTCTGATCGAAACAACCTCATACTTCGTGTGGTTCCCATAATGAAAAACAATATCGCCGGAATTAAACTCCGTTACTCCTTCCCCTACTTCCACGATCTCACTTACTGCCGCATAGCCTGGAATACCCGGCATCGGGAACCAAGCCTCGTTCCCTGACAGCATAGCCAATTCAGTTCCTGGGCTGATTAAAGTATAAAGCTTCCTAACCAGAACTTCCTGATCGCCAATCTGTGGGGAGAACTTCTCTTCCACCGTTTCAACCTGCCATGGCCCGAGAAACATAACCTTCCTATTATTCATCGCAACGCACTCCTTTTTATTGAACTCATTTTCAATATAATTGTTTTTCTTGGAGGCGTCTTTGACGTAAGAAATGATTTTTTATCGAAAACAACGATGGAGTGTACCATGCAAGAAAAAACCTAGGCTTTGCCTCAGATCCTTGGTGTAATCCCATTCTTTAGTGCGTAGGGAGGGAGTGATGTGGATTCTAACTATACGATTATTATTTGCAGGTTCCTTAGTAAGGGACTACTGCGAAAGTACAGAGATTTTTGCTAAATTCGTTTGAAAAGAGAAAAAGGCTGCTAATTTGCAGGAATTTCCAGACTTTTCCATCCTGGTAGTAAAAAGGACCACAAAAGCCTGCACAATTGCAGGAATTTATGAATAGGAGCTATTCAAAGAAAAAAAGCATGTACAATTGCAGGCTTACCACCACACGGTCACTTCAAAGTGTATATAAATCCTATCTCAAAAAAGGGCCGACTCTCCAGAGCAATTCTCTGGATTATCGACCCCATCTATCGGATTGTATCAAATCTACTTTTTCTTCTTCGCATCATAGGCAGCTTGATAAATTTCCAGATAACGCTTCAGGTTCATATTATCCAAGTTTTTCAGGTAGCCGTCCCAATCTTTCTCCAGACTTGCGTCCCCGATGATGAAGCGAGCGGTCATCTCTTTGACATGATCGGTAATCGTCTTCTCGAGATCGGCTAGCTCCATCGCTTGCTCATTCGTGAAGAACAGCTGTGGCAGGAAAGTATCCAGCTTCTGCTTGTAAGGCTCATACTTGTTTTTCGTTTCATTGTACAAAATGACTTCCAATGGATTTTTCGGATCGGCGACCAAGCCTAAGCGGAAATCATTCGTTCTAAGAGACGGTCCGGTTTGAGCCCATTTCACATTTTGCACATTCGGCAGCTTGGCGTCGGTATATTTCCAGATGGCCTGCTTGCCATTGATGCCGAGCTCGCCTTGAGCCGCATTTTTCCATTCAATATCAGGACGTCCTTCTGTATTACGCAGCGTCATCTCCTGTGTATACATCAGATCAGCCAGTCGGAAAGCAGCTTCCGGATTTTTACTCGCTTTCGTAATCACGTAGCGCCCTTGAGAGACGCTGTTCGTATACGGAGCAACTTGCAAGCCTTTGGGCCCTTTGAGCACTGGCACGGCGGTAACCTCAAGCCATCTTCCGCTAGGTCCGTTGAAGGCTGTAAACGTCCCGTTATGCTGGGCTACCGCTGCGCCCAATATATTAATATTAGGATTTTCCCCCATCTGCTTCGCTTGATCCCGATCCTGCGTGAAGGACTGCGGCGCGATCAAACCTTCGGCATACAACTTGTTCAGATACTTCAAACCCTCTCGCCATTCCTGCTTGTTATAAGGCACATCGACCTTGCCGTTATTGAGGAACAAACGGTTGGTATTGTTAGGATTTAGTGTAAAAGCATTCATAATGAACGAATCGATATTGACGTTTGGTCCCACCGCTGCACCTGCAAGTGGAATCTCATCGGCTTTTCCGTTGCCATTCGGATCCTTTGTTTTAAATGCTTTCAGTACTTCGTACAGCTCATCCGTAGTCGTTGGCACAGCCAGCCCCAATTTATCCAGCCATGGCTTATAAATCCACATTTTTTGGGACATGGAGCAATGGAAACACTCGTTCACAAGCGGCAGCCCGTATATTTTACCGCCTGGCGCTGTAATCGCATCTTTCACTCCTTCAACTTGCTCAAACATCTTCTTGGTTTCGACGCCATACTTATCGATAAAAGGCTTTAAATCGAGGAAATCGCCTTGGCTGCCATAGATCAGCTGTTGTGTAGGGCTAACGTCAAAACCCATGATCACATCAGGCAAATCTCCGCTTCCGAGCACCAAATTAAGCTTTTCTACCGCGGATTTCTCCGGGGCAACATCCCACACGATATGAATGTTCGTCTTCTCCTCTAAGTACTTCGTATATTCATTCGTGGCAAAGTCTTCAACAAATGCGCTTCCCTTTACAAGTACTTTTATGGTCGTTTTTTCATTCGTGATGGGTAATTGCCCCGCGGCTGTCACCCGATCCTCTGCTACTTTAGGTGGTGCATCTGATTTCCCAGCTTCCTTATCTGAACAACCGCTTAAAACCGAAACTGTACCCAAGGCTAACCCTAAGCTTACGACCATCCATTTTTTCATCTAAAAGAACCCTCCCCAGCATTTTTCATTGGAAAAATTTTCATTGAATGACTAACCTTTCAACGAACCGATCATGACTCCCTTAACAAAATGCTTCTGTACAAAAGGGTAAATTATCATAAGTGGCAGCGACGAGACGACAATGAGAGAGTATTTAAGCAGTGCCCGTAGACCCTCCCGATTCGCTTCCTGTCCCAGATCGGTCAGCATAGCGGAATCTACCTCATTTTGAACGAGTATTTCCCTAAGTACAAGCTGTAATGGATAAAGACTCGGCTGCTTCAAATAGATCAACGCATTAAAATATTGATTCCAATAACCTACCGCCGAATACAAGGTAATGACAGCAATGATCGGGCCAGACAGCGGGATCACGACATTCCATACAAACTTAAAATCGTTACAGCCGTCCAGCTGAGCAGCCTCCAGCAGTTCTTCCGGTATCGTCGTTTTGAAATAGGTTCTTGTAATAATGACATTGAATACACTCATTGCCCCTGGCAAAACCATCGACCACATCGTATTTAACATGCCGAGATCTTTGACCAGCAGGTAGCTCGGAATGAGCCCGCCGGAAAACATGGTGGTGAACACCAGTAAAAGCATGACCACGTTTTTCCCAAACAAGTCTCTGCGTGCGAGCGGATAAGCGGCCATAATCGTTAATGCGACATTGATGGCTGTACCCAGAACCGTATAAATGACGGAATTGCGAAACGAGCTCCAAATCAGCTTATGTTTAAATACAGCCGCATAACCGTCGAATGTAGGTTGAACCGGCCACAGCCACACTTTCCCCGTGATAACCGCTTCAGGGCTGCTGAAGGATGCGCTTACAATAAACACTAGCGGATACATCACAATAATAAGAAATAAGGAAAGCACCGTGTAATTGATCACGTTAAACCAACGGTCATTGCTGGCTTCCCGAATGTTAGCATGCTCCATGATGACTTCCTCCCTCTATCCGCCTTACCATAGGCTTTCCTGCTTAGCTTTCTTCGCTATTTGGTTGACCGAGATTAATAAAATCAAACCAATGACTGACTTGAATAAATTGATAGCCGTGGAATAAGAGTAATTCATCGCCTGGGAGGCAAGGCCGACCTTGTACACAAATGTATCAATGACTTCCGAGGTGCGCGCATTCAGCGGATTCTGCAATAGCAGCACTTTTTCAAAGCCCAGATCCAGAATATGACCGGTATTCAAAATAAGCAAAATAATCATAACCGGAACGATGCTCGGCAGATCGATATGCAGCATGCGCTGAAATTTACTTGCCCCATCAATGACTGCCGCTTCATGTTGTGCGGGATCTACACCCGCTAAAGCTGCTAAATAAATGATGCAGGAAAAGCCTACATTTTGCCAAATACCAGACCAGACATAGATCGAACTGAAATATTCCGGCTTGGCCATAAAGTTGATCGTTTTCATGCCCAATTGACCAAGCAGCATGTTCACTAGTCCATTGCGGGGGTCCAGCAGCTCTATGATGATCCCTACCATCACGACGATGGATATAAAATGGGGAGCGTAAGTAATCAGTTGTACGGACTTTTTGAACACCTGGTTTTTCACATAATTCAAAGATAAGGCCAGAATAATCGGAAACGGAATCCCGGCAAGCAAGCTGTACAAGCTGATGATCAACGTGTTTTTCATCAATTTCACAAATTCATAAGAGTTGAAAAATCGGATGAAATGCTTCATACCGACCCACTCGCTCCCAGCAACACCCTTGGATGCAATATAATCCTTGAAGGCAATCTGCGCCCCGTACATCGGATAATATTTAAACACAAGGACATAGATGACTGGAAGCGCAAGCAGGGCATACAGTTGCCAACTTTTCTTCATTTGCTTCCTTGCGACAATCAGTAGACGACTGCTTGCCCCCGTGCTTGCTTTGGTTAAGACAACCTCTTTCATGGTGTGCTCCTCCCCCTTTCAATTGATACCTTTACGATACAAAAATTGCCTCACACCGTAAATTGGAAAGCGCTTTCTCCATGTGCAAATATTAAGATTCAGTCATGTGCACTTCTAAATAAATGTGCAAAAGTAAAGAATACGGCACAATAGTGCCGCATTCTATCCGTGTAATTTCTTATAGGAGGTCGCACTGACGCCATTCAGCCGCTTGAATGCCCGACAAAACGTATTAGAGGAACTATAGCCAACCTTATCGGAAATTTCAAGAATGGTTAGTTCCGTTGTCTGGAGAAGATCTTTGGCCCGATCCATGCGCAGATTTTCCAGATAGTCAGAGAAATTAATGCCCGTTTGCTCTTTGAAAAATTGGGACAGATACACTTTCGAGATGCGAAACCGATCGGCCACTACATCCAGACAAAGCTCACTGTCCATATAGGCGCTGCGCAGCATGCCAAGAATACTTTGAATCAGCAGCACATTTTGACTTTTCTTATGCTCGTTCACACTTTCGCAAATCCATTGATAGGTTGCACGGATCGACTGATAATTTTTGCGCATATTTTCATAGGAGTCTATCTCACTGCTGAGTGATTGGATGCGCTTGTAAACCTCCTGCTGATCGAGCTCCATTTGCGGCAGCAGCTTCACCAGACTTCCCCACATTTCAAACAAGAACAACTGCATAACTGCGAAGGAAAGGTGCCTCAGCTCGAAATTTTCATGGAATATCTCATCAAGCGTATGCTGAACCTCAGCATGGTCCCCCGCTTTCGCCAAATTAATTAAGCGGATCTCCACATCCTGCGGAAAATAGTAGTTATTCATATCTGTCGGGAGCTCGTCATGCCAGACGATTTCATTCTCATTTTTCCATAATTGTACGTTCAATGCTTCTCTTGCCTGTTCATACGATCTGGAGATGCTGGTAAGGCTATCACATAAACCGCCTACACCATAGACGGAGACTAGCTTTAACTGGCTTTTCATCTCCTCACTAACTTCCTTCAACTTCTGTTCAATTGGCGCCTTGTAGGGCTCCGACTGTTCAGCTCGATAGCAAAAAAGCACCGCGAACTGATCCTCCGCAATATCGTAAACAAAGCCTTCCTGATCGATCGTCCTTATCAACATTTCTTTGGCCAGCAAACGCTTCATATCCAGTTCTTCCAACAGGTCATCGTTAAAGCCGTTATCGAAGCCTCGCAAATGAACAACTACGACCCGATAGGACAACCCCTGCAAATCCATACCAACATACTTTAACAAAGCATCTGCATCACGTGCCGAAATAAATTGCCCGTTCAATAACCGCTGAAAATAGGCTGCCCTCAGCAAAGGAACCTGCTGTTCGATCTCAGACTTCATCCTGCGGTTATTGTGGAACAAACCGGTTACCGTTTCTCCGATTAATCCAAAGACATCCCTCTGGTGCGAGATGACGTCCCCTTTTTCCAGAATCACGTTTACGATATTACGTAACGGTTTACTGTTGCGATAAGCCAGCACATACGCGATAAAGACACCTACGACAAGAAAGACGAACGTTAAAGAGAAAGTGATTTTCTGAATATAACGAACCTTCTCTAGTACGACAAAAGTCGGTTCTCCCACCAGATACGTCCAACCGTTATAGGAGGATTTCGTATAAGTAATCATCATCTGCTTCGATTGCAGCGATTGCTCGATTACTCCCTTATCGCCAATAAGATTGCCGATCTCGATCGGTAAGGGGGCTTCACTCGCCGATAACTTGCTAATGATCTTCCCCTCTCCGTCCACAATATAGGCCCATCCCCCTTCGGAAATGTTCAGCCCTTGAAACAGCTTCTGGATTTCCTTCTGGTCAATCATGACAGCAATAGCGCCCTGAGGATTACCAGGGTACCCAAGCGATTGCATATACGTCAGCATAGAATAGGGCACACCCTGTACGACGACCTCCTCAGACGCAAAAGTCTTGCGCGTATGAAATTGCTTAGCGACGAAGTCATACCATGAGGCATAATCACGCTCACTGTAATGAGCTACCCGATCAAAAAAATGCTGAAACGAATAAGAAGCCCCCGGGGTTAGCACCATCTCACTATTTTTGAATAAGACATAATAATTAAATATGAAATTATTAGACATCCTATAGTCGTACAAGCTTTTATTCGTATCCAAAATCCGGTACGTATTCGTCCCCTCAAAAGGATCAGTGACAGACTGAAACCGCATAATCCTTGTATCGGCCGCTAACTGCTGAGTAATCGAGGCGATTTCCTCCAATCTTCGATCAAGGATATCTTTACTCTGCTCCAGCAGGTTCATATGGCTCGCGGTTGCTTCGCTTTCGATTAGCGCCGTCGTCTTCTGATAAATGACCCAGCCAATAATCATCGGCAGCATCAGAAAAACAAGATAAGGAACGAGAATTCGCGCAAACACGCGATGCCTTCCTTTGTTAACGTTAACATTACCGCTTCTCTCTCTCTTGAACAGCATAGTCAATATCCCCATTTCCTTCACGATTCCGTGTTGCGATCATAGTGGAGAGTAAACAATGTGGATGATTTGCTTCATGTATGCGTTTGCAAATTATGATTGAATGAAAACCAAAAAGATAAGCTGTTACTTCCAGTATACCTTGCTGATCTGGTAATCGGAAGCTTTTCATTGTTCTTCTAGTGAAAAGAATAACTATGAATGTTCGTTTTCATCAGATGAAATTAAAAAAAGCTCTCATGCTCAAGATGTAGAATAGATCTTGATACATGAAGCTTTTTAGTTGGTTTCGCATGAATTAAGCGATTTTATTGATATGTCACTTGTAATAAGAAGTAGTTAAAGGTACAAAAATGCCTGATTTACCGTCACTTTTATATGAATAAATAACTGTAACATCGCCTAATCCAGCTATATTGACCTCAATCGTTTTTAATCCGTCATTAACTGTCACTGTATCTTGTTTAAGTAGTTTACTATCCTTGTCTTGAATTTTCAATTCTACATCTGAACCGATAGCAGCAACTTGCAAATAAAGTTTCTGATACTTGCCATTTGGTTCCAATGTAAAATTCGATCCAGAACTTTTCGTATCTTTAATGACTTCCCCATAATCCTTACTTTTGTATTTCGTTAAGTCAGGGTCTTTAATTGCTTGATAAAAAGTTTGATCTGCATTAACCGGAATCCCTTCCACCTTTTCACCAAATAAAACACTATTTGATTCAGCATCGTAATCCACCGCTACGTTCAATGAACTTGCAATAGCTCTAGCAGGCAAATAAGTACTTCCATCGTATGTAATTGGAGTTACTACATTACCTTGCGCATCCAATAATTGTACGACATTTCCGTTTACCTTTACTTTAATATCGTTGTTCAAATAAGCCTTAATTTCCTGCAAATTCGCCCCTGCGTATACGCCTGCTGCCGCACTGAAAATCATAGAAATTCCAACAATCGAAACTATTGTTTTCTTCATAATAATCTCTCCTCTCATTTTAAAAAATGATCTCTCATGACCTAATATATATTACAAAATTAGGAAATACAAGCAAGTTGTGTAACAGGCTACACTAGGAAGGTAAGTGTTAAATGTAATCGCGCTGGTCTTGCTTCGCGAGGCGTATTGGCAAAAAGCCAATCGATGAGCCCGCTTGCTTTGTACCCAAACAAAAAAAGGAACCCAGCCAACGGGGCCGGGTTCAAAAGTTTATATTAAAAAGGGGGTCTTGGTTATTATAATACCTCCTAAACATTATGAAACCATAACAGAAACATTTCAATTATGTTACAAATTAGAAAGCGCTTTATTTTCATACCTTCTCCTTCTCCTACAATTACGACCTCTCACTCTCTTCATATACTCTTTACACAAAATCAGTTGCGCCTGACGAAGGTCTAGCATATAATAGTTTAATTAGAATAATTATAAATAAGGAGGAACCGTATGAGTATCGAATACGACTATCACCATCTTCATCATGTGAAAGAACAGAGCAAATCCAGAAAAACGTTATGGGTGACTCTCATACTGACCGCCTTTTTCACTATCGTAGAAATTGTTGGCGGGGTGCTCTCGAATTCCCTTGCTCTGCTGTCCGACTCTGCTCATATGATCTCTGACGTCATCGCTTTGGGACTTAGTATGGTTGCTCTGAAGCTGGCTACTCGTCAGCCTAATGCGCGGTTCACCTTTGGTTTCCTGCGGTTTGAGATTATTGCGTCTTTTCTGAATGGGTTAGCCCTCTGTATCATTGCTTTAGGAATTTTCATCGAGGGGATTCAACGCATGATTAACCCGCAGCCGATTAAACTGGCTCTTATGCTTGGAATTGCCTCCATCGGTTTCGTTGTCAATCTTGTGCTTACATTGGTTCTCCATAATAGTGTGAAAGAAGAGGACAATCTGAATGTGAAAAGCGCGCTGTGGCACTTTTTCGGCGATTTGCTCAGCTCGGTGGGTGTTATTATCTCTTCTATTATCATTTATTACACAGGTCTTCTCTTTTTCGATCCTCTGATTTCGATGGTTATTGGCGGCATTATTTTCATTGGTGGAAGCAAAATCATTCGAGAATCTTACCTGATTCTGATGGAGTCAGTACCTGAACGCTTCAACTTAGATGAAATTCGCAGTGAGATCGCGCATGTTGAAGGTGTCGAAGATGTGCATGAGATGCATCTGTGGGCAGTTTCGACTGATCATTACTCTTTAACCGCACATGTGTTCATCAATCCTAACATACAACCTTTCTGTGTTATTCTTGCGATTAATGAAACACTGAAAAGTAAATATGGCATCGAGCACTCCACCATCCAAATTGAGCATGCCGACATTAATCCACATGGGGATTATGGCAAAGAGTTTTTGAAGCATCAAAGACAAACGAATAGAAAAGAGCTTCAAATCTAATAAGGGTTCAGCCAAAAAGACCGCTATACTTCTCATCTTAGCGAGAGTATAACGGTCTTTTCATGTTGATGTAGACTTCCGGACAATCATCTCCAAATCAATGAATAGCTCATGTCCGTGAATACGCGGCAGGTGCTCATCAAGCAATTGTACATTCTCCTCGTCCAAGTCTTCACCTATCTGCCGCATCAGAATAGCAGCAACTAAGCTCGTTTGCAGATCGACTGGCATCTCGAAACTTGTGATAGAGGGAAAGCTAGCCTTAGAAAATAGTTCATTATCCATACCAATCAACTGCACATCCTCTGGCACGCGAACGCCTCGCTCATGACACACTGCTAAAAGCTCCAGCGCCAACGCATCATTAAAGGTATAGATGCCAATAGGTCGGTGATCGCCGCTTATACGCAGAGCTTCCTCCAGTATACCTTCGATACCAAGCTCTCCCGCATCCAAAAGAGCATGTACCGTCGACTTGGCATTATCTCTCAGCCCTGCCATAAACCCTTGAATGCGCTGGTCATTGGCCCCCATCCCTTTACGCCTGCCGGCATAAATAATGGAGTGACATCCGTTTGCGAGGAATTGTTGGACAGCTTCCGTCGAAGCCTTCGCGAAATCCAAATTAACCGCCAGCTTGACGATTTCGCTAGGCCAGCCCCAGCCATTAAAGATAACCAGCGGTGTGCCCTCACCGACTAACTGCTGGGTCGATTCCATACTCATCGCTAAACCATGGCTCACTAAACCATCTACTCTTCGCTGCAGCAAGTGCTCCAGGTGACGCTTCTCGATCACTGGATCCATGCCCGCTGCTGAAAATACCGATAAATGATAGCCGAATCGATGTACTTTCTGCTCCAGCTTCTCTGCAAATCGACCATAATAGCCGCCGAAATGCGGTATGATCAGCCCTAACTCATAGGATCGACGCCGACTAAGGTTCGTTGCCATCACATTGCGGCGATAACCCAGCCGTACAACGGCTTCCTCCACTTTGCGTATCGTCTCCGGCGACATCGGCACCTTTCTCCGATTCAAAACATTGGATACCGTCGCAATGGAAACGCCCGCTTCAGAAGCCACATCGACAATGGTGGGCTGTTTACTTCTCTTCATAGGAAATCCCTCATTCTTGAATTGCTTTAACTCATTTTATCGATAAGCAAATCGCTCGTCAAATTTCGATCATCTGTGCATTCCTGCGGTAATTCGTTATAATGAAAAGATTCGTGTACGCCTAGTCTAATTGGAGGAATTCGAAGAATGCTAAAGTATCGTCCACTTGCATTATGGCTCTTTTTTCCCATTCTTGGCCTATTTCTTTCTATGGCGTTATACCCTTTGGCTATCGAAATTGGTAAAAAACCTCATGCCTATACCTACTCTAAACTGCACGCCACCAATGGTGTTGAGCTTCATGTGCTGAAAACGAAGCCTGAGAACATCGCGCTTAGAGCCATTGAGAAAAATGTCACTGAAACAGGCTTATATGGTATTAATGGCGGATTTTTTTACAATGCCGATTTGCTCAGCATCGCTGTAACCAACGACCTTCCAGCCAAAGGAGAAGCCAATGACTACGGAACCGGTTGGTATAATACAGATGTGTCGCGCGGTACGCTCGTCTGGGATGAAGCGCTGCGAGCCTTCAATGTTCAAATCGTCAAGCATGCGGGCGAGCTTAAAGTCACGGATCGCAACCACTATTGGGCGCAAGGCGGAGTTAGTATGAAACTAGGGGATTCTATCGAATGGGAAGCTCAAATGATCGCCGAAGAAATGCCCGCTTATGATGAAAATCGTCTCCGATCAGCAGCAGCCTATGACACCCAAGGCAATGTCTGGTTAATCGTCACGCCGACTTCTTGTACCATAGAACAGTTTCGCAGCGCTATCTTGCAAACTGGCCCGTTAGTTGACGGTATTTTTCTCGATGGAGATGGTTCTTCTCAACTGATGAGCAGAGAGAATAAACTGCATGGCGATGGTCGCGAAGTGTATCAAATCATACAGATTATGAAATAAACCAAGAAGTCGTCTAGTCAGATCTTCATTCATCCTGAGGCAAGGGGAGAGTGGTGATATGAGCGATTTTTACTTAGTAAAGTTGCAGCAAAAATGACCGTGTTTAGAGAATTTACTCTCTAAGTCACGGTCTTCTTCGTAGTCTGTTCTTTTCTAATTCTCAAACTCTACTTATTGTTTCCAGAACTCTGTTTAGCTTGCTCGACAGCTAAGGGGTCTACAGGAAGATTAATCCCCTGCTGAACTTTCAAAATCCGCTCAATGACAATAACCGCTTGCGCTCTGGTTGTCGCCTCGGCCTGAGCGAGGTTTCCAGCGTTTAAGCCTTGAAGAATCCCTTTGTTCACTGCTCCGAGCATGACAAAATTGGGGTTTACAACTGTATTCATTTTTTGTAGCTCAGGGCTTACGAAGCGCAGGGCCAACGTCGCAATCTCCTGCCGAGTAATCGGTAGATCCCAATTTGCTTGAAGATCACCCGCTTGCAATATGCCCGTATTTTGTAGAACGTCTACATAAGGCTGATACCATGCTTGATCTGTACTGGCTGTAGATACAGGCACGTTCAGGGCCTTAACGGCTAGTTTTAAGAATTCGGCTCTGGTAATGGTGTGATCGGGAAGGAAGCTTCCGTTACTGTACCCTTCAACGAAGCCTTTTTCTGCTGCTTGAAGAATCGAATCTTTGGCCCAATGACCAGCAAGATCATTGAAATTAGCACTTAAACCACTAATGAAAGTCGGCAAGCTCCGATTCGTTAATGAGTTGTCACCGAGCTGCCCCGTGTAGTTGCCTCCCCATGACCAAATGGTGCCATCTTTCAACTTCACAATACTGTGAGTCCCGCCAGCGGCTGCTGTATCCGCAGTGCCTAAGTTCTTCACAAGCTCTGGTTTGTTCTGATTGGTTTTTGAACCATCACCTAATTGGCCAAATAAGTTCTGGCCCCAAACCCAGACTGTGCCGTCGTCTTTAATCGCTATGCTGTGATACGTACCGGCTGCAATGGATTTGATATTCATTAAACCGTTAACTTGAACTGGTTTGGTTTGTGTCGTTATGGTACCATCGCCTAGCTCCCCATAAGCGTTATAACCCCACGCCCAAACGGTTCCGTCTTCTTTAAGCGCAAGGGCATAATTTTTCCCAGCGGCTATCGCGATCACTCCGGTTACACCATTAATTTCAACGGGCTGCTGTTTGCTGGCCAAAGTGCCATCTCCCAGTTGTCCGCTCGTATTATCTCCCCAAGCCCAAATCTTCCCTGTATTTTGCAGAGCCAAATTGAAGTTGGAGCCTGCCGCCACTGCAACGATATTCGACAGCTGCACAATTTGATTAGACTCTGCCAAGCGATCATGGCCCAGCTGTCCGTAGGTATTGTCGCCATAGCTCCAAACGGAACCATTATTTAGCAGAGCAATTGTATGATTGCTGCCTGCAGCTGCTGCAACAACGCCAGTCAATGCATTGACTTGTGCAGGTGTAGTCCGAGCCGTCGTTGTGCCATCACCCAGCTGGCCAAAGAAATTTTGCCCCCAAGTCCACAAGGTTCCATCTTCTTTGACGGCCACGGTGTGAGCGTCGCCTGCTTCCACGGCCACTGCTTGCTCAAGTTTCAGTTGCTCTGGTGCTATTTTAGAGGAATTCGAACCCACACCTAGTTGGCCGAACGTGTTACTTCCCCAACCATAAAGACGATTATTCTTAATGACAAATGTATCATTTTCTCCGGCTGTAAGCGGGAGTACTTTAGGACTCTTCATGATGACCGTACCTTCACCTGGCTTTATTACCGGTGGATTTATCCATGTATTCACTTGGATTTGTATGGGAGCAGGTTGGTTATTCAAAGTCTTGTCACCAAGCTGACTGTAACTGTTATTCCCCCAAGCCCAAAGGCTATCATCTTTCCCTACGGCAAATGTAAAATTGGTACCAGCCCCTATACGAATGATCTCTGGGAGCCCATCGACATGATCAGGAAACGTTTGGTTCCACGTTCTACCATCATAAGCCGTTCCTACGCCCAATTGGCCTGAGGCATTGTCCCCCCATGCGTACACGCTGCCATCTTTCTTTAATGCAACAGCATGAGAAGTGCCGGCGGAGATTTGGGTTACGTTGTCCAGCCCTGTTACGAGCAGCGGCAGCTTCTGCTCTTCCGTACCCGAATTAACGGCATTATACATCGAGCTCGGATCAGATGTCATGAGTCCCCATGTCAACACGGTACCATCATCTTTGAGCGCCATGGAATAGTCAAAACCAGCCGCAATTTGCGTAATATGCCAATAAGAGCTCGTTACCATGATAGGCGTATTCAATCGATTTTGGTCATATCCGTAACCAAGCTCTCCAAAATAGTTGTCTCCCCACGCCCATACGACACCATCTTGATCAATCGCCAAGGTATGATAAGCGCCGCTGGCAATGGCTTTAACAGAAACGATGTTGCCTTTGACTTGAACAGGCTTTTTTTGGGCTGTATTCGTGCTGTCCCCTAGCTGTCCATACGTATTGTCGCCCCAGCTCCAGGCTGTTCCGTCATCTTTGACCACTACGGAGTGAAAATTACCCGCTGAGATCGCCGTCACATGGGTCAAGTCCGTAACCTGAACCGGTGAAGTGCGATCCACCGTGGTTCCGTCACCAAGTTGACCAAAGGTGTTTTCCCCCCAAGCCCAGACCGTGCCGTCCGCTTTCAACGCAAGTGTATGGGACTGCCCAACCGCAATTGCTTTAATATTCGTCAATCCGCTAATCGGGGTCGGTTGATTGCGGTTGTTCAATCCCGATCCGAGCTTGCCCCGCAGATTGTCTCCCCATGTCCACACGGTTCCGTCTTTCTTGAGAAGAACGGTGAAGCCTTTTCCGCCACTGATTTGAAGGATGGAAGACGGTTTGATATCGGCAGTCCCAGTGACTGGTACGCTTGCGTCCGCCCAAGCTTTCTCAGGAACTCCTGAGAAAACCGTAAAGGCACTAAGCAGCATAAAGCCTAACAACCAGAAGGAAACGTTACGTTTCATTGTTTTCATGAGCCTTCTCCTTAAAGCTTTCCTTTGGAAAGCTATCTTCGTAAGCATTAACTTGAGTTTTTCGCCAGAAAAACTGGCTTCGAAAGCATATTTTCCAACTATCACAACGAAATTGTCGTTCCCGACTCCTGCGTTGCAGAAGGGTTACGTTTGAATTTCTTTTTGATCCCGTTCATCCAGCCGTCAAGCAGTGTATAAACAACTGGAATCAACACTAAAGTTACAAGTGTGGACAAGGTTAAACCGAACGCGACGACTGTCGCCATCGATGCTTGTGTCTCCGCCCCATCGCCAAAGCCGATAACAAGAGGCAGCATCGCGAGCACCGTCGTTGCCGTCGTCATGAGAATCGGACGTAAACGCACCTTACCGGCTTCAATTAAGGCATCGAAGAGCGGCATTCCTTTGGCGCGCAGTTGATTCGTATAGTCGATCAAAACAATCGCATTGTTCACGACGATACCGACCAGCATAATCATCCCGATAATCGAATTCATATTGATGGTCCGACCTGTCACGACAAGTCCAAGGATCGCCCCAATGAATGTAGGCGGCAAAGAGAACATGATGATAAATGGACCGTATAACGATTCAAATTGACTCGCCATAACCATGTAAACCAATACGACTGAAAGAATTAGGATCAAATACAAGCTCTTAAAAGAATCATTTTGACTTGTCTGCTGACCGCCCATCGTTAACTGATATCCATCAGGTGGTTGAATGGCATCGATCTTCTGTTTCACCAGAGCAGATACTTCCCCAACCGAAGCTCCAAAAACAGATGCCTGAACTGTAGCTACCCGATTCTGATCTTGTCTGCGAATTTGCGCAGGTCCTGTGCCTGGCTCTACCTTGGCAATCTGACTGACAGGAATAACCGTCCCCGCAGTCGTATTAATGGTAATATTGTTGAAGTTTTCAATCTTGTTCGTAAAATCGTTCGGATACTTCACAAGAACCGAGATTTGTGAGCTCGCTGTTTTAAATTGCGTTGCGACATTACCCTGATAGGCTGTCCGCAAAGCCGTCATAACGTCTCGCAGGGAAACCCCGTAGTGTGCAGCTGCATCACGATCAATTGTTAGATTGAATTGCGGGATCGAACGATCCAGTGTATTTTGAACATTACGCGTTCCGTCTACAGAACTGATTTCTTGGGCAACCAAGTCACCCAACTTTTGCAAAATCGTTAAGTCGGGACCGGAAAGATTCACCTGAATGTCGCCACCGCCAAAATTCCCACCGCCGCCAAGACCTGGAAGCCTAACGCCAGAAGGTATACTGACACCAATTTGCGCACCAGCAAAGCCAGTTGTGAGTCCACGAATTTGTTCGGCGACTTGATCTGTGCTCTTCTTCCTATCACTTAGCGGTTTCAGCCTGATCTGAATACTCGCCGTGTTCGTTGCCGAGGATTGAAAAGCACCGCCCCCAGCGGAACCAACGGAAGTAAAAACGGAATCGATTTCCTGTACGTCTTTCAATCTCGTTTCGAGCGTAGTTGCTACTTGATTCGTAACTTCGAAATCTGTCCCCTGCGGCAGGTTGATATTTAAATTAACTTGGCCTTGGTCCGTCTTAGGCGTTAGTTCATTTCCTACAAACCGAACAGAATACACACTGGCTGCAAAAAGCAGCACAGTAATGGAGATAATAATCCACCGATGAAGCATAGACCAACGGAGCAATCGGCCATACAAGTCAGTTGTGCGGTTTAAAGCCCGGCCGAACCAAATGAATGGATTGAATGATCTGCCTTTTGGCAGTTCCTCATCGACTTTCCCCCGCAGAAGTTTGGCGGCAAGCATCGGTACTAATGTTACAGCCGCGAACCATGCAGCAATATGGGAAAAACATACCACGAGTGCCATCGGCCAGAAAAATTGCTTAACCAAGCCACCAATAAATACGGTTGGCAGAAATACAGCAATTTGTGCCAGCGCAGAAGCCATAACCGCCGTTCCTACTTCTGCGGTACCTATTTTTGCAGCTTCTTCCGGAGAGAGTCCTTCGTGCCTTTTGCGGAAAATACTTTCCAGTACGACGACCGCAAAGTCAACAAGTGAGCCCAGACCAAGAGCCAAACCACCTAAGGTAATGGTATTAATCGTTTGATGGCCGAAATACATCATACTAAATGTACTGATGATCGAAATCGGGATCACCACGCCAATAATGAGCGTCGCTCTTATGCTGCGTAAGAAAAATAACAAAATGATGACGGAAAACACGCCGCCCAGCAAAGTATGCTCGATGACCGTATTCAATGAATCGCGAATAAATTTGGCCGTATCGTTCAGTACAGCGACGTGAACGCCCTCAGGCAGCTTGGATTGAATAGATTGAAGTGATTTCTGGATGTTACTGGAAACGGAAACCGTATTGCCGTCGGATTGTTTAAGCACCGAGAGGCTGACACTGGCTTCCCCGTCTTTCCGCGCTTCCAACGTGACATCTTGATACGTGTCGATGATCTGTCCAAGGTCACTTAGCGCGATCGTTTGACCCTTGCCCAGCTGTACCTGAACTTTGCCAATATCTGTGGTGGATTTAAATTCACCATCAATATGCAAAGGCACTAGCTGTTTACCTTTATTAACGAGTCCTGCGTCTGTGGAAGAGTTATCATTTCCAAGAGCGGACACTAGGGTGCTGAAAGAGATGTTATACTGCTGCAGTCGGCTCGGCTCGACGAGAATTTGAATTTGTCTAACACGTCCGCCAGATACACCAACGGATGCTACGCCATCTGCACGCTGAACGTCAGGACTGACGATGTTATCAGCTAAATTACGCAGCGTCACTAAATCGGTTTTCCCAGAGAGTGCCAGTGTCATGATAGGCGTACTGTTTGGATCGACCCTGGAGACAACGGGCGCATCGGCATCGGACGGAAGCTGCCTGCGCACTCTGTCCAATTTATCGCGCATCGTTAATGTCGCCTGGTCAATATCCGTTCCATAGTTAAATTGCAGCGTCACATTGCCCGAACCCGTCCGCGAATTAGAGCTTATGCTCGTTACGCCAGCAACTGTCGCCATGGCATTTTCAATCGGCTTCGTAATTTGCTGCTCAATCTGGCCTGGTGAAGCGCCGCTCCATGAAACAGAAACCGTGGCCGATGGTATTTCTAGGTTCGGATAAAGATCAACTGGCAAAAGTGGAATTGCAATGGCTCCCACAATGACCAGCGCGATCATCATCATGAAAATAGTGACTGGACGATGAACCGAGAAATTAGCTAACTTCACTGTCCAGCCCCCGCTTTCGAAGTGCCTGCATCAGCTCCGTTTGGACTCGGCTTTGCGCCACCTTGACCGCCGGATTTCCCTTGGCCTCCTTGGCCTCCTTGGCCTTGACCTTGTCTGCCTTGACCTTGGCCCTGTCCGCCTTGCCCTTGGCCTTTGCCACCTTGACCTTGACCTTGACCTTGACTACCTTGGCCTCCTTGACCACTTTGTCCACCTTGACTACCTTTGCCGCCTTGGAAATTCCCCTTGCCAGCGCCACCTGCATCTTGCCCTGGTTGACCTACTTGAATAGGCACATTATCCGAGAGAAGCTCCTGACCCTTCACAACAAGCTCGTCTCCAACATTCAAACCGCTTGTAATTTCAAAAGAAGAGCTCGTCATCACGCCGATTTTCACAAGTACCTTTGAGGCTTTGCCATCCTTTACAATGAAAACGGCGTTGCCGCTTGGTTGGCTAAGCACAGCGTCGGCTGGCACGACGATAGATTGTTTGCCTTCGCTTTTCAAAGACGATGTTGCGAACATGCCTGGCAGCAATTCATGCTTATCGTCCTTCAGCTTAATGTCAACCAAATACGATTTGGAAGTAGCATCCATCGTCGGATGGACAATATATACCGTTCCCTCAAACGATTTATTCAGTGTAGGCACATTAACGGACATTGATAATCCCGTTTTGAATTTACCAACGGATGCTTCGGATACGTTCACGGTTGCGATGACCGGGTCAAAGGAAGCAATAGACATAACCGCGGATTGGCCTGTATTTTGTCCAACAGGTACTAGAATATTGCTAACAATTCCGTCTAGTGGACTAGTCAGCACACCGTCCTGAAGCTGCTCGCTCAGTAGTTTTAATTTCATTTGAGATTGCTGCAGCTGAGCGGCGCTAACCTGTACAGAATCCGTGGATTGCGCTGTCATCAGAGATTGTTTGGATTGGTCAAGCGTAGCTTCTGCCGTGTTCTTCGCAATATCCTGCGAAGATTGCGACTGTGCGAATTGTGTCCGGCTAAGCTCAATCTGAGCCGCAGCCGTCCCTTGTGTGTTTGCCAAAGATAAAAGCGCAGCGTTCAGAGACTCTTGAGCTACCTGCACGCTCTGAGAGCTTTGAGCTGTCAGAAGAGCATTTTGCAAGTTTGTCAGCGATTGTTGAGCCGACTGCGTGTCTTTATATTGAGCCTGCTGTGCTTGCTGCAATTGAAGCTGCGCACTCTGCAACTTGGCCATCGCAGAAGCTTTATCTGTTGCTGTATTGTAGGCAGCAACTGCTTGCTGCACATTAAGTTGGTAGGTATCTATATTGTTATTCTGTGTTGTAAGTAGACTATCCAGCTGCGAGTTCAAGTTCGTTTGGGCAACTGTTACGGCAGTAGCCGCATCGGCCTGCGCTTTGCTAAAGCTAGCTTGGGCGTTAGAAACCCCTTGTTTTGCACTCTCGATGGAGTTTTGCTGAGCAGCTATCGCGTTGTTAAGTTGAGCTTGCGCCAAAGCAACCGCGTTTTTTTGATCATTGATCGTTTTTTCGTAAGCCGCTTGCTGTACAGCCAGAGCCTTTTGAGCCAAAGCTACACTATTGGACTGATCATTAACCACTTTACTATACTGCGCTTGGCTTAATGCAACATCACTTTTAGATTGCTCAACGGATTGCTGCAGCACTGTGGTGTCTATATGCGCCAAGGCTTGTCCTACTTTCACACGATCGCCTACATTCACATCCATAGATGTAATGCGCCCGTTGACTTTCGAAGAAAGATTGGTCGTGAAAGCAGGTGTAATTGAGCCTGTAAATACTTGCCCGCCTCCAATGTCTGACAATTTGACTTGCTGTGTTTCTACCGTCATTTGACGTGTTCCCGAACGACCGCTAGCCCCTGGTTTAGCCGTGCTTGTTGCTGCCGTACTGCAACCAGTTATAGTGACGGTTATTGCGGTAACGACTGCGATGATTGTGATGCTGTTGAATGAACTGTACTTCCTCATTGGATTGAAACCTCCGTCAAATTCTATTCATTTGGGCAAATCGTTCTTTATCACCATACTAAAATTTCATGATAGAACTGTGATGCAAATGTGAAAAAAAAGTAAAAATTAAAGAGAATATTTTATCCTTTGGATGAAGCCCTAATTATCCGTATATTGGCGTTTGAAAGTACCGAAAATTTGCTTGTTGAGCCAGAATTTATTATCCGCGATTCATGCCAAAGAAGAGGCTATCCACAAGTCGGTTCTACTTGTGGGACAGCCCCTTTGTTTCGGTTATTCTGCTTACGTTATCGACACTCACTACAGATTACTCCTCATGATCCCCAATAAGCGAAATAATTTGCTTCTTCAGCTTAATAAACGACTCCGAATCTTTACAATCCAAGTTCTCCCGAATTCCTTGCGGAATCACGACTTCTTGGCGAATCCTTCCAGGGTGCGCCTTCATCACATACACGCGCTGCGATAAAAAGATCGCCTCCTCGATGTCATGAGTAATGAAAACGACGGTGGTTTTTTCCTTTTCCCAAATCCGCAATAACAGCTCCTGCATCGAATTCTTCGTCTGCGGATCGAGCGCACCGAATGGCTCATCCATCAGTAGAACTTCCGGATTGTTCGCGAGGGCCCGAGCGATGGCGACCCGCTGCTTCATGCCGCCCGAAAGCTCCTTCGGCAGCGATCTGGCGAACTTCTGCAGCCCGACAAGCTCCATGAAGTGATCGGAAATGGCCCTCTTTTCGAATAAAGGAACGCCTTTAAGCGTCAGTCCGAACTCGATATTCTCCCTCACAGAAAGCCAAGGGAACAAAGTGTACGACTGGAATACCATCCCACGGTCAGCGCCAGGACCATCAATTTCATGTCCGGAGATACGGAGCGATCCAGTCGTCATCGATTCTAATCCCGCAAGGATCCTCAATAAAGAGGACTTGCCACAGCCCGACGGACCTACAAAACTTACAAATTCGTGCGCATCCACATGGAATGAAACACGATCCAGCGCAACAAATTGAGATTTCTTAGTGCTATACACCTTCGTTACATCCGTCGCCGTAATTTTACTCACAGCCAAAGCTTTATCATCAAAGGGCTCCATATTCAAAGCGTGCAACATTTAACGCCCTCCTTCCAGCCACGGGAAAAATCTACGGTGACAATAAGCAAATGTGCGATCCGTTAGCAATCCAAGCAAGCCAATGGCGATAATTCCTACGAAGATCAGATCCGTATTGAGGAACCGCTGCGCTTTCATAATGGAGAACCCTAGTCCGCTGCTAGCCGCAACCAACTCAGCTACAACGAGATATGTCCAAGCCCAACCGATGATTAATCGCATGGTGTTCATTAAATCCGGCAGTAAAGCGGGAATAAGCACCCTCTCTATGACTTGCCAGCGGTTCGCACCGAGGGTATAGGAGGTTTGAAGCAAATCATTGGATACCGAACGTGTATTATCGGCAACCATCAGCATGAGCTGGAAGAAACAGCCGATGAAAATGACGATCACCTTCGCCCATTCACCAATCCCTGCCCAAACCATAATAAGCGGGATGAAAGCTGTCGCTGGCATATACCGGATAAACTCAGTAGGAGGAACGAGCAGCGCTTCTGCAAAGCGAAACGTCCCAGCCAGAATGCCAAGCGGAATACCCAGTAAACAAGCAAGCAGAAAGCCCGCCCCTACTCGAAATATACTAATGCCAACATGGTTCCAGAATACAGAGCTCTGCAGCTGAACGGCAAACTGACGAAGTACTTGATCCGGTGTAGGCAAGAACGTGCGATTCACAAAGTCGCCATAGCTGAGCACACTCCAGAAGAGCATAGCTATCACAACAACGAGCACGACACCGGATGTATAGGTTCTACGGCTAATATCGCCCCGTATGGCAAACAACGTTGATTTGCGCCTTTTTTTCACCATGGTGTTCATTTAGAGCCCTCGCTCTCCAGTAGTTATTTCTTCCGTTCCTTCAGTACTTCTTCTACAAAGTGTCCATCTAAGAAGCTTTCCGCCTTAGGAATGGAAGTTAGCATATCTAATCCCTTCAAGAATTCAGCTGTCTTCTGCGAAGTAAATTGTAGGGATTCTAAGTTATCACCCTTTTGAAAAGCTTTCACATTATCTTCAAGTTGGAAAATTTTAACGCTATCTACGCCAGCTTTATATTCATCTACCGGCGTTTCTGCCGCTTTGGCCATAATTTTCAATGACTCTTCTGGATTGGCCTTCCAATAATCCAAGGCATCGAACCAAGCGTTGATAATTTTTTTCACATCTTCCGGACGGTTCTTCGTTATTTCTTCTTTAAAAACTAGCAGATCAGGGATAAGTCCCGGTGTATCCTTGGAGGAAAATAATAGCTTACCTTTGCCCTCTTGAATCGCCTTGCTGAGGAATGGCTCCCATAGCACCGCGGCATCTAGGTTACCTGAAATGAAAGCAGGTCCTGCATCGTTAACCGTCATATTCGTATAAGCGACATCTTTCTCAGCAAGCCCCGCCTTTTCAAGTGCGGTTAGCATCAGTAGATGATCAACCGTTCCCAGCTCAGTCGCCACTTTCTTCCCCTTCAAATCCTTCAGTGAATTGATGCTTGGCTTCACAACAACACCGTCTCCGCCGTTGGAGTTATCGTTCACCAGTACAGCTTTGAGTTTAATCCCTTTACTTGCTGGAGCAAGCGTATCGCTTAAAGTTTGGCTGTTCGCATCCACTTTACCAGACGCCAATGCCGATAAGGAGTCGCTATACACCGGGAACCAAACGAGATCAACGTTAACCCCATTTTTTTCAAAGAACCCCTTTTCCTTCACTAAATACCATACAAACCAACCCGGCCATGGACTAAGTGCCAATTTAATCGGTTCTCCGCTCTTTCCTGTTGTTGAGCTTGTTGCCCCTTTGCTCGTACATCCGCTAACTACTGTAAAAATCAATAGCAACGCCATCATCAGAAAACCCACTCTTTGTCTCATTCCGATTCTCCCTCTCCATTTGTACTGGTAAAAAGAAAAACCCGGAACGATATCATATTCTGATATCCTCCCGGGCTTTTATCCCTCCGTGTGCACGATGAAGCTCACCGTGTGTCTTCTCTTGGACCTGACCAACAGCCTTCATTCTGTCGCGGAACCCTAGAAAACAAGTTTGCTATGAGGTTGGTACTTCGATGTCTTACATTTGTCTTAATCATACTTACATCCGACTTATATGTCAATATATATAACACAAAAAAATAATAGGTTGTCAAAATAGCTGCATGTGTAATAATATATAACATATAAAGCAACTATAACGGAGGTGTATACGATGTACTCGATTCATTTCCACATCACCATGTTAGATAATCAGCCTATTCCACCTAAACCTGTTGTATTTACGGGGCCTTCTGCTTCTGAAATTCAAGAAGAACACCCCCTATCCGAGCATCCTCTCCTGATTTCCCCTATAAATAATCAAGCAGCCACTCAAGCTGATAGCCTGCCCGCTGACTAGCCTCTTAATCCTGCATAGCCCATCAGGGAGATCATCCTGATGGGCTTTTTCTGTGAGCTTAACATCCGTGGTTACTTATCTTCAACAGCAATACACGAGCATGAAAAAAAGCCCAACACCCTGGAGAACAGGGCATCGGGCTTTATCCTTATTAAGCGGAGTTTACACGCCTAACCATTTTTTGAACATATGTTTCGTTGTATCTGCATTCAGTGCTGCGATTGAAGTCGTCAACGGAATGCCTTTCGGACAGGAGCGTACGCAGTTCTGCGAGTTACCGCAGCCTTCAATACCGCCATCTGTCATCAACGTATCCAGACGCTCGTCTTTGTTCATTTCACCCGTTGGGTGCGCATTGAACAGACGAACTTGAGAAAGTGCGGATGGTCCGATAAAGGAGTTTTTGTCGTTCACGTTCGGACAAGCCTCAAGACAAACGCCGCATGTCATACATTTGGAAAGCTCGTATGCCCATTGACGCTTCGACTCCGCCATACGAGGTCCTGGTCCAAGATCATACGTACCGTCGATCGGAACCCATGCTTTTACTTTCTTCAAAGCAGTGAACATGCGCCCACGGTCGATAACAAGATCACGCATAACAGGGAACGTGCTCATTGGAGCAACGCGAATCGGCTGCTCTAGCTTATCAACAAGAGCTGAACAAGCTTGACGCGGCTTACCGTTGATAACCATGGAACAAGCTCCGCATACTTCCTCAAGACAGTTGGATTCCCAGCATACAGGAGTCGTCTTGTCACCTTTGGCATTCTTCGGATTACGCTGTACTTCCATCAAACCGCTGATGACATTCATATTGGAGCGATAAGGAATTTCAAATTCCTCGGTATAAGGTTTGGAATCTGGACTCTCTTGACGAGTCACGATAAACTTCACTGTCTTTTGTGCGCTTAGTGTCTCAGCCATGATTAATGTCCTCCCTTTTTCTTCTCCGTGGAGTAGTCACGTTTCCGCGGTGCAATCAAAGATACATCGATATCTTCATAGCTGATTTTCGGACCTTCCGGCGTCCAATCGGCAATTGTTGTTTTCATGAAGTTCTCATCATCACGCTCAGTGAATTCTGGCTTATAATGCGCGCCGCGGCTCTCGTTACGTAGCAAGGCGCCAAGTGTCATCGCTTCAGCCAATTCGAACATGTTCCAGAGCTGACGTGTGAACGCAACCCCTTGATTGTTCCAACGAGCTGTATCTGTGATGTTGATGTTGTTGTATCTTTCTTTCAAATCCTTGATCTTACCAATCGTATCTTCGAGACGATCATTGTAACGAACAACCGTCATATTAGCATTCATCATATCGCCAAGCTCTTTATGCAGAACGTAGGCATTCTCGGTGCCGCTGTTCATTTTGAGCAAGTTCTCATAACGGTCTGTATGACGTTTCTTCTCGCGATCATATACGATCGAGGAAGTATCATCAGCATGTTTCTCTAAGCCGCGGACATATTCAACCGCTTTAGGACCGGAAACCATCCCATCATAGATGGCCGAAACGAGCGAGTTCGCTCCAAGACGGTTCGCACCGTGATGTTGATACTCACACTCACCTGCAGCGAATAAGCCGGGAATGTTCGTCATCATGTTGTAATCGACCCAGATTCCGCCCATGGAATAGTGAACCGCAGGGAAAATCTTCATCGGAATTTTACGCGGATCGTCGCCCATGAATTTCTCGTAGATTTCCATAATACCGCCAAGCTTAATATCAAGCTCCTTCGGATCTTTATGAGAAAGATCAAGGTAAACCATGTTCTCACCGTTAATACCAAGCTTCTGGTCTACGCACACTGAGAAGATTTCACGAGTTGCAATATCACGTGGCACCAAGTTACCGTATGCCGGATATTTCTCTTCGAGGAAGTACCAAGGCTTCCCGTCTTTGTATGTCCAAATACGTCCGCCTTCACCACGCGCAGATTCCGACATCAAGCGAAGCTTGTCATCTCCGGGAATCGCTGTTGGGTGAATTTGAATCATTTCGCCATTCGCATACTTAACGCCTTGTTGGTAAACCGCACTTGCTGCCGTACCTGTATTAATGACCGAGTTCGTTGTTTTGCCGAAAATAATACCAGGACCGCCTGTTGCCAAGATGACCGCGTCGGATGGGAATGTTTGAATTTCCATGCTCCGCAAATCTTGAGCTGCAATCCCACGGCATACGCCATCATCATCGAGAACGGAACCTAGGAACTCCCAATGCTCGAATTTCGTTACAAGACCAGCTGTTTCCCAGCGGCGTACTTGCTCGTCAAGTGCGTACAAGAGCTGCTGCCCTGTAGTAGCGCCTGCGAATGCCGTACGGTGATATTTAGTACCGCCGAAACGACGGAAATCCAGAAGGCCCTCTGGTGTACGGTTGAACATAACACCCATACGGTCCATTAAATGGATAATGCCTGGAGCCGCATCGCACAAAGCCTTAACAGGTGGTTGATTTGCTAAGAAATCTCCACCGTATACTGTATCATCAAAGTGCTCCCACGTGGAGTCACCTTCACCCTTCGTATTCACCGCTCCGTTAATGCCGCCTTGCGCACATACGGAATGGGAACGTTTAACAGGGACCAAGGAGAACAATTGCACGTGAACTCCGGCCTCTGCTGCTTTAATTGTCGCCATGAGTCCCGCAAGGCCTCCACCGACGACGATAATTTTTGAATTAGCCACTTCTGTTCACCCTCCCTTATTTCCCCGTATGCGCTTCTACCGGAAGCTGAAATTGCGTATCTGTAAATGCAGTCAAAGACATAATAAACATCACGGACATGACAACGAATAGAGCCATCCAAATGATGGAAGAGATGCGTTGCGCACGCGGACCAATTGTAATCCCCCAGCTAACTAGGAACGACCAAAGTCCATTACAGAAATGGAACGTAGCGGAAACGATACCTACTACATAGATCGTGAACATGACCGGATTCGTTGCAATATCGTGCATCGTTCGACCAAGCTCTTCATGCGCTACGTTACCGAAGGCAACCTGCAAACGAGTTTCGAAGAAATGCCAAGCAACGAACAGGAACGTGATAACGCCTGTAACCCGTTGGAGCATGAACATTTGATTACGGAAATACCCGTAACTCGATACGTTATTACGTGCTTGATACGCCACATAAAGTCCATAAACGGCATGGTAAAGAAGCGGAAGCCAGATCCCCACGATTTCCATGAGCAATACTAACGGCAAACCGTTTAACCAGTTAATTTGGTCCACGAACGCGCCTGGTCCTTTTGTTGCTTCATAGTTTGTGAGCAAATGCTCAATAAGAAAGAAGCCCACAGGAATTACGCCAAGCAAAGAGTGGATCTTTCGAAAGTAATACGAATTACCCATAATTGAACCAATTCCCCCCTCATAAAAATTCATTCATCATTTATCCGACATGATCAGACAAGACAAGCCACATACCATTGTACTCTCGCCGCAAACGAGCGTCAACCCATAATCATCCACGCCTATTTTGCCAAATCAGTGAATGATTATACACCTTCGTACAAGAAATGTGGATAAAAAGTGACATGTACATCGTACCTCTTTCACGCTTATAATGGAAGTGCCGTTTTTTTATATACACTTATAACTAAATCACATATGGATAGCACAAAAGGAGTCGATAGAAGCATGGAACTCTTGGATGTTTTCGCAGTTGTTGTCGAACAAGTAAGCCTCAATAAAGCATCTATGCTATTAAACATCTCGCAACCGGCTCTCTCACGCAAAATAATGAAGCTAGAGGAAGAGCTGGGCGTAGAACTATTTATCCGAAAAGGTAAAAGGCTGGAACTGACCAAAGTCGGTCAAATATGCTATGACCACGCCTTGGAACTGCGTCACTTAGAACGCAAGTTCAAGCAAGCGATCCAAACCTACAAAGCAGCGGGCAGCCACACATCGATTACGATAGGAGCAAGCCTGACAACGCTGCAAACAACGCTCCCGGATCTCATCACAGATTACTTGCAGGATTACCCGCTGACAGAAATTAAGCTGCTTACAGGTAAGACGCACGAGATCGTTACTATGGCGAAAGAAAACAAAGTGGATATCGGCATCGTTGCTTCCCAGATTAATGCTTCCAGCCTTCATTGCGAGCCATTATTCGATGATCACTTATGTCTGGTGCTTCCTTTGGGGCATCCTCTTATCGACCGATCCACCATCACAATGAACGACTTAAATGAATTGCCGATGATCCTCTTCTCCAAGGGCACTTGGTATCGCATTCTGATGGATGAGCTGTTCAACCGTTATACCATATTACCCAACGTGCAAATGGAGATTGACTCCTTCGAAGCCATTATCCGACTCGTTTCAACTTGCAAAACAGCTACCTTGCTTCCAAGATCCTATTTACGTGAAGATTTAATTCGTAATAATGAATTGATTTTGCGCAATTTAGTCGAGTTAGAACAGACGAAACGAACGACTTCACTCATTTACTCCGATCATACAGCGGATAATATGGCGTCTATGAAGTTTATCACGCAAGCGATCAATTACTTCGCCACACAAAAATAAAACCTCTATGCCACGCATCCTAAAAGGTGCAGAGGTTAGAGGTTCTTTTTTTCTAATAAACAAATTTGTATCCTACACCCCAAACCGTCCGAATCCACTTAGGTTCTTTGGGATTGTCCTCGATCTTTTTACGTAGGTTAGCAATATGTACATCAATGGCCCGATCCGTTACTAAACAGTCAAATCCGCGAACCGTTTGCAGTAAGTCTTCCCGGCTATATACGCGACCAGGATGATTAACAAAGCATTTCATAATTTCGAACTCCGAATAAGTCGTCTCTACTAAAACACCATGAACACGCATAGAGCGCGTATTCGGATTGAGCGTAATCTTCTTATCGATATCCAAGACAGCCTCTAATACCGCTGTCGTTGCTCCCCCAACTGCTGCTTCCGTCACTTGACGAGTATTCACACTCGATTTCAAATACAAGTTGGAGCGCCGAATAAGAGCATGGACTCTCGCACTCATTTCATGCATACTGAACGGTTTACACATATAGTCGTCTGCACCTGCCCCGAGCGCATTAACGCGTTCAACGACTTTATTTTTCATCGAGAGGATCATTATAGGTATTTTCGAGGTTTCCCGAACTTGTTTGCATAAGGCAAGACCATCCATATCAGGCAGCATCAGATCAAGCAAAATAACATCTGGATCAAACTGGGAGACGGCTGCAATGCCTTCAGCCCCATTTGCCTTTCTTACGACATGAAATCCTTCTTCACTTAGATACATGGTGACCATATCGCCGATCATGGCATCGTCTTCAATTATTAATACCTTATACATGGGGAGTCCACCTTCAGTTAGAAATTCTCTTGTTGGTAATGTACTCGCAATTTTATTAATTGAATAGTCGAATGGTGATCAAAGAATTTTTTTTAATCATGGTTGTCGGGATCGCCCGGCTTTATTTCAAGACCCAATTTACGCGCCACATAAGCCGTTGTACTTGCTTGAAACAAAATGGTTATAAGCACGGCCATGAACGTAACGCTGGCAATAAGATCACTGTGTTGAACCCCCAACCCAGCTACCATTCCGGATAACGCCGCGGGTATAACCCCTGTCTCCCGAACCCAGAACATGAACAGAATTTCATTTCGCTTCCACTTCGCTTTACGATCCGGCCACGTACAGATCAGAACCGTAAGCGGGCGTGCAATAAACATAAATACAAAGATAACACCTAAGCTTGTCCAGAAATGCTCAAGGATTAATGGGAAGTTCACTTGACTACCTAGTAAGATGAAAATAAGCATGCGCATGATGACCGTAATATTTTCTGAAAAATGATGCATTTCAAGCTGTTTATCCTTCATTTCCAGCTTAAAGGTATGCGCATTCCCCCAGATCAATCCTGCTGTAAAAGTTGCCATAAAGCCGCTTACACCTATTGCTTCACCCGCGATATAAGCACCTAGTGAAGTCACAACCATCGCTATCGTTGCGTAGTCTCTTAGATGACCCAATTTCAAATGTGCTGTCAGGAACGTCATCACATAACCAATGACCGCACCAACAAGAAGCCCGCCCAGTGCTGTCTTCACAAAATCAATGACACCTGAAGTCACAGAAACCTCTTGTGTGCCAAGAATAATCGCTAATAAAGAAAAAGTTAGAATCGAAGCGGTCGCGTCATTAAAAGCAGATTCGCTTTCAACCGTTTCACGTACTTTCGGACGGATCTTCACTTGCTTAAACACTGGGATCAGGGTTGCGGGATCTGTTGAAGCGATAATCGCTCCCAGCAATAGAGCATATAACCAAGGCAAATCCAGCAGTAAATGGGCGACTATCGCCACTGCGCCGCATGTGATTAGAACTCCAGGGACACTAAGTAGACTTACAGTAAGCCATACTTTGCGCAGACCAGAGAGTCTAATATTTCGTCCTCCATCAAATAGGATTAAGGTAGAACCAATGACAAGAATGAATTGATTCGTAAAAGATGTGCTGGATTCAGTAATCCAATGAAAGGCTTGTCCGACCAGCATACCTGCAATGAGAAACAAAGCAACGTCAGGAAGCTTCAACCATTGCGCCGCTTTCCCAGATATCATACCCAACCCAAAAATAAGCACAAGTAATATAAGAACATGTTCAATTAGGATCGAGGTTGTATTTTCCATTATCCGATGACTTCACTTTCAAACTTATCAATTTGGTTGTTGGTTCCGATGATGACCATCACATCATTCTCATTCACGATATCACCCGCGGTTGGTGCAATGATAATCCCATTTTGTTTATTGATAGCTACAATACTGCAGCCATACTTAGCACGAGGATCTAACTCCCTGAGAGCAAAGCCACATAGATTCTTAGGGACTGATAATTCCACGATCGTGTACTCTTTGGAAATCTCAATATAGTCCAGGAGATTAGGTGATACCAGTTGATGTGCAACACGAATCCCCATATCTCGCTCCGGATAAATCACACGATCAACACCAAGCTTATTCAATACTTTGCCGTGCAATTCGGACAATGCTTTAGCGACAACCTTTTTGATCCCCAAATCTTTTAATACAATGGCCGCCAGGATACTCGATTGAATATCATCCCCAATGGCTACAACAGCGCAGTCGAAATTACGTACGCCTAATGATTTCAATACTTCTTCATCCGTCGCATCCGCTACTACTGTATGGGTAAGCACAGAACTCAGCTCATCAACGACTTCTTCATCTTTGTCAATACCCAACACTTCATAACCAAGGTTTATGAGTTCTTTGGAAATACTGGCACCAAAACGACCCAGCCCGATTACGACATATTGATTTTTCTTCATGTTTGTAGTTCCCCTTATCCAATGGTGATTTTACCCTCTGGGTATCTATATAGTTCTTTTTCTTGCTTCGGCTGCAAAGCATAGGCTAGTGTGATGGGTCCTAAACGCCCAGCAAACATCGTCAAACTTATGAGGATCTTCCCAAACGTTGTTAATTCAGGTGTCAACCCCATAGTCAAACCTACAGTCCCGAAGGCGGATGTCACTTCAAACAATATTTTCAATAACTGCGCATCCTCTGTTGTCGATAACAGCATAGTGACAAAAATAACTAAAAACAATGCCATCATTGTTAAAGTAATAGCCTTAAGAATACGATCCTTGGCCAACCGATAACGGAAAATGACAATATCCTCTTTCCCACGGATCATCGTCACTATAGCACTAATTAGAATCGTAAAAGTAGTTGTTTTAATACCTCCCCCAGTTGACCCGGGAGAAGCACCGATAAACATAAGAATGACAATGAAAAATTGAGAAGCCTGGCGAAGTGCTCCAATATCTACCGTATTCGGACCGGCTGTACGCGGAGCAACGGATTGAAAGAAAGAAGCTAATATTTTGCCTCCCATATCCAGTGAACCCATGGTTCTGTTATTTGTAAATTCGAATATAAAGATGACAAGGGCTCCAAACACGATAAGAAATCCCGTCATGCTTAGCACAACTTTGGAATGCAGGGATAGCTTCTTCTTCGTCTTATAATCCATCAAATCGGACATAACAATGAATCCGATACCCCCGAGCACAATAAGTGCCATTACAACGAAGTTCACCACGAAATCATTGGCATAGGCTGTAAAGGAAACAAATGGTGCATCGACAGTTCCAAATAAATCGAAACCTGCGTTATTAAACATGGATATGGCATGCCAAATCCCGAAGTAAAGAGCTTTCGGAAAACCCAAATCAAACGTCCAACGAATCGTGAAAATCACGGCTGCAATAGCTTCAATCGATAACGAATAAATAATAACTTTACGGATAAGTCGTACGATACCTTCCATACTGCCTTGGTTGAAAGCCTCTTGCAGAACGAGTCGTTCTTTTAACGTGATTTTTTTACGGAAGGCAAAAGCAATTAAAGTTGCCATCGTCATGAAACCCAATCCGCCAATTTGAATCAAGCTCACTATGACGATCTGCCCAAACATCGTGTAGGCACTCCCAGTATCCACTACGACCAAACCCGTCACACACGTTGCTGAAGTCGCTGTAAACAGCGCATCAATAAATGCAATGGAATGTCCCGTTGCAGAAGCAAAGGGAAGGGTCAAAAGTCCTGCTCCTAAGAAAATAATAGCAGCAAATCCGAGTACGAGAATTTGCGGAGGCGTCAGCCGCCAAATGTTCATTTTTTTTATCATAGCGCCTCCTGTGTTTGCAAAAAAAGACATAAGGATTCCCAATTCGTTAACGGTAGGGTTCCCCCGTTATTATTTAGAAATTCCGAACGTTACCCAATTGATAGGTATTATATAATTGTTTTGAATTCTTTACCACTAAATTGGCTTTCTTTTTAAACTATGATAACGTGAAAGATGTGATTTTAGAATCGAAAAAGTAGAAGGGAACTCACTATGATCAGGCCAAAATTGAATCGTTTTCTCCTCTTGCTTGCATGCATTGGAGTAGCTCTGTACTTAGGAATATCAACATTATACGGACTTCGGACCGAAGAACCGTCAGCAGCAGACAATCCTTCTATCACGAAGCAGCAGGCTGCTGATCGCGCAGCCCAATTTGTAAGTGAGCGCTACGATTTGCGTAACCCGCAAACTTATGTTGTTTATCAGTCCAAGAAGGACCGCAGCGGTTATTTGCAAAAAGAGCATTTGTTAGAAGCCTATATGAAGGACTATGGGGAAAGATACCCCATTGATTATTATCAAGTAAGTGTAGAAGACACCAAAACCAACCGACAATTTGAAGTTGAAATTAATTACACGAATGCTTCCGTTATTGGATGGCGCGAAAGGCAGAATCCCTCCGATCAGGCAATCATTAGTAAGCAGAAAGCAGACATTTTGGCCAAGCAGGAAATTCGGCAGCAAGGATTTGAGCCTGATGACTTTGCACCCATAGATAAACGGACTGCCGAAGTCGATCAAGCACACGGTACGACCTTATTTTATGAAAAGCAAACAAAACCAATCGGTGAGGCAAAGTTACAAGTACGAGTTGATTTCGATGATAAAAATCTGACCGGTTATAACGTGCAGTTCAGCTTACCTGCATCACATAAACTCTGGATTGATCAGCAGGATCGCTCCGCATCTATCATGACTTGGATTTCCATGGGCTTCACACTCATCATGACCATTGCCGCTATTGTATTCGCCATCATCTATAGAAAACATATGAAATTCAGCAGAGGCCTGCTATTGACAGCCATTTTCTTAGCTATCTATATCACCAACAACTTTAATATGTACCCTGCGTTTAGGTCTATGAGTGGAGTTCTGAACGATGATTTCGCAACATGGGCTGCTATTATTTTCATGAATGTCGTGACTGTGCTGCTCGGCATATCTCTATATCTAGCTTTAGTAGCAGGTAATGGATTGTGGCATTCAATCGGGGAGCGGAAATGGCCAGCTTGGAAGGAGGCCTCATTTGGGACTGAGGTTTATAGCGGCATGGGGCGCGGTTATTTACTGGCTCTTTTCATCTTAGGCGTTCAGCAGGTGCTCTTTTACACAGGTGAAGTGAATTTCGATGTTTGGTCTGTGAACGATCCGTCCGACTCTGTTCTTAATATGGTGGAACCCCGCTTCTTCCCGCTTATGGCCTGGGTTGCTGCCATATCTGAAGAGGCAACCTACCGACTGCTCGGCATCATGCTATTCAAAAAGCTATTCCGCTCAAACTTTATTGCAATTGTCATTCCCAGTGTGATTTGGGCAGCCAGTCATACCCAGTATCCCATTTATCCAGTCTATACTCGGCTAATCGAGGTCACCGTCATAGGCATTATTCTAGGTTATGTCTTCCTCAAATATGGTTTCATTACCGCCGTTTTCGCTCATGCCTGCATGGACAGCATCCTCATGGGGATGTCCCTCTTCTCTCTCGGACATGTAAGCGATGTGCTTGCTGGCATTTTCTACATCCTGCTGCCTGGTTTGATCGGCTTGCTGCTAGCCTGGCTGCATGGAAAAAGGCGGGGTCCCCTTATTCCTGGGGAGCCGCCGCCTCGCCTTGAAGCGCTTTGAGAATCTCGCTAGCTAATTTCTCACCTATACCCAGAGGCTTGAAGTCTTGAACTTCAGCCTCTTTTATTTTGCGCACAGAGCCAAAGTGCTTAAGCAATGCCTTACGGCGCTTCTCCCCGATGCCGGGAATCGCGTCCAGTTGTGATACAACCATTGACTTCGCCCTAGTTTCGCGGTGAAATGTAATCGCGAAACGGTGAACCTCGTCTTGGATCCGCTGCAGCAGGTAAAACTCTTGGCTGTCTCGCGGCAGTGGCACGACTTCAGCGGGATCTCCAATCATGAGCTGCGCTGTTTTGTGCTTGGCATCTTTCACAAGACCACAGATCGGAATGAACAGGCCTAGTTCATTCTCCAGCACGTCGACGGCGGCTGAGATCTGCCCTTTCCCTCCGTCCACGACGATCAGATCAGGCATTGTGAGATTGTCTTTAAGTACACGCTCGTACCTCCGACGAATGACCTCGCGCATCGTTTCATAGTCATCCGGCCCAACGACCGTCTTGACTTTGTACTTGCGGTACTCCTTACGATCGGGCCTGCCGTCCACGAAGACGACCATCGCAGAAACCGGATTCGTCCCTTGTATGTTCGAGTTATCGAACGCTTCGATACGGCGAATCGTTCCCGTGCCGAGCCACTCTCCAAGATTCTCGACCGCTTTGGTTGTGCGGCGCTCATCGCGCTCCACCAAGCGGAATTTCTCATCCAGCGCATTGCGGGCGTTGTCTTTGGCCATATCGACCATTTGCTTCTTCAGCCCTCGCTGCGGGATATGCACCTTGACCTTGAGCCAGGATTCCAAAGCTTCGCGGACATCCTTCTCTTCAGCCTCAACTTGAGCTACAACTTCTGCTGGGACTTCGGCAGATGTGTCTATTGAGGCTTCAGTGGGAGCATCAGGTAGGGCATCTGATGGTGCAGTAGTAGGGGCAACTGCCGTCTGTACCGGTATCGTCGGCAGGAAGATCTCCTTCGGCAGCGCCGGATTGTCGCTGTAGACTTGAGTCACATAGGTGATGAAGTCATTGTATTCATCACCGTAATACGGAAACAGCGAGACGTGCCGCTCGATTAGTTTGCCTTGCCGCATGTACTGGATGTGCACAGCCATCCAGCCTTTGTCGACTGCGTAACCGAACACATCGCGGTCTAGCGCATCTGCCGTCGTGATCTTCTGTTTCTCCATCACGGCGTCGATGTTCATGATATGATCGCGCAGCTCCTTGGCGCGTTCGAAGTTCAGTTCCTCCGCTGCGGCCAGCATTTTGGCCGTCAGCTCTTCTTTAATAACGTCGTGTCCCCCGTTCAGGAAACGACTGATCTCTTGCACCATCCGCTCGTTCGTCTCGGCAGATACGTCGAATTCGCAAGGCGCGAGACACTGGCCGATATGATAGTATAGGCATACTTTCTCGGGCATGGTCTTGCACTTGCGCAGCGGATAAAGCCGGTCCAGCAGCTTCTTCGTCTGCTGGGCCGCAAAGGCATTCGGATAAGGGCCGAAGTACTTGCCCTTATCTTTAAATACCCGCCGCGTGACTTCTAAGCGCGGCTGCTCTTCATGTGTAATCTTGATGTAAGGGAACGTTTTATCATCCTTCAAGAGTACGTTGTACCGCGGATGATGCTGCTTAATCAGATTACACTCTAGAATCAATGCCTCCATGTTGGAGGAGGTAATTATATATTCAAAGTCGCGGATTTCGCTGACTAGTTTTTGCGTCTTCGCACTGTGACTCCCTGTGAAATAGGAGCGCACACGATTCTTAAGAACTTTTGCTTTTCCCACATATATGATGGTACCTTCGCGGTTTTTCATAATATAACAACCTGGCTTATCCGGTAATAAGCTCAGCTTGTGTTTAATTACTTCCAAACTCTGTTCGCGGACTCCAGCGTCCTCATGCTCATGCTCGGTCATGCATCCAATCTCCTCTCACACAAAAACTCATTCCATATTTCCCAGCTAAGTTCTGCACGAACAATTGTTGTATTTCGTACAACATATTCGACGCAGTAGTCACCATTTTTATAAACGCTCCCCTTTTTCGGAAAACAAAAAAAAGCTCCTTTTCAGCATAGCAGAAAAAGAGCTTTTTCTCACGAACAATTGTTTCTAGTTTGTAACAAATTATTGATGACGAGAAACAACATTTTTCAGCGCTTCTTTGGATTGGAAGCCAACCACTTTATCAACAGGCTGTCCGTCTTTGAAAACGATCAATGTTGGGATACTCATAACGCCAAAGCGAGCAGCAGACTCTGGATTGTCATCCACGTTTACTTTTGCGATTTTCAAGGACTCAATTTCTTTATCAAGCTCTTCCAAAACGGGAGCGATCATTTTACAAGGTCCGCACCAAGGTGCCCAGAAGTCTACAAGTACTGTACCTTCTCCTTCAACTTCGGTTTTAAAGCTGTTATCAGAAACATTCACGATTGACATGATAGTTCCTCCTTCTAAGAATGGATTTGATTTATAACATCAAGTAGTACCTAGCTACCGATGAACGTCAACATGTAAAGTATACCACACCAGTGGGTCATTTCAACCAAGCCATAAGTTAGCAAAAAGTTGAAGATGGATCTACTTAGCAGGTAAACCTACAGGCAGCCCCTGAAGTCTTTGCTGCTCGATATAAGCAATACGATCCTTCAAATTCGCTTGCAGCAGCTGCAGCATCTTCATCTGTTGTTCGATTTCTTCGAGCTTCTCTGTGTAGAGTGGCAGCAAATCATCGCACATAGACTCCTGATTTTTCATGACGCAGTTCAGAAAGCTTTCAATCTGTTCGGTCGTAAAGCCTAAGCTCAAATAAAACTGAATAGTCTTCACGCGCTCAACAGCCATCTGGTTGAATACCCGATATCCGTTTTCTTCACGCTGTGTTGCGATTAGCCCTTTCGCCTCATAATACCGCAAAGAACGAATACTGGCTCCGGTAAGCTTGGATAACTCACTAATCCGCATGGCCTTCACCTTTTTCCTTTTCCTTGATCAAGTAAGGATGATTTCATTGTAAACCATGACACTAATGTTAGAGTCAAGTCTTATTTCAACCTTTCCGCTGCTATCTTTTATTGTTTGCATAATTGTCACTTTGATAAGCTTTACAACTTTCGACGAATTTGGGTATACTAAGCTTAAACATACGAATGTCGGACGTTGGGGGGTAACCACATGAGCGATCCTAAACACCCTGAGCTTCACGTGTATGAAGAACCGCGCAATGATTTCATGGATGTAGGCATTGGCTTTGGCGTTTTCTTTGGCTTTTTGTTTGTAATTGCAGCCATTGCAACCGTGATTCAAGTTATGAAATAAGAATGTCCAAGCCTGGAAGAGAACCGTTTTGCACTTGGTGCGAAGCGGTTTTTTTCATGCCGTGCTTTTTATAGGCGGTAAGCTGCAAGTGCTCAGGAATTAACGCCATTCGTGCAAATGATTGAAAATGTGACCGCTGAATTAGAGTTGTTGAAGAAGCAATAATGTAAAAAAGCTGTACAGATGAACGCATCTGCACAGCTTTTGTTATTTCCCACGCTTGTTCGTACCAGTTACCACAACCACATCGACGAAAGGACGAATGCGGTCCATTATCCGCTGTCCCTTGTACTCTTCGTCACCATCTTTATTCGTGAAGCTGAAATGCTTCTCCAAATCAGAGAGCGCATAATTGGACGTGAAAAAGGTCGGCTTACGATTCATGCGATGATTCACGATAGCGCCAATAACATGATCTCGCAGCCACGGATTCAAATTCTCCGCGCCAATATCATCGAAAACTAACAGATCCGTTTCCTTTAGTAGATCAATCGTTTCCTTCAGTTTGGAGGGCTCTTGGAACATTCCTTTCAAGTCCTCGGCAAAATCCGGCATATAGACAATTGCACCTGTCATACCGACTTTGGCCAGCTGGTGCAGCATGTAGCCCATCAGGAACGTCTTCCCCGTTCCAAATGATCCTGACAAGTAGAGTCCTCTAGTCTGAAGTCCTTCTTCCATCGTCAGGCTGACATAGTCGTTAATTTGCATAACGGCTTTCGCCCGATCCAGATCCGTTTCAAGGATATCTCCAAACGAGTAGCTGCGCGAGATCATCCGCGGATCCACGTGAAAGGTGCGGATTCGGCCGTTTATGGCATCCTGCAGCTGTTTCGCGTTGAACTTCTTGCAAGCAACCTTCTCCTCATGAACAAACGGTTTTTCATTGACGGAGTCGGCTGTTAACATCGTATAATGTCCTGTCATATCATTGGGACAGTTTTCTAAACCTGGACAGTTGGAACAGTTTTTGTACTCTGTCACATATTGATAAAGCTTGTTCATATTAATCTTAATAGTATAGTCATCGACGAATGGATACTTTTGACGAAATTTGTGAACTAGGACGTCGTCCATGACAACTTTAATTTTCGCTTCTGCCTTCCGTCTCCATTCGGATTGCGGCATTGATTTGAGTAAGTGAGACAGGGAATCCATGCTTCCTGCACCTCCTTATAATTCTCTTGTACGTTGTTCCATCGACACTAACCGTCAGCTCTTCCGATTAAAGCGCTCGTCCAGCTTCTGCGCCATCCTTCTTGCGGCTTCCAGCTCTTCATCCGTCAGTCTCGAAGCAGCCGCTGTCCCGGCATCCGGCACTACGATCGGAATATGAGGCTTCTGCGTCTTGCCTTGTCGACCTCTCGTTACAGAACCGCCGCTAGCTTTAGCGGCCTCCACTTTGGAAGCGGCCTTCTGTTTGTAGCTGATTTTCTCACGCACGTATTCCACGGCTTGTTCGTAAGTGGCAATTTGCTTGCCCAGCAGATCCGATGCGACCGCTTCAATCGAAGACTTAGCCCACGAGCGGCGGTCGATATGTAGGAAGTGGATCAAAACATTAATGACTTCCTCTTTCAATTTATAATTCAAATCAATCTTCTCAAATATATTAAGTACACCGTCCGGAATGGAGCCCTGAGTGAAGAACATTTTCAGAACTGCCGTGTACGGCTCATTTCGCATAATGTAATTGTATTGATGATCTGTGCATTCGCCGCGGAGCTGCTGCGGCACTTCTAAGTAATAAGCCATTTCGACTGACTTGTCTCCAGACGTGTCTAGCATATCCTCGTTCGCTTCACCTTGAGACTTCTCTTCCGACCTGGACAACGTTCGCTCTCGTTCCTCATCCCGCTTCTTGCTCTGTCGGTAGAACAGATTCGCATTATACTGCATAAGATCCATCTGCAGTTCGCCCTCTTCGGTGAATGCGCCATCCTCATCCAGCAAACGGCATGTTTCCTGAAGTGATAGGTTATACTTCTTCGCCACAATATTAATCGCAGCCATCTGATCCGGTTTATGCTTGAGAGCCTCAACAAAAACTCGATTGCTCGCCCCTCGCGGGAACCTCATAATAATATCCGCATACTGGAATCCTTTGGTTGTCACGTCCATCCGAGCCTCTCCCTGTTTACTGGCCGAGGCCTCATACAGGGCTTGCTCTAGTTCGTAGTCGACCACCTGGGTATTGAGGCGGAATAGATCATAGAACGGTACAGACAGATTCTCTTCACTCGCGTCACGGCACTCTTCCGGCTCTGGCGAGAGCAGCTCTTCCCGAAGGGATAGGAGCATGAACTTACCGACCTTATCGCGGAGCAGAAGAGTCAAATGCTGATTGCGGAAAAACTCATTGGGGCCAAGCGGGGGGAACAAGGTGTATACGAAGACATAGTCTTCTTCGCCCGGCAGAAATTTGCGAGTTGTCTGCAGGAGCCCAATGGCTTCAAGCTTCGAAGATTGCTCTATTAGATATTTGCGTCCTCGCTCCCCCTGCTCAAGCTCGAGTAGTAGAAACAGCTTTCGCTGTTGTTCCAGAGGCGAATATCCGACTTTTTCTGCACTCATCTGCAGATAGAGAGCTTGATAGAGACTAATCGCCAATCCGCCAATCATAGGTTGATACATCATTGCTAACATTTTATAATCCAGACTGCTCAAAGAAAACTCACGGTTCACACAAAACCTGTGGTTCTCGGTGAAATGCAGCATATTCGTCATTCTCATTCCGTTACAGCACCATCCTGCCTCAACCAATTACAGCTATGTAAGCTTCTCGGTTTCTCTCTATTAGTCTACCACAAAAATCGACACGCTTGGTATCTCAGAGAGAAAGATAATATTACCTAAAATGAAAAAACCAACCTTTCGGATGGTCAGATTCCGACAAATTAGCTGTTAGACTGTACTTCCAGCATGTTTTTATAAGCATTACGAACCTTGCGGCGGATAAATTACCCTTGATTTTTGGATATAAAAATAGAGCCAGTTGAGTTTAATCAACAAGCTCTTCAAGCTACCGGTTGGTTTTAATGAAGTGGCAGCTGAGTTTCATGGGTATCCTCACCATACAAAGCCGGATTTAGCTTCTTTGCAATCGCTAAGTCCAACAGTATTCGCTGTGTCTGATGATCATCCAGACTGTCCGCCCAGAGGCGGATCAAGTCATTCATCTTTGAAGGGTTTTTAAGCGGGATTTGATGCTTAGCATCCTTGATGAAATAGAGGGAGCTATGCGGCAGCTCTTCATGGAGTATGTTCGCATACCGCTTAAATGCACGGTCCTTTTGACCATAAATCAGTAGGATCGGATGATGGATGCCCCGGAGACGGCGGGTACAGTTGTAGGTAAGTGACTGTTCAAAATACGGCTTCACAATTTTTGCATCATCGCTAACGGAGCTTTGGTACAGTTCGTGATAAGTAGCCGCATTATCCGCATTCCCAATGGCAATCGATTTTTTCAACAAATTCATAAAGAGACCAGAACCGGCCATCTGCACTGCGAGCCAAACCCTGCCTTTATTATAAGGATCTGTTAATTCAGACATCCCGCTAACTACGATTCCCCCAAGGAAGCGTTTCGGATATGTGAGGAGCGCTTCCAGCACTAAGGTGCCACCTGTCGAATAGCCGCACAGGAACACTTTTTCAATACCCAGGTAATCCAGCAACTGTCTTATATCTTCAACAATAAGCGCATAGCTAAATGTACGTGCTGACGACTTGCTCGCGCCGTGCCCCCTGATATCGAAAGTAATGACTTGAAAATGGTCCGAAAGCCGCTCTCTTTGATAAGCAAAAGTCTGTGACGTTAATAAAGGTGGATGAATAAAGACGATTGGGGTGCCAGTCCCCGTAATCTCATAATACAATTGGGTTCCGTTCACAAGAGCCAAAGGCAAAATAGTCTCCTCCGTAAGGTCAAATTAGGTAACTCAACCTTATCGTGACCAGTTCTGCCTATTTCTATGAGAACCTTAAAACATTTTGAAGCCTCTAATCCTCAGCGCTTTAATGGCCGATCCACTTAAAATAGCGCCAACCAAGCCACCGATAGCCGGAACAATATCAACAATTGTAAAACTATCTCCGCTGGAAAGAAAAGACGCCTCTCCTATTGAACCATAAATAACAACACCGATAACCAAAGCTATAAAAGCATAGAGTGGAAACCATGTTGTTTTCATTAGCATATTCAAAATAAACCCGATCCCAAAAAATAACACTACCATTAAGACAGTGGCAATGACCATTTGTAACAATGTATGTTCCCCCTTAGCAATGTAAGAAGCCCGTTCATCTATCTGACTTCCTTA
This sequence comes from Paenibacillus andongensis, assembly GCF_025369935.1. Lineage (NCBI taxonomy): Bacteria > Bacillati > Bacillota > Bacilli > Caryophanales > Paenibacillaceae > Paenibacillus > Paenibacillus andongensis. The sequence continues at coordinate 1,683,151 of NZ_CP104467.1, read as the reverse complement.
TAATTGTAATCCACGAAATGTCGCAGGTAAAGTGTACACAAATTGAACATTTCCCTCTTCACCCTTTGTTCATTTGCCCTTTCCCCATGAATTGGATACAATGTAGGGGATATTAGCCCTTGAATGGAGGAAAACCAATGAGTGAAGCCGTACAAACCCTTGAAGGCTGGTATGCGCTCCATGATTTCCGTCTGATCGACTGGAACGCATGGCATGCCGCAACCCCGCAGGAGCGTAAGCATGCAACGGACGAGCTGAATACATTCCTGTCCCAGTGGCAGCAATTCGAGAACGATAAACTAGGCAGTACTGCCGTTTATAGCATCGTTGGTCAGAAAGCCGACTTTGTATTCATGCAAATGCGCGAAACGCTTGAAGAACTGAATGAATTGGAAAATACGTTTAATAAATCAAGCTTCGCCGCTTTTACAATCCCGGTCTATTCCTACGTATCCATTGTAGAATTAAGCAGTTACCTAGCTAAGCCAGGCGTGGATCCTTCGGAAGATCCGGAAATTCAAGCCCGCTTGAAGCCTATCCTGCCTAAATCGAAGCACATCTGCTTCTATCCGATGAATAAGCGTCGCGAAGGCAATGACAACTGGTACATGCTGCCTGCCGAAGATCGCAAAACGATGATGCGCAGCCATGGCATGATTGGTCGAACATACGCAGGTAAAGTCAAACAAATCATTACGGGTTCCGTAGGACTCGATGATTGGGAGTGGGGCGTAACCCTGTTCTCCGATGATCCTCTTCATTTCAAAAAGCTCGTATATGAAATGCGTTTCGACGAAGTGAGCGCACGTTTCGGTGAGTTCGGCGACTTCTATGTCGGCAACCTGCTGACACCTGATAAATTTGTAAAATTAATTCAAATTTAAGATATAACGTAAGAGTGAGGGACCATGTCCTTCACTCTTTTTGTATAACTACATACAATCAACATTGTGCACATTTTTGAAAGAGGGTAAACAGCCCTTGAAGGTGAATGAAGCAAAAAAAGAAAGCTTGCTCAATGAGGAGCAAAGCTTTCTTATCATACAATCAATCCTCATCGTCGTCGTCACGCAGAGCAGCCGCTAATTCGGCTTCCATCTGAGCTTTGCGGGCTAGATACTCTTCGGTATCTCGGTCACGCTGACGACTTTTTTCCTTCAATCGTTCAATTGCGGGAAGAATAAGGATATCAATTTCCTTTTGCACAACAGCTACATGATCATAGCGTTTCTCAGTCTCTAAAAAGTGACCGACCTCGATCAGGGCATGGTAACGATCCAGTTCATCCCGGGTAAGAAGTCCTCTTACTTGGACACTGCAGTGCCGCATGGCGATCCCCCCGTTAAATAATGATGACTAGAAACGTCCCTTACGTATAACTAGTGGAATACCGCCGATAATGTAGAGGTATCTCATATCAACCACTTTTTTCATCATGGCTGCAACGTTACCTTTGAGCTTACGGGAACCAACAATACCGATAGCTTGACCTTTACCTAAGGAAGCAACTGTACCTTTGTTGGAGTATTTGAAAGTTTTCATTTGCGAACCGCGAATGGAAGCAATCAGGTTGTGCGCAACAGCTTCACCTTGCTGCATAGCGATTTGAGCTGTTGGAGGGTATGGTCTGCCTTCATCGTTCATCACGATAGAACAGTCACCTACAACATAGATGTTATCGAACCCAGGTGCATGCAGGTACTCATCGACTTTAATTCTGCCGCGCATCGTTTCGAAGCCAGCTTCATCAAGCATATGGTTACCGCGGATACCGCCTGTCCAAACAACTGTAGCTGCTTTGATGAACTCATCACCAGCGATCAGCACACCTTCAGGTGTACATTCTTTAATTGCTGTGCCAATTTTGAAAGTAATGCCTTTGTCAGTCAACACTTTCATCGCATACTCAACAAGCTCTGGATCAAATCCAGGTAGCGCCGTTGGAGCTGCTTCAATATTATAAATCTTCACAAGGGAAGGATCTACGTCGAACTCTTTGCAAAGCTGTGGAATACGGTCAGCAAGTTCACCAATGAACTCGATGCCAGTAAACCCTGCTCCACCGATAACGAATGTCAGGTAATCTTTGCGGTCTGGTTCACGCTTGAACTTCGCGAATTGATATTCAATGTGTTCACGAATGAAGCGAACGCTGTTGATACTGCGAATGTTCAATGCGTTTTCTTTAAGACCTGGGATACCGAAAGTTTCAGCTTCACCACCAAGACCAATAACCAGGTAGTCATAAGAAAGTGTACCATCTTCGAGAATAACCTTTTTCTCGTGCGGACGGATTTGAGTAACGGTGGATTTCACGAAATCAACTTTAAATTCATCAATCAATTTCAAAATGTTCACGCGTGCATTTTCAGGATTATCCGTTCCTGCAGCAGGCATATGAAGATGGGTAGTAATGTAATGATAGTCATGTTTGTTTACAAGTGTTACATCGGCTTCATTGTAATTTAACTCTTTTTGCAAACGAATTGCGGAAAGGATTCCGCCATAGCCTGCTCCTAAAATTACGATTCTTGGTATTCTACTCATTTCTCTCTCACTTCCATATCCGTATTTATTGTCCTATGGTTTCTCTATCTTGTGAAAAATTACACAAACAGCTTCAAAAGTAGTATACTGCCTCTAGTTTGCTCACAATCGCAGCGAATTATGATGAAACAGGATGAAATTAGTCACAACATGCTTAAAACTATTCTCATGATATAATATAATTTTCATAAGTAAATATCAAGTGCTATTTTCCTTTAAAATAAGGCGTACAGGCCCTTCTAACCTGACCAACCAATGTAAGCATTATTTATCATATATATAAGCGATTTATATAAAGAAATCTCACTTTTCTGTTTCCTTCAATAGAAGAGACGTTTATAATGGAATAATGATTGTGACTGTACTCAGGAGAATCACACACAACAAAGGAAATGAATCGGAGGAGTTTAAACAATGAACGAGAGAGAAACAAATCAAGATATCGTAGATATCATAGTAATTGGCGGTGGCCCTGCTGGCATGTTCGCATCATTCTATGCAGGTATGCGCCAAGCATCCGTTAAAATTATCGAAAGTATGCCGCAGCTTGGTGGTCAGCTTGCAGCTTTATATCCTGAGAAATACATTTATGATGTAGCTGGCTTTCCGAAAGTAACTGCACAAGAACTAGTGGACAACTTATTGGCTCAAATGAAACACTTTCAAATCAACACTTGCTTGGAAGAGAAAGTACACCAAGTGATCAAAAAAGAAGAGCGTCTCTTCGAAATAACAACAGATAAAGGCATACATTACAGTCGCGCCGTTATTATTTCGGGTGGGGTTGGCGCATTCGAGCCGCGTCGTCTTGAATTACCGGAAGCTGCGCAATTCGAGAAGAAAAACTTGCATTACTTCGTTAGCGATTTGAATGCTTTTGCTGGCCAGAAAGTGTTAATCAGCGGCGGCGGCGATTCAGCTGTTGACTGGGCTTTAATGCTTGAGCCTATCGCGGAGAAAGTTACGCTTATTCACCGTAGAGATAAATTCCGTGCACATGAGCACAGTGTAGAAAACCTGATGAACTCCAAAGTAAACGTTGTAACTCCAACGGAAATCACTAAACTTCACGGTAGTGACCGCATTGAACAAGTCACGCTTAAAGATATCAAATCAGGCGAAGAAACCGTACATGATGTCGACGCTGTTATCATTAACTTCGGCTTCGTTTCTTCCCTTGGACCGATCTCCGAGTGGGGCCTTGAGATTGAAAACGGCTCAATCGTTGTTGACTCCAGAATGGAAACAAACATTCCAGGCATCTTCGCTGCTGGAGATATCACAACTTATCCGGGGAAATTGAAACTGATTGCTGTTGGCTTCGGTGAAGCACCTACTGCAATTAATAACGCTAAAGTCTATATCGATCCTAATGCAAAGCTTTCACCTGGACACAGTAGTAACTTAAAATTTTAATCTTCTTAAATAAAATGGGGTATTCTAAACCTAATCTATGGATTAGGAGGAATACCCCTTTGTCATATATATGTCCAGTTTGCAACGGTCTACAGGAGCTGAATGCCGAGTGTCCTGTTTGTTCACAACAGATGAATGATTGCGGAAAATGGAGTGACTATCTAGGCCCCTACTCTCCTTATCGAGAGATTGATGATATCTCCATGTCAGATGGGACACTAGATTCACAGCATAATCAATGCCTTCATCTGGTAAACTGCGCCAACTGCCACCAGAATTTTACCATCCAAATAACTTCATGAAGAAACGCTCTAGTTTAGCGGGGTTTCATCCTTGATGTAGACGTGCAGTTTTAAATTACGTCTCTGTATTTCTGCGAGCAACAGGTCAACAAAATCTGATTCCAATCTCAAATCCAATGCTTTGTAATAAGAGTCGATCAATGTTTCGTCACTAATTTGTCTCACTGAAATCACCTTTATTCTATAATTTGTAATTATATTATCATGGGGGCAAAATTAGAACAAGCGTTCCGTTATCCACAGATACATGTGCATATCCTGTGGGTAGATTGTTAATATGTCCCATAAACGCGCTGTATGGATAGGGGATATTGTGCATAAAGTTATGCACACGCTAATCCTTCCGTCTGCCGATAAAAAAAATTGATCGAAATCTTAGAAATACTTTACGCTCACTTAACAAAACTTTAAACTTGTTCACACAATTGAAAAGAAATTTTAATCGTCAATTAATATTCATAGCCTACAATGATAGTAGAAAGACAAAACAAAGGAGCGAAAGACATGATCGTCTACGATATTGTACTAAATGGTGAAATTAAAGAAACGATTAAACCTCGCAAGAACCGTTTGAAAGAAATTTACGCATTTATGCTAGAGCAAAGTAAGCTCATGAAAGCCAAGTATGGTGATAATGTTAAAATTAAAGGCCGCATGGTGTATTAGGGAGAAATAACCCGTTATACACTAGCGGCCTTTTTTCTTCCATGCCATTAGATGATCCCTTTGCGATGCAGCACCGTTAATAATCGATAGAAATCATAACTCCCTTTCTCCGGAGTATCGATTAATGCTGCTTTGACCGCAGCGTCTACAGCGGCTTTCGCCCATTGTGGTACAACATCCAGCGCCGCTTGCTCCTCTAAGGAACTAACTCTATTTTGTAAGTCTACGATTTGTTCCTGCAATTTCTCTAACATACGAACGACCTCCTCATCAAAGTGAGTTAAACCATAGGTTTGAATAATCGTATCCAACTTACTCGCATAAGAGGGATCCGTTGCATATCCACTGCTTTGCAATGCTTTCGCTTGCTCACTAGGACTTCCAGCCGTCCTGACACTAGCATAACGAGGGAATCCAAAAAGTAAATCCTGATCACGAAACCCTGCCTCAATCGTCGGATATGCGCGAAAATCTCCCGGTACGTTATCATAGCGTATACCTCCAATAACTTCCCATGTCGTTGTTGAAACGCGATCCCCCTGCCAATAAGGCGTCAGAAGCCCATTACCAACCTTATAACCGACTAGATTGTTCCACGCATTCAAATTGCCCCCTGTCTCCTGCATAGCTTGCGCGATTCTTACTGAAGGATAGATCGGTGAGTTCTCTAGGCGAAGCTTCACTGCAATAGGTGCAATGATCTCAATAAATTCCTGTTTAGTTGCCATGGACACACCTCCTTCTTCTATCACTAGTAACTAAACCAAACCTTACAATCTATTCTATTCTCTCCATGCTTAAAGGGGTTCCGCTAGTTTTATATTTTATATAATTAATGTAAAAAAGGCTCCGCAAGTGCAACTTTCCTGCACTCGGGGAGCTAATAAATCCAATGGCCAATCAACATCATAAGTAATCCAAAAATAGCTGAATATCTCTTTATTATTCGGTTCGTCTTCGGGTAAAACAACAGCAGCCAAATAATAAATCCAATAGGAATTAAAATACCAACTTTTAAATTGAATGTACCTAAAATGTAATATCCGACTAATTTCCACCCTAGATATCCTTCGTCCTCTTCCCTATTTCGGTAAAACAACACTAAAACGAAGATGACAACAATTGTAGAGATGATTGAAACATTAAAATTCCAATTCACTTAAGGATTCAACTCCTCTCACCAACTGAAGGAATTCCTATTTATGTATATTGTAACACTCCATGGTTTGTCTTTACTAAGATGAAAATACAAAGATGAAAACAAAAAAACCTCCCAAGACAAGTGTATTAAAAAATACACATGCTCAGAAGGATTAAATCTTATCGTTATTAAGCTTCTACTTTATCGTCGCATTTCTCAACTAAGCCCTCTTCGTCCTTCACTTTGAAGGAAGAGCCGCATCCACAGGAAGCTACAGCATTCGGATTGTTAATGGAGAACCCGCCGCCCATGCCTGCGTCTGTGTAGTCAATTTCAACACCGTATAAATATTTGGAACTGTCTTCGTCCACAACGACCTTGAGGCCATGAATGGTGAAAACTTTATCGTCATCCTTCTGCTCATCATCGAAGCCCATGCCGTAAGAGAAACCGCTGCAGCCTCCGGCTTTGACACCTAGACGCAAGAACAGGTTCGGTGATTCTTCAGAAGATAGAAGCTCTTTAATCTTATCTGACGCTGATTCACTAATGTTAATCATAACGGAAATCCCTCCCTAAAGTTCTCCTTATGGAAAACTGGCATTATACTAAGTTTTCGTAATGCTTACTATCAAGTATACTCCTATCTGGCGCATTGCTCAAGGGCAGCTGCGCAGTCATTCAGAGCCATTTCATCCATAAACTTTAAGGTTATGTCCTATAGCGTAATATTGCAGCAGCAATTGATCGAGCTCTCGACTGCATTGCTGCACTTCAGGATGAAGGAAGCCGTATGTCGTACCTAAGGAAACCATTTGGCCTCGAAGCTGTTCTATTTTTATATTTAATCGTTCCTGTGGTTCGGTCACGAATACTGGTATCACGATATAATCACCTTTAGCCCTACGTAATCACATTGCAATAGTATACAGGAATTTGTTAATATTGGGAATAACATTTCCTAATATAATAGGAAAAATTATGTCCTATTTGTATATTGTCAATTTATCTCCATCTAAATGATATTGCCCCTCCCAACACGTAGGTTTATAATGGGATGGATGGATTGCACGTATATAGAAGAAACAAAGCTCAAAGGTTCCCTGAGCGAGGAGACTTTGAACTGGTGTGAATTCCTGAACCGAACTGGATGAACAGGTACGCGAGCGTCTCACACCGCCTAACGCATTTGGTCCTTAACTAGGTGAATGCGTCGATTCAGTATGGACTTTATTTACTATTCAGAGGAGGAATAATAATGAGTGTTGTGACGACAGACCCGGTTAAACGGATGGCCGAAATTACTGAAAAAGTTGAGAACGGCAGGCGTCTATCTATGGAAGATGGGCTATTTTTGTATGAATCGGACGATTTGCTAACCATTGGTCAATTAGCTAACAAAGTGAATACGCGCTTGAACGGAAACAAGGTTTATTTTGTCCAAAATATGAGTTTGTACTTTACGAATGTGTGCGAGGAACATTGTGCTTTTTGTCATTTCCGCCGCGACGAAGGTGAAGAAGGCTCATACACACTGACACCTAGTCAAATGTTAGATTATGTAGCTGAACATTTTAATCCAGAAATTAAAGAATTTCATATTAGCCAAGGGCATAACCCGCATTTGCCTTTTGAATATTATGTGGATTGTATCCGCCAGCTGAAGCAAGCCTACCCTGACGTTACGATTAAAGCTCATACAGCAGCTGAAATAGAATTTTTCTCGCGTATCAGTGGTCTCAGCTTCCGCGATGTCCTGAAAACGCTAATGGATGCAGGTTTGTCCACTCTTCCTGGAGGAGGAGCCGAAATTCTGACTGAGCGCTACCGGACTAAAATGAAAGTAGAAAAAGCGTCCTCTGAGGAATGGATCGACGTACACCGTAACGCTCATTTGCTCGGTATGAAAACTCACGCAACGATGCTGTACGGCTCCATTGAAACGAAAGAAGAACGTATTCGTCATATGATGCTGCTGCGTGAGCTTCAAGATGAAACAGGCGGCTTCTTAGTATTCATTCCTAATTCCATTCAACCAGCAAGCAAAAACGCAGGCCTCAAGCAACGGGTACCAGCTTGGGATGAACTGAAAACCATTGCGATTAGTCGTTTGATGCTGGATAATTTCCCACATATTAAGGCTTATTTCATCAACATTGGTACGAAATTGACTCAGCTATCCTTCGCTTTCGGTGCTTCAGACGCACATGGTACGATTGTGAAAGAGAAGATTTCTCATGCTGCTGGAGCATTATCACCGGAAGGTCTTACACGTGATGAACTCGTTTATCTCATTAAAGGCGCAGGACGCGTTCCTGTTGAACGCGACACCTTTTATAATGAAATCAGAGTATATTAGTCATACTAGAGAAGAGATATTGTTCAGAAGGGATATTGGATGGAATGAAAAAGTTCGTGATTCTTGGAGGAGGTTATGGCGGTTTGACCATAGCCTTAAACATGCTGGAGAAGGATTTACCAGAAGATACACTGCTAGTACTTATTGACCGAAGCCCTTTTCAAGGGTTAAAAACAGAATATTATGCACTAGCTTCAGGTACGATTGCTGAAACTCATATTCGCGTTGCCTACCCGAACGACCCACGGTTGCTTCTAACGTTCGGTGAGGTATCTAGTGTCGATTTGAACAACAAGCAAATTCTTTTTGAAGATCAAGAACCGCTATCCTACGACTGGTTAGTTATTGGTCTGGGTTGTGTGGACAGTTATCACGGAATTGTCGGTGCTAAAGAGTACTCTTCCAGCATTCAGACTCTTTGCCAAACACGTGCTACCTACCAGCGCATTAATGACATTGCACCATATGGACAAGTCTCCATTATTGGAGGAGGTCTAAGCGGTGTTGAAATGGCTGCTGAGCTCCGTGAAAGCCGTGCTGATTTGAACATTCGATTAATTGATCGTGGTCCAAGCTTACTTTCGGCTTTCCCAAGCAATTTGCAGCAGTACGTCCGCGAATGGATGACCGAACATCATATTGAACTTCGTCCTCAAGTATCGTTAGTCCGACTAGATGGTGGAGATTTGTACAATGGGGATGAAATTATTAAAACCGATGCTACAATCTGGACAGCAGGTATTCAGCCCAATCCAATCGTAGAGGCTTTGAATGTGCCCAAAGACCGCCAAGGCCGTATCCTCCTTAACGAGTATCATCAAATTCCAGATTACCAAGAAGTGTTCGTCGTAGGGGATTGCGCTTCCCTACCGTTCTCTCCAAGTGCGCAAGCAGCACAAGCTCAAGGCAAGCAGATTGCCGAAGCCATGCTGGCGATTTGGAAAGGCGATACGCCTCGTCTTGGTAAAATTAAACTCAGAGGTACGCTGGGTTCACTCGGTAAAAAGGCCGGCTTCGGGATCATGGGTAAACGTACGCTAATGACGGGTAAAATCGCTCGTATTCTCAAAAGCGGAGTACTGTGGAAATCGAAACGCCACTTCGGGTAAGATCAGTCTCCAAGAAGTTCGTACATCGCTTCAATTTCTTTGATTCGGTCTAAAATGCGCTCGTGGAGAGCATCTGCGCTTTCAGCTGCAATGATTTCGCCATTCACAAGCGCATAAGTTTCCATATAACACTGCCCGCAATTGCCTAGGCAGCCGTATTCCATGACGTCAAAGTCAGGGTTTTGTTCCAAAGCTTTCATGACTTTATCCGTTCCATGGTGCATATTACTGGCACAAAACTCAATGATTGGTCTCATTATATAAATTCCACCTTATGTTGATATTCAAGCCCACAACCATTTTCATTTAAACATTATTGTAATATAATAATAGAAGAAAGGAGATGAATCAAATGACTGAAAAAACAAAAGAAGTAATTTATGATGAAGTCCTTGAGGTTTTAGATAAACTCCGTCCTTTTCTACAACGCGATGGCGGTGACGTAGATCTCGTTGATGTAGAAGACGGTGTTGTGAAACTGAAACTTATGGGTGCCTGCGGCAGCTGCCCAAGCTCAACAATCACGTTGAAAGCTGGTATAGAACGCGCATTGGTTGAAGAGGTTGAAGGCATAACTGAAGTCGTACAGGTATTCTAATTACGACTATATCATAAGAAAGAGCTTACCTCTATGGTAAGCTCTTTTTGCAATATGTAAGAAGGACTAGTTTTTACGTTGGTTAAGCACCGGTAATGGCTGGATCGGATCCAAGCCCCCGGAAATATCCATAATATTTCCAGTAATGAAATCAGATGCCTGTAAACAAAGGAAATCAATGACTCTAGCCACATCTTCACCTGTCCCCGGTCTGCCCACCGGTGTTTCCCCATCAACTTCCAGACGCGCTTCATCCATTGTCCGTTCTTTGTTCCTACCTCGAATGTCGCCTGGGCATACCATATTGACAGTGATCCCATGACTCGCTTCTTCTTCGGCTAATGTCTTCGTGAAGGAAACCAAGCCTACCTTAGCTGCCGCGTATACAGCGCGATGGGTCCAGCCCCTAGCTTCAGCCGCCTTGCCGAATCCAAAATGGATGATTCGTCCCCAGCGTCTCTCCCGCATCATAGGCAGTACCAGATGATCAAGCTCCATGACACCGAGCAAATTGCCGCGCATCAGATACTCAATCTCATCGACGTTATAATCAGCGAAGAAGCGCCGCTCTCGGAAAAAAGGGCCGGCATTATTCACGAGAATATCAATCGGGCCGAGCTTTGATGTCGTTTGATCCACCATACGAATAATATCTTCGCGGTTGGCAACATCGCCTTGGACCGCCACGCTGCGAACACCTAGATCTTCCAATCGAAGAACGAGCTCAGCGGCCTCCTTTTCACTATGTACATAATTAACAGCTACCTGGCAGCCCCGCTGTGCTAAGGTGATCGCGGTCATTTTGCCCAAGCCTTTGGCGCTGCCTGTAATCAGAACCGTTCGGCCTTTTAATTCCATGGTCCTCTTACCCCTTTGCAATACTTGCCGTAATATAAGAGAAAGCTATTGTTAAGGTTCGGCACACCATATCAAATCCCTGCTGCAGATCGGCAACATTTGATTTAACATTTTCAACGTGAATTCGGTCTCCGGGCAAAGGTTCTTTTTGCATGAGATCATCCAGCATTTCAGCATTAATATAATGAATCTCCATATTTCGTTGATTTCGCAGTCGATCTAATGCTGATTTATAGTCCATTTTGAGATTATAAAGCTGGAGCTCCAGTGATCCGTGAATATGTTTTTCATGCATGCGGCGCAGTACGGTAAAGTAAGAGAAACGAGACTTAAGCGTCTCTGTTTTCAGCTCAAATAGATCATTCATAAACGTTCCCAATTTGTCCAAGATTGAAAACAATCGAATGAAGGCATTTTTATAAAAATAAACAAAGCGATGATATTCTTCGATCTCTTGCGGATTCATTTCCTCCACGAACGCCTTACTGATATGCTCAGCGTAACGCTCACAGCAATATTTGCTCTGTTCCAGCTCATCCAGTGCATCGATAAACCCCTTGCTCCAGATCGCCCGTCTATGGTACTTAGGATACTCTGCGGCTAGGTGGCTATGCTCCTCAAATTCCAACAGCTCAATATACGTTCTCACCGCGTTGCCGGCGTCTAGAAGAAGTCCGCTATCGATTCGTTTCGGTTCATTGAACAATACTCGCAGCACGGGCACACCCCTTTTTCATCCTCGCAAATTTGTTCGGTTATAGCTTTGCTGTTTGTTCGCTTAGCAGGGTCTGTTTCACCTTCTGTGAACGATCCCGCTGTACTAAGTACATAGCTGCCAAAACCCCAACACCACCCAAACATTGATACAGGGAAATAGACTCATGTAAAAAGATGTAGCCTGCAATAGCTGCTGTGACAGGAAGTAAGTACCCATAAGCAGAGGATCTGAACGGACCTAGCTTCGCTAAACTCCAGTTGTGTATAGAAAATCCTAAGGCAGTAGCTAATAGAGATGTATAAATTAAGCTGATCCAACCTGTCGAAGAGATGGCCGCAAAATAGGCGGCGTCAGCACGCCAGAGTACGAAGGGCAGCAGCGAAAGAGCTCCCGCAGTCATTTCGAACGAAATCAGCAGCGGCAGTGGATAGCGCAATACAAGTCGATTCATACCGATAAGATAAATGGCCCCCATCACACTGCGCATCAGTAATAAAATATCCCCTCGGAACGTTTCTCCTCCTAGATGGCAGCCATCAACGCCGCCTGAGACAATGACGATTACACTGCCTAAAGCTAATGGAATTCCTATTAGAATGCGCCAAGTGAGCCTCATTTGACCGGCAAATAAAGCAAAAAGAACGGTTATGACGGGCATGAAGCCGCGCCCCAAAACAGCACCATTCGCGGAGTTAGAAAACTGCAAGGCATACTGCAGAAGGGCTTCCATGCCAATAGCATTGAGAATGCCTAATCCGCATATAAGGAGAAGATCTCTACCAGCCATCTGTATCTTCAGCGAACGCGATCGATAATAAAAGTAAGTATAGACCCACAGCATCGGAATCATACTCGCGAATCGCAACCCGTTAAAAACGAGAGAATCCCATTCTCGTCCCCCAATTTTTAGAGAGGCTAAATTAATGCCCCAAAGGATATACACCAGAACAAACCCTGCATGTGGATAAAAGGAACGAAGTCGATCCGCACTCATGCGAAATATTCCTTCCAACGGCGGTCCACGAGTTCCACGATATCTTCCCGCGGGAACAGCTCATCGGGGTATCCCGGTTTCATACGAGCATCAATCACAATCGGAACTTCGTAAGCGATGTGATGACGATTCACGCTGGACTGCGCGTACATGTCACTAGCCGGATTGAAACGAGTGAACACGGTCCATAAGAACTTGGTTTGGTCGTGCGCGATGCCGCTGGCGTCATCTACTAAGATGACAAGCGGCCACTCCGTTAAGCGGCTGGCTGCATTCGCCAGCAGACGCTGTGGCAGCTCCGGCTCCGCCGCGTATGACGCGCCTGAGACAAGCAGACATCCGCCACAGTAAACGGCAATGTCATGGATCTCAGGCAGCTCACCAGCGGTGTAGGCTCTTGGCAGCTCGCGTACAGGGTCGCCTGTACCGAGAAGAACTGCTTTACTGCCGTGATTCAGCTGGCCACCTGTATAATCAAGCGTATCATGCGATGTTTTGTTGAAGATGAATAGGTCACGGCCTGGATCAAAACGCACGAGCACCGTTTCAAGCAGCTCGGTGAAGTTGGCTAGGACCGTCGGCTTGTCTGTGACGATCAAGAACTTGGTGAGTGAGAGTTGACCCTCACCTAGGATACGGAATGCCGTGCCGAGCGCCTCACGGCTGTAGCTCTCGCGGACGACGGCAGCTGCGAGCGGGTGGAACCCGGTCTCTGCATACGTCCAGAGGTCTTTCACCCCCGGCATCGCCATCGGAAACGCGGGCTCAAGCAGTCTTTGCAGGAACTCGCCAAGGAAGTAATCCTCTTGGCGCGGTTTACCGACGATCGTCGCCGGATAGATCGCGTCTTTGCGGTGCCATACATGATTCACGTTGAACACCGGGAAATCATGGATGAGTGAGTAATACCCGAAGTGGTCGCCGAACGGCCCTTCGGGGCGTCTCACATGCGGCGGAACGGAGCCGCATATCGCGAACTCCGCCTCGGCCACGAGGCGGTGCCCCCCATGGGGGTTCTCCACCATGGGGAGCTTCTGGCCGAGGATGAGCGAAGCGAGCATCAGCTCGGGCAGGTGCTCGGGCACCGGCGCAATCGCCGAGGCGATGAGCGCAGGCGGGCCGCCCAGGAACACGGTGACGGGCAGCGGTTTGTTGCGTTTCTCGGCTTCGTGGTAATGGAAGCCGCCGCCTTTATGTATTTGCCAGTGCATCCCGGTCGTGAAGTCATCATAAACCTGCATGCGATACATGCCAAGGTTATGATGGCCGCCGTCAGGGTGCTCGGTGTAGACAAGCGGCAGCGTGACGAACGGGCCGCCGTCTTCTTGCCAGCTCGTCAGGACAGGCAGTCCGGCGAGCGGGTTATCCTGCTTCAAGCCGCCGAGAATCGGCGCTTGGTTAGGCTGTACTCTCTTCGTTCCAACCTTCAGCAGATCCATAATGAGGGCGCGTTCTCCCCAGAGTGCTTGCGGCGTTGGAGGCATTAACGTACTTGTAGCGTTAATAACCGCTTTCATGAATTGCTCTGGCTTGGGGCCGAAGGCAAGATCAACCCGTCGTGTAGTCCCGAACAGATTTGAGACGACTGGGAATGAACTTCCTTTGACATTCGTGAACAGCAAGGCAGGGCCTTGCTCGTCGATGACTCTGCGATGAATCTCAGCGAGTTCTAGATTCGGGTCTATTGGAGCGCAGATTTCAATCAGTTGATTTTCGCGGCGCAAAATGTCTAGAAAAGCTCGTAGATTAGTTGGTACCATGTAATGTTTGTTCCACCTTTAATTGTGAGATTGTAGATGACTATGTAAGTAAAAAAGGAAATAGCCTTCCGCGTTAGAAGGCCTCCTCTACCGCAAAGGTAGCCCTGCCGTGCTTCCAAGGAGCTCGTCCGTCAGGTATTAAGCTTTGCGGTCATATAGCGTAAGTACGCATAGATAACATAAGAATCCAAACATGCAAGACACAATAACCGCGTGAATCATGCCGGTAAATAAATAAGCCACTTCATTCCCCATAGACCAGGTCACAACGGCTCCGCTAAACACTTGAAGAGACACTAAAATTAGCGCCCATTTGCTGCCAAACCTCAGCTTGTCTGAGCCTTGATAATAACGCTTGGCCTGTAAGTAAAGAAACAAAATACATATAAAAAGTAATAAAGCCGCTACACGGTGGGTAAAAACAATACCCGTTGCCCCGCTGAGTTCAGGGACTACTTCTCCATTGCATAAAGGCCAGCCCGAACATCCGCCTGATGAAACGGTGTGCCGAACAAAAGCACCCAGATAAACAACCACATAGCTGTAAATCGTCGTTATCCATACAAGGGCTTTAAAGCTGCTGCGAATGGCCGTGTCACGCTGAAATTGCCCCCATGGCGTAAAAACAATGGCTAATAGCAAAGAAAAAGCAAAGGCCAATAAGGATAATCCAAAATGCAGTGCCAACACGAGTGAAGATTGCGGCCAAACGACAGCCATAGCTCCCATTGCTGCTTGAATTAGCGTCATCAATACTGTACCAGAGATGAAAAATTTGGCATCTCTACGTTTCACATAACGAAATACAAGGATGAATGTAGCGACCAGGAGTAACGTCACAATGCCGACGACCAATCGATGGCTGTACTCAATAAGCGATGAGATCGTATGTGCCGGGACGAATTTCCCATGACACAGGGGCCACTCATCTCCGCAGCCTCTACCTGCATCTGCCTTCGTAACTAAGGCACCCATTGCAAGAATAAGAAACATGCCAATGGCCGAAAGATTCGCTAATCTTTGAATCAATTTTTGCATGATTGCACCTACTTTTATGTCGTGACTTCTGTTAATCATGTCGAATGATGTTGTTCCGCTTTCAATTATAGCTTTATTAAGTAGGCAAATCCATTCGCAATTGTTACAAAGCTCCGAAACCACGCAGAAGTTCATAAGTCATTCAATGTTTCAACTTTTGGGACGAGGGTAAATAAAAGATGAGCACCAAAATGGTGCTGTTCAACCAAAATCGATCGCAGGAGGTTTTATCTATGGGTAAGCACATTATTGGAGTATTCAATTCAGAAGAAGAGGCCATTCGCGTGATTAACCAACTCAAAGCAGAAGGCTACAGAGCAGATGATATCTCAGTTATCGGCAGGAATAACGAAGGCTTAAATCAAATCGAGGATCAAACAGAAACCAAGGCGGAAGAAGGACTAGCAACCGGTGCTGCTGCTGGCAGTGTATTGGGTGGTGTTACGGGACTACTGCTGGGTATTGGTGCACTTGCCATTCCAGGCGTAGGCCCTATCATAGCAGCCGGACCCATTGTCGCGACTTTGACAGGCGCAGCCGTTGGCGCTGGTGCAGGCGGCCTGGTCGGTGGTCTGATCGGCTTAGGTATTCCCGAGAATGAGGCCAAAGAATATGATAATTACGTCAAGGATGGTAAAATTCTAGTTCTCGTCGAATCTGACTCGACCCGCGATCATAAAGCCTATGAAACATTTCGCAAGAACCAATCGTTGAATGCTAATACCTATACCCCTGAGTATGGCTATCGATCCTAGATATATACTTGGGTTAAAAAAATCTCTCTTTGGTAAAAAGGGGTCAAACTTGACCCCGTTCTACTCAAAAGAGAGATTTTTGCGTTACGATTTTGTGCTTAAGACTTTAGAGCATTGGACACTTCGATAGCACGGTCGAGGAACTCTTCAATTTCTTCGCGTGTTTTGCGTAGTTTACTGACGAAACGAACCAGCTCTTGGCCTCCACGGAAAGCGATAAAGCTTGGTATCCCAAGGATGTTCAACTGCTCACAAAGATCAGGTACTTCGTCGCGGTCTAGCTCGATGAACGTGATGCGCCCAGCATAAGCTTGTTCCACTGCCGGCATGAAGGGTTCGATATAGTGGCAGTCTTTGCACCAACTTGCTTTGAATACAGCAATAGTCAACGTGGACTGCGAGATTTGTTCTTGAAAAGCTTGTTCATTAGATACTTTAATCATGACGATCACCTCACTGCTTAGAATTTTATTAACTTATAGCATGCCCTAACATTTGTGTCAAGATTAAATTAGACAGCACTTTGCTTGAATTTGATTTACATTAAAAGTAAAAAGTGATATCATATAAATATCAAAAAGATATACTTCGAAGGGGTGCTGCAAGAATGAAAGAAACAAATGCTTGGTCGTTAAACGGTTTTCTCGGTTTATTATTATTTATTATCGGCGGTGGGCTTGGCGTTTTCCTTCTTACACAAGAACAAATTGTTCCGGGGATTATCCTTATTATTCTGGGGCTAATATTCGTCTCCACGATCACTGCTGTTAATCCGAACGAAGCATCTGTCATCACTTTCTTCGGCAGCTACTTGGGTACCATCCGAAAAAGCGGCCTATGGTTAATTGTCCCTTTTTCAAGCAGAAGGAAAATTTCCTTGCGCGTGCGCAATTTTAACAGTGTGAAGCTCAAAGTTAACGATATTGAAGGAAACCCGATCGAGATCGCGGCCGTTATTGTGTTTAAAGTAGTCGATACCTACAAGGCCCTCTTTGATGTGGACAGCTACGAAAAGTTCGTCGAAATCCAAAGTGAAACAGCGCTGCGCCATGTCGCTAGCAAGTATCCATATGATCGCTTTGAAAGCGATGGTTACTCACTTAGGGGCAATGCAGATGAAGTTGCCGCTGAGCTCAGCCTTGAATTGCAGCATCGTCTGTCTGTAGCGGGTGTAGAGGTGATCGAGTCCCGCCTGACCCACCTTGCTTATTCGACTGAAATTGCCAGCGCTATGCTTCAACGCCAGCAAGCTTCTGCCATTTTATCCGCTCGCCAAATTATTGTTGATGGCGCAGTGGGGATGGTTCAGATGGCTATCGCTCGTTTGGAATCCGAAGGTCTTCACCTGGATGAAGAGAGGAAAGCGGCCATGATTAACAATCTTCTTGTTGCGATTGTATCGGACCGCTCAGCGAGTCCGGTCATTAACACCGGTTCGTTGTACTAACGGGACCAGCTATGGCTCCTAAGAAAAATTTCCCGCTCCGACTTGATCCTAAGCTGTACGAGGCTTTGGAGCGTTGGGCGGAGGATGAATTCCGCAGTGTTAACGGGCATATCGAGTATTTGCTGCGCGAAGCGCTTCATCGAACCGGACGTGTGATTAAACCCGGAACAGAACAAGCCACTTCGGAAAAGACGGATGAGTGATTATTATGACCTTGCGATTAACCCTCGCAAGGTTTTTCTATTTATAAGTTTCTAGGCATCGACTTCCCGGCTTAGGAATTCTCTTGCTTCTCCGGAGTAAGCTAGAGGTTGTATTTTCTACAACTTTTGGCAAGTAAATCCACAGATTCCACACGATTGTTGCAGCAAATACAACAATTCCAGCCAAAAGTATCTCTATCGCACATTTAAAGGCTAAATTGTTGTATACCGTGCAACATTCTTAGCTTTTTCAGAAGAAATCAAGAAAATTGTTGTACGCCGTACAACTTGTCTTCCCCTGCCCTGCACTTGGCGTCACTCTTTACTACATTTCCACTTAAATCATAGCGAAGTACCCGAGATTCGCCTGAGTCTGAAAATTTAGTGAAGTATAGGTCGTCTCCAACCTGACGAATCGTTAGCTGGCCTTAATGATTGGAAGCCCTAGCCATATTTGGCCCCGTTCCCACATACCTGTAAGTGAATAAGCAAACACTAGAGTCAAGGATTCGGTGAAGGTTGGGGAGGTGATTGGTGTTGGGAGGAACAGTAAAACCAAGAGGTAAGAACATGAAGGATCTTCTAAGCAAAATGAGAGGACTCCCGAATGCGGTCGCTCAGCTGTTCAAACAGCAAGCATCACTGCTTCTGGATTCCTCTGCTAAAATAGTTGACCCTTTGGAGGAAATCCCTGTCACTGCAGCATTCACAGGACGGTTGGAAAAGGGCTTAAAACATCAAGTAGCTCTGCTGCAAAGCGGTGTCGTAAGTTCTCCTCTCACCACAGATGAAAAGGCGATTGTGCATCGAATCAAGGAACGAACCCAGCAGGAAAACCGAAATAATGTGACACGAACAAACGCATACTGGTCTTGTTACCAGGATCACCCGGAGCTTCACTGGGCACTGCTTGCCCATATGGTTTCCCGCAACGGGGGTTGGTGCATGACCGATCTTCGCGGGGAGCTGCTGCCACATTTGATAAGCAATGAATTGGCCCAGCATCTATTTGCTTTTCTGGAACGAGCGAACGGTCTTATTTTTCAAGATGCTTATCCACAACTACTGCTCTACCTTGAAAGCAAGAAACGAAAAATGAGTTTGTTTCACCTTCTTCCGCATTTGGACATCTCGTCCTGGATGTTCCCTGTTTGGAACGACTTCTGGATAAATCAAGAATCGGCCGCGCTAACCATTGCACTAATTGTTAATGAGCAAAACTACATCGAAAAACGAATCGTAAAGAATAAACAGATTCAGCAAAACGTGTTGAATACGCCTTTGTTCAAAACACAAGCCTGGCTGCAATTGAATCAAATCGGGTTTCCCTTTTTCCACGCTTCCAGCGAATCCCAAGCACCTCAGCCGCATCTGGCTGGACTCATACTTGAGAATTTCGCTAGCTTAACAGAGCGCATCGAATTCGGAAAAAGCTTGTATGCGATACTTTTTGGAGCACCCGAAGTACGACAAGGAGTGCTTCGATTTGCGGCCGCAACTCCACACACAGGATCACGTTCCGATTACTGGCCTCACCTGTTTGCCCAAATAAGAAAAACCCCTCCCGATATGAAATATCAGGAGAGGCTGGATGGCTGCGCCCTTAAGAAAGGGACTCAGCCGTTTTATAGTCCTAAGCTTACATCCGTATGGCCTGACAGGAGCTTGGCCCCTGTGGAGCCCGGTGACTGGTTCAACAATGTGAAGGAGCCACTGGTACATATGCGCTCCATTCCAATACCGGTTCCTTATGATTTAACGAAAGAAGTGTACTTTGGTTTAAGCAAGATTGAGTTAGGCATTGTAGCTGCCCAAGCGATTAAGAAAGTGATTCGGTGATTCAACTTGGCTAAGGCTAAGAACGTTTGATAAGACGACTTACTTTGCCGATTAGCTTTTGCACTGGCGCTGGGAAGTTCTTCACATCATCCTTCGTTACAACACGTGTTGCCATCAGCATCAATGGATACAAGGCAGCCGAGAAGCCGCAAACAAGTACAGCATTTATGCCTTCATTTAGTCGATACCAGGGAGTTGGATGCACATACGTATGTGTAAGCCATTCTGCCCCTAGACCGAAGATGAGGATGACAACGATGGAAAGCAGTAAGCCGATGAAACGACGTCCGAGGATGTTAAAGTCGACTTCTTGACGAAGCGAGCGTAAATTGAGCCAAGACATGACAATAAAACAAAGACCGGTTGAGCCAATGATTCCATAGATGCCGAACCACTGCGCAAGCAAGAAGCTCCCAGCTAGCTTGACCGCAATACCAACGGCAACGTGCATCATCAGCGGCTTCATTCGGCCCATGCCCATCAGGACAGCACCCGATGTTTGCATCACAATTTGAAACATTGCACCTAATGTGAGCAGTGAAATCATATGAGGACCGTGACTCATGCCAAATGCGGTATCCTCATGCCCGAACATGAAGAAGTCTAAAGGACGGGCAGCAATGGCGATTACCAATACGGCTGGTAACCCAGAAAGAATCGAGAGCTGAAGCACCCTTGTTGTCTGGTGGCCAACCTGTTTCAAATCTTTGCGGGAATAGGCCGCTGAGATGATGGGAACGACGGATTGGCTTAGCGCGATGGCCAAAATAATCGGAATCCCCGCCAGGGACTGGGCACGTCCTCCTATAATACCAACAAGTCCAAGCGCTTCGCTTCTGCCAATGGTCCCTTCTAAGAGCGGGATAATGATCGAAGTGTCGATTGCATATACAAGTGTAACCGTCACTGAGAAAATAACGATCGGAATCGATAGCTTCAATAGGCTGCGATAGATTTCACTATAACGAATTGGCGCATGTGATTGTGGCAATTGGGTGCTTCCCTCAGCTATCTGTTCGGCCGCTATGTTCGACTGCGCATCTCTACGCTTCAGCTTCAAGGCATAGTAAAGCATAACAGCAAGTGCCGCGATCCCTCCCATGACCCCTCCGAAAGATGCACCCGCAACTCCCCAACCTAAGCTGATGTTCAATAAAATAAATGCCAGTCCGATTGAGGTGACGAGCCTGAATACTTGTTCCACAACCTGTGAAATCCCGTTAGGCATCATGTTTTGTCTACCTTGGAAATAGCCCCTCATAATAGCAATCAGCGGGAAGAACAACATGGCCGGCGCAATAGCGCGGGTAGCTAGTGTGGCATCTGGTCCACCATGTGAAATCTGTTCGGCATAGATCGGCGCAAAGACATATAGAATCGCCGTCATCACAACTCCTGCAACGATTGCAAACCAGATGGCCGCGCGATAAATCCGCTCCGCTTCTGCAGGTCTTCCGATCGCATATTTCTCGGACACCATTTTGCTTAGTGCACTGGGGATACCGGCTGTTGCTACAACAAGTAAAATCGAGTATAGATTAAAAGCAATGGAATAACTGCCCATTCCTTCCTCATGAAGCAAATGCACCAGCGGAATTCGCTGGAAAACGCCGAGAAACCGCGCTATTAGCGCGGCCACGGTGAGAATGAGCGTCCCTTTTACTAGAGAATCTTTGGTTTCCTTCGTCAAGTCCGTTCCTACTCTCTTACTGTATTCATTCCATTAAAAAACCCAGATAAAAAAGATAATAATCATCGCCAGCTGCAGCGCAATTTTCACCGCACTGCTTGCAAAGAAACCGAGTACAGAGCCGACACCGGCACTTATCGCCTTTTTCCACGACGTACCCATGATGACTTCACCAATCACTGCGCCTAAGAAGGGGCCAATGAGTAAGCCGAAAGCTGGAATAACAAAAGGCCCAATGATAAGACCAATTGTACTACCAATGATAGCTGCCTTAGAGCCTCCAAACTTCTTTACCCCTAACGCACCTACTGCGTAATCGGCCACCATAATGATAATGACAATCAAGGATTGGATAAGCCAGAACCAGAATCCGAACGGCTCAAAACTGATCAACCAACCATAGATGAAAAAAGCGCCATAAATCGCTAACACACCAGGCAGCACCGGATAAACCGCACCGATCATACCCACTACAAATAAAAGGATAACTAATGTCCAGCCTAAGGTGATCATAGATCGCATCTCCTCCTACAGCATATAAGTGCGAATCACTTTAGCAATGGCATGTTCATTGTTGGTAACAGTCGTAATATCCGCAATACGCTTCACTTCATCCTGTGCATTGCCCATAGCTACCCCAAGACCTACTGCACGAATCATCGCGATGTCGTTCTCACTATCTCCCATCGCAATGACTTCGGACATGCTAATGCCTAGAAGCTGACAGACCGTCTCCACGCCGCTCGCTTTACTAATGCCTAATGGGTTAAGTTCAATATTAGAAGGATGGGAATTTGTTATTTCGAGTGTTCCCCATCCCTCAACGATTTCCCGGATTTGCTGCAATTTTTCCATATTTTCGGTGTAATAACCGAACTTTAGCCATTCTTGGCTGTCAATGTCCATGGTTTCGCTCTCGCGATTGAACACACCTTCTACCGAATAAGCCCACCACCAACAATCATACGTTTGAGCTAATCTATGCAAATTACGTACCGTCTCAGCAGGAAGCAGAGTCCGCTTAAGTAATTTAGACGGAGACTCCCATACTTCACCACCATTTACCACGACAAGCGGTGAGGTAAGTCCAAGCTCCTGAATATAAGGCATAGCGCTTGCAGCTCCGCGTCCAGTAGACATAATAACGATCTTACCCGCTTCAGTCGCTTCCTGAATCGCTTCTCGGTTTTCAACTGATATTTTTTTATCATCGTCCAGCAAGGTGCCGTCCATATCGAGGGCAAGTAATTTATAAGATCCCACGGTTTCCCATCCCCTGTCTCTACGTCATTAGTAGACCTAGTAAGCAGCGAGCACTTTCTTAGGCAGTTCTTCCATGAATGTCACATGCCAGAGGGCAAATATATAGATGGTCCAAATGCGGCGAGCATAATCGCCCTGATTATTACGATGCTTATGCAGCATGCGCTCCACAGCGTTGATGTCAATATAATCTTCAATTCCGCTGGACTTAATTAGTTCCAGAACCATATCGCCCATCGAACCTTTCATCCAATCACGCAGCGGTACCGGAAAGCCTAGCTTCGGACGGTTCAAGATCGGATCAGGGATGATACCTTCCATGGCCTTCCGGAAAATGTACTTCGTCGTTCCATTCGCGATTCGGTACTTGGCCGGAATGCGGCGTGCCACTTCGAACAGTTCCTTATCAAGGAAAGGAACACGCAGCTCGAGTGAGTGTGCCATCGTCATCTTGTCAGCCTTCATCAATATATCGCCAGGCATCCATAGATTCATGTCGATATACTGCATCCGGCTCACTGGATCAAGATGCTTCGTCTTATTGTAGTAATCGCCAGCAATTTGCACTGGATTCTTATAGGCGCGCAGCATCTCATTATCAAGACGCAGCACCTCCGCTTTCATATCCTCGGAGAAAATTTTGGCGTTGCCGAGGAAACGCTCCTCAAGCGGTGTCGTGCCGCGCAGCAAATAGTTGCGGCCCTTGACACTGCTTGGCAGCATCCGAGCAAAGCGGTTCAGCATGCGCTTCACCGATGTCGGCAGCTGGTCAATCGGACGTAAGGATTGCGGCTCGCGATAAATGCGGTAGCCGCCGAACAGCTCGTCCGCGCCTTCGCCGGACAGAACAACCGTCACTTGCTCACGTGCAAGCTTCGCCACGTGATAAAGGGCAATGGCCGAAGGATCGGCGACAGGCTCGTCCTGGTGCCAGATCGCCTTCGGCATCGTGCCGAAGAAATCATCCTGCGTGATGATTTTGTCGTAATGCTCTGTGCCTAGTGCCGCAGCTGTTTGAGCGGCAATCGGCGTTTCATTGTTGGCGCCTTCGAAGCCAACGGAGAACGTGCGGATCGGTTCGATATTCCGCATATGTGTAGCAATCGCCGTCGAGTCAATCCCGCTCGACAAGAAGCAGCCGCGATCCACATCACTAACCATGTGGAGCTTGACCGAATCCTTCAATGTTTCACGAATTTGCTCCACATAATAGTCAAACGGACGATCCTCCGGCTCAAACATGGGATCCCAATACTTATTTATTGACATTTCTCCGTCAAACGTTATTTTGACCGTATGCCCTGGGGGAAGCTTATGTATGCCATGGAACATCGTGTTAGGCTCCGGCACGTATTGAAAGGTCAGATAGTTCAGCAAGCTGTCCGTGTGGATCAACCGGTTCATGCCGTCCGCAGCCAGCAAGCTCTTAATTTCGGAGCCGAACAAGAACTGGCGGTCATTGACATGATAGTAAAACGGCTTAATGCCGAAGTGGTCTCTCGCTCCGAACAGCTGCTTCTTTTTCTTGTCCCAAATAACGAAGCCAAACATGCCGCGCATGTATTTGACGCATTCCTCTCCATACTCCTCATAGAGGTGAACGATAACCTCCGTATCACTTTGCGTGCGGAATTGATGCCCGCGCTCCTGCAGCATACTGCGTAAAGCCTTATAATTATAAATCTCCCCGTTGAAAATGATCCATACGGAATCATCCTCATTGGCCAATGGCTGATGCCCTTCTTTTAGATCAATAACGGACAAACGGCGAAAGCCGAGCCCAATCCGATTATCCGTCCAAAAACCGGAATCGTTCGGACCCCGATGAACAATAACATCTGTCATTTGCTGCAACATTGCAGTGGTTGGTTCTCTATCTTCAAAATACATGACACCCGTAATACCACACATGGTGAAACTCACTCCTCCGTACCATTCATCAATCTTTCTCTTCGACAACCGATATATAAGTATACCATATCTGTCCGTCATTCTGGAAATGCGATGAAAGTACGTGAAAGCGCTGTATCCTATAGAAAAATGATGGAAATCAGAAGTCGCTTTAATGAAGCTGATAACCTGGTTTTTTTCATACGTGCCTCCACCTTTCCTCTGCGCATAAAAGTTTGCCTTGTGCAACTTTTAGGGTAGAACATGTTCTTTCCCCTAAACTAGGATATGCTCAAGGATTCGAAACGGTTCCTCCACTTGTGTTATTGCTTCACTATGTTTTAACATCCACTTTCTTATCCGTGTTATCCGCTGCATACAATGACTAAACAGGGCAAACTAAAAGGACCTGCTTTCGCAGATCCCCATGACTGATATTTTATAAATCCAAGTCTATTACCACGGCCTTTTCCCGCCGCCGAGCTTCGTCAGAATACCGTCGTTCGCCGCATCATATGCCTGAAAGATTTTGGCTGCAATCGGGGATGCTCCGTAGCGTCCGAATCCGCCTTCCGGCACAACAACAGCAACAGCTAGCTTCGGGTTCTCTACAGGAGCGAATGCAATAAACACCGCGTTTTCTACAGAACCTCCCGATACAGCTTGCGTCGATGTACCTGTTTTGCGTGCTACATTAAAAGGTAATTCATCAATGCCTTCGGCACCACTTTTCATCCCATGGATAATGGTATTCCAATCTTCTTTAGCAAATTCAGAGGAAAAATCTTCAATAACCTCTGGCTCAATTTTTTTAACTAGTTCACCTTGGTAGTTTCGGATTTCATCTACGAAAAGAGGCTTCATACGTTTCCCGCGACTGGCCAAAGTAGCTGTATATTGAGCAAGCTGCAGTGTAGTCGTTTTTTCATTTTGTCCCCATGAAGCGTAGACCATAGCGGATTGGTAACTGTCTTTTTGAGCATTTTTGATAAAATCATTGGAACCCGCGAATTCACCTGGGAGACCGCTTCCTGTTTTCACGCCCATGCCAAATTTCGCAAGATATTCTGCCCATTTCGCTGTGACCTTCGGTGTTTCTCCCCCATATTTCAAGTAGAAGGGAATACCCACTTTCTCGGACATAAATGTGTTAGAAGAGTGTTCAATAGCCCCAGCAGCATCAATATACCCGTAAGCAGCTTTACCCGAATTTGTGATGGTACTTGACCCACCCTTACCAAAGCTAAACGATCCTGAATCGTAGTAGTTCTCATAAGCGCCGAATAATTTCTCTTTAAGTCCGATTAATACCGACAAAGGCTTAATCGTTGAACCCATAAATACAATGGAAGACGGGTGCTTCGCATTTTCCTTCTCGTCCGGATATTTGGACTTAGCTGTCATGATGGAGCCATTGGAAATATACGTACCAATTTCTTTGTAAATATCCGGCGAAATCCCTCCCGTCCATGCATTAGCATCGTAATCCGGATAGTTCGCCATCGTAACGACACGCCCTGTATCCACTTCCATCGCAACGGCAAAACCAGAGGAGGCTTTCATCCCTGTTTTCATATACAGATCATTGGCATGAGTCGGGCTGCGTAAATATTTGATATGATCCTCCAGTATTCTCTCGGTTGCCTTCTGGATATCTTTATTAATCGAAAGATAGAGATTATTCCCCTTGACAGGCGCTGTCACTTCGGCTCTTCCGATAATTTTCATAGCCGCGTTGACGGGATATTTCCTACTCCCATTTTTACCGCGCAGCTCATCCTGATACATGCGTTCAATGCCGTCAAAACCGACATTTTCTGAGTTCAGGTATTCTTCGCTAGTTGGGCTGTCTTTATAAATATCTTTGGCCGTTTGCGTAGAAAATGATTTCAAATATCCAACCAAATGTGTGGCTATCGTCGTCTTGTTGTCATCGTCCATTTCATAAGTACGGATACTCTCTTCCGTCACTTCCAGCCATTTAAATTCATCTCGGTGCTCTAGTAAATAAGCCATTTCCCCTTTGGACAAATCTGCTTTAATCCGCCGCGGAACCCAATAGTAACTTGGGTCTTTCACCTTATTTTTGTTAATGTCGTAACCTAAATCCATCGCTAGAACGATTTCTTCCGGAGTGGGGCTGACCGAATTCGGTTTGGCATATTTATCAAAAACTTCGGTCTTTAGCCGCTGAGCAAGCGCAATTACTTCATCTTTGTTTTGTTGGCCGGGTTCAATACGGAAGAACAAGGACTGAACAGGAATCGTATAAGCAAGAGGAGATTTGGTAGAGTCGTAGATATTGCCTCGAATAGGAGCGATACTCGTGGTCTGATTCGTGTTTGTATTTTCTGCCGCTTTAAGATCCTTGGCTTGAACGAATTGTAAGATAGCTAATCGCACGATCAAGATCGAAAATAATACAAAGGTTAGAAAGAAAAATATATTGATCCGAAACGAAAAGTGCCGCTTTTTGGTAATTTCTTTTTTCTTCGGATCATCCATAATGGATGACTTCATCGCTTCTCAGATCCTTTCTTATGCAATAGCTTGCTCATGAAACAACTCAAGAAGGGAATGAATTCCCTCCCCTGTATGATAAGAATAACGGATAATTCGCACAGCATCGATACCGACTTGATTTGGCGCCCAAATATCATTCGTTTCATGGTCGCCGATATAAAGAATATCCTTTGCCTCTAACCCCGCCCTATCGAGTGCAAGCTGGAAAATGGCCGGATCTGGCTTCTCTAGACCCACTTCTGTTGAAACGATGACAGGGTCGAAATCATGCAAAATCCCCTTATCCTCCAATATGGCTTTCAAGGTAGGAGCAAAATTGCTGATAATCCCTATTCGAAAACCTCGGGACTTCAAACCATCTAAGAATGGCTTAACATCATCAAACAATTCATAATACTCGGGTGCCGTGTAAATGTCGTAGAGCTCGTGGCAGCAGGTATAAATCTCTTCCTCTGTCCATTCTTCGTGAATGCCTAATTTATGAAGCACATATTTATATAGATTAACCCAGAACTCGCGATCTGACTCTGGACTGCAAACCACGAAATTGTCCTGCTTATTCACATAATAAAAAAGACGAAAAGCTTCCGTAAATAGTTCACTAATATGAGCTTCATCGCGATCCACAGATCGCAATTGTAAATACTGTTTGAGTATCGTCTGGGCTGCTGGAATCGTGAGTAAAGTGTCCCCGGCATCTAAGTAAATCATCTTATATTCCTGAAGTGGTTTCCGCATACAATCTCCCTCATTCTT
Source organism: Paenibacillus andongensis (assembly GCF_025369935.1). Lineage (NCBI taxonomy): Bacteria > Bacillati > Bacillota > Bacilli > Caryophanales > Paenibacillaceae > Paenibacillus > Paenibacillus andongensis. The sequence continues at coordinate 1,655,279 of NZ_CP104467.1, read as the reverse complement.
ATAAACAATCCTATCTTATTAGTGTACCACATTTAATCATCATATGAGAAAACCTCCGGAACTACCCATGATTTTCTAGAAGGAACAGCCACCTTAACAAAAAAAGCCTTCCCTTCGAAATCCAAAGGAAAGGCTTCTTGCTGATACATTCTAAGCGTCCTTAACATGTGTTTGATCGAAGTTAGGCGGATTGAACCAGTTGCCTCCGCTTGCCACCCAGGTAGAATCCAACGGTACCCAGCGATCCGACTCTTTCAGATAAACCTCATTCCAAGCGTGAGGCCCGTAGCTGCCCTGCCCGTCATAGCCTAGCCCCGTGACAACTTTCACATCAAGACCGATGGATCTGGCCATCTGTGCATATAGCCTAGAGTAGTCTATACAAACCCCTTCTTTGGTGTTGAAGGTATCCTCTGGCGTCTGTTCTTTCCAGATTCGTTTCTCTTCATAAAGGTTTACCTTATCCCAATCATATTTGATGCGGCTGCCTACCCATTTATACAACAGCTTGGCCTTCTCTTCATCCGTCTTCCCGCTGGCGGTTACTTCTTTGGCCGCATCTGCAATATTGCCTGGAATTTTCGCGTCCAGAACTTCATACTTACGCTGCAGGATATTCGTAAATTCTTGTTCGACAGCACGTGTGAACACGGGCACTTTGTCGGCAATGAAGTCACCCGTGAAGGGTGAAATAACTTCTTTGGCGCCTTTTTGATACATCTGTGACGATTCAATGTAAGGTGTAATCATAGAGTGCGGGAATAACGTTACATAAATGAAAAGCACAGCGATAAGAATGAGCGCCCTAGCGAGTCCTGCGATAGAACCAATGGCTCCACCCGAGACAGAACTAATAAAAGAGCTGCTGCGCTCCCTGTAAGGATCTCGATTGGCCAACCAACTTCCTAACAACGGATCAACCAATAGGTTCAGCAATTGCTTCACGATCATATAGCCAAGTAAAAACAATACACCGAAACGCAGCAGCGGGAAATCACGGATACTCGTCATCACTGTATAATAAGTTTGTTTAAGCATGCTGATCTCTACGGATGGAATTTGTAAATTCTGCCCTTTCAACCAGGTTTGAATCACAGGCGATACCCACTGGACCCCTTTCCACGCGATAAACATGGACAGAATGACGATAACCGCCTCCACGAGCATAGACAGAAGATGTTTAGCTGAACCTGAGCCTCCCCGGAAAAACCCTTGAACGACAGAGCCTACAAGTGTGAGAACGATCACAATGGATATTACATTTATCGAAGTTGATTGTAACCACGTCATATCCGTCATGATTGCTCACCATCCTAATTTAATCAAACTATTACTCTGCTTACTGCTTTGCGTTTTTCTTTGCTTGTTCGATGAAAGCATTAACGGCTGCGTTCGCGTTCATCTTAAATGTTTTACCAAGGAAGGTGACTTGCACTTCATCCGTCCCTGCTTTGCCTTCCACCTTTAAGCTCTTCGTCGTAATGAGGAAGGAACCGTCAGGATTCGCTTTAAACTCTGCATCTTTAGCTTCCGAGGTTAACGTACTGACAGCTTTATCTTTGATTTCATCACCGACTTGTGAAACCACGCTTGCCCCAATATCCTTTATTTTATCCTTATAGCTCGCTCCATAAACGACAAGAGCCCCAACAATCGCGATGACCAGAATCCATTTCACCACAGTTTTCACAATACCGATCACGATAAAAAGCACAATAATAGCAGCTACAATTAAGTACCAACGATCCTGCGCAAAGGAAATCCACTGATCCAAACTAACCCCTCCTAATTATCCAAAAGTCCCTTCCTATCATACTACAGGGAATCCTTAATCTTCATCTCTTTTTTTCCTTAACAGGGCTAACTTTCGTTCGATCTCTTCTGTTTGATCGACGCCGCTTCTTGTTTTTCGAAAAGACTGTCTCAACCGAAAAACCAGGAAAATAGCCACGCCAGCGAGTAAAACAATCACATATGCGTCCATAAAGCCTCCTAAAAACAGAATTGTGTCATTTGTATGGAAAGGTCATATCTATCGGACGAGCGGCGTACATCTTAAGAAGAGACAAGTCTAAAAGATTGAGGTGGTGAGAACATGCGAACAGCTATTTGGTTGTACTTATTTATGTTTGTTGCTTTTTTTGATTTACACGCGCAGTACCCAATTCTTTCTCCCTTCGCCTTATCGTTAGGAGCAGCTCCTTCTTTTATAGGGCTAATTATGGGCGTATACTCAATTACACACTTGCCTGGGAATCTAATCGCTGGCTACGGCGTAGACAAATACGGAAGTAAAATCTTTATTGTCTTTAGCCTGATTGTAGCAGGGATCATCTTACTTTTTCAATCCAATGTGAAAGATCCTTGGCACTTGCTATACATTCGTTCGATTAGCGGATTCGTACTCGCCTTCTTATCCCCTGCCTGCTTATCGCTGCTTGCACGCATAGCCAAGGATCGCATCCACCAAAGTAAACTGATGGCTGGCAACGGTCTCATACATACCCTTGCTTCCGTGGTATCTCCAGCAGCAGGCGCTGTATTAGTTGCCAAAATCGGGTTTACAACAGCCTTCTCCGTCTTAGGTTGGATTCTTATTGTCACAGGCATTCTTGCTATCTTCGGTGTGAAAGAAAAGCAGCTCTTAGCCCAAACAGGGAGCAAATCCCCTATCTTAGATCATCATGGTCATGGCATGTTGAGTCATGAATCAGATCTACCCGCCAGTGTAACGATTCCATGGTTATTCTTTCTCATTCCGATGGCACTCTCCTGCTCACAAGGCATTCTTTTCTTTGAGCTTCCACTTATGAAGTCGGCCAGAGAGTCTATCTTAACGTCCGGCGTTTTTTTCACTTTAATCAGTTTAGGCGCCCTGTTAAGCATCAGCTTCTGGTTCTTAAATAAGATTCCGCCGTTTATCCGAACGGTTTGCGGAAGTTTATCGCTTGCGGTCGTTTTCTTCGGTTTAGCCATTCAGTGGCCAGTACCGCTCGCTGTTTCCCTTTTCCTAATCGGAATGGCGAAAGGTGTCATTTACCCCGCTCTTGCTGCCCTTCTTGCCGGTATAACAAGCAGCAATCGATATGGACGCGTCTTTTCCCTTCTTTCCATTTCCTATTCCGTTGGCGCCTTTATCGGTCCGATGATGGCCGGGCAGCTTCGAGATCACATTTCCTCTTACTTCATCGCGTTCTTCATCTTAATGCTGGCACTTTCCCTCTTACCGCTGCGCACATTTAAAACGCCTATCACGACGTAATTTCTCGGGCAAAATGGCGGCTTGAGCTTATCAAGCCGTCTTTTGTGCTGTCAATCCCTGTCATTTCCCGGGAAATTACGCAATCCTATTCGCCTAATCGTCGAATGAAATCCTTGGATCACTTGCGAAAACGGGTTATACTACAAAAAAACCTAAAAGTGAGGAAATCTCATGTCGATTGTCATCATAGTAGAAGGTAAAAATGATAAAAGCCGGTTAAAACGCGTGGTTGATGAAAGTGTCATGATCCTCTGCACATTCGGTACCCCTAGTTCATTGACTCTCGAAGAACTGAGAAAAAAAGCGGATGACAATCATGTATTCATATTCACTGATAATGATGCTTCCGGCAAAAAAATACGTTTTCTATTGCGAGAAACATTTCCAGACGCAGAACAAATCTATACGCGAAGAGGATATGCTGGCGTGGAAGGGACACCCGAGGAATACATCATTCAGCAATTAGAAAAAGCAGGGCTAGATGAGTATATCAAATACCCTGCTCCAGACCCTGCTTTTGAATAGTTAATAGGATGAAAGATTGACTTACTTTCCTTTAGATAAAGTCACAACATCTTTGACAATATGGTCCACATCCAACTCCGGGTTGCTCGCATCATAATAATTCCGGAGTTTTCCTTTGGGGTCAACCAGTAGAATAGCATTGGAATGCGAGAAATTACCATCCTTCTCTTTAATCACCATAATGCCGAAATCTTCAGCAAGCTTGTGAATTTTCGATTCCTCTCCGCGGAGGAAAGTCCACCCGCCCGGAACTGGCTTCGACTCGAATCGGTTACCGAATTCTTTAAGCACTTCCGGTGTATCTCGTTTTGGGTCGACAGTTATCGATACAATTTCTGCTTTAGTACCCAGTAAGTCTTTCTTCTTCAAAGATTCCTGAACCTGAGAAAGCAAAAAAGTCGTCGGCATGCAAACGTCCGGGCAAAAGGAATAAAAGAAGTATACAAGTCTAACCTTACCATCCATATCTTGAGAGGCAACTGGTTTGCCATCTAAGTCTTCCAATTGAAACGAAGGAGCTTGTTTCATTGCTGTTAAACGTTGGTCCGGTTCACTGCCGTTAGCCCATAATTTATAGGCAAATGATGCAATCATGGCAATTAAAATAGCGCCCAGCGCTAGCTTAAACCAATTTTTCCCGATAAACGTATTCATTACTTCAGCCCTCAATTCTAACTAATTTTCACAGTATCAATAACCATGAGGAACGATAGGAGAGTTAAATACAACAGAGAGAACAGAAACATGCGCTTAGCCCATACCACTTCGGCCTCACCTGTTGCCTTAAAGCCTTTGATACTCATGAAAGCCCAAATCAATCCTAAGATGGTTGATGCGAATAAAAACAAGTAACCTACATATCCATAAGCCGTTAACATCACGGTTACAGGAACAAGTAAAACGACATAACGCACCATACTAATCTTGGTCACGTAAGTCCCCTTCACGACGGGTAGAAGCGGGAATCCTGCAGCGCGATATTCTTCCATACGGCGAATCCCAAGAGCCCAGAAATGCGGAGGCTGCCAGAGGAATAAGAAAGCAAAAAGGAGAATAGCACCTAGATCAACTGTACCACTTACGGCACAATATCCAATAACGGGGGGTGTAGCTCCAGAGAATGCTCCAACGAATGTACTCCATACGGAAGTCCTTTTAAACCATGCCGTATAGAGCCAAACATACAAGAACAGGCCAATCAGTCCGATCAACGTTGCTAGAGGCGATTGCGCTCCAAAATATAGGACTCCCAGACCGATCGTTCCTAAAATAATACCGTACCAAAGAACGACATTCGCACTCATTCTCCCGCTTGGAAGAGCTCTATTCTGCGTCCGCTCCATCTTCGCATCCATTTCACGGTCCAAATAATTGTTGAGTACCGTTCCTCCTGCCATGACCAGAGCTGTTCCTAGCATCGTCATAATTAGGTGTACCCAGCTTACATCCCAATGGGCAGCGACCCAATAGCCAGCAAAAGCTGTCATTAAATTGGAATAAATAATGCCTGGCTTTACCAAGCGGTAGAAATCTTTCATGGTTACCGGCTCAGCCGATGCTTGCATATTGCTAGCTTCTATGGTTTCTGCCCCAATGGACCCTTGTGACGAACCATTCGAAACGCTTTCGTAGCTAACTTGATTTTCCACGTAAACGTCCTCCTCTATGTCGAATTTCCGAGCAAACTTAATCATGAACACTCCCATCATACCAACCCCTACATCGTTTGACAATGAAGTGCAGGCAGTTGTCATCATATTGTCGATTCTCCTTCCAGTATGCGTGAAAAATGATCGGAGCATGCGATTCCATGGAAAAAGGAGCCCCCAAGGGCTCCCATCCATGTTTAATCTTATTATTTAGTAACCATTAATGGCGTTAATGCTAATAAGCTGCGACGAATATCCTGCCATGCTTTCGTCAAAGCCAGCTGCAATTCCCAAGCATGTCTTCCCATAACAGTGACGATTAAACCGTATTTATACGTCAGACTGGCTCCGATACGGACATCTACACCCTCAAGCTTCGCAAGACTCTCCAATACCTCCTCGAGATGACGTTGTTTAAGGCGATCCGAGAAAATATACAAATTACCGAGATGAGTTTCCCGCTCCCAGCAGCCTGGTGCTGATAGCTGCATAGTCTTTGGTTCAATTCTTTGATTCTGATAAAAAATCAATTCCTTGCCGTGCCAAACTTTCATACGATTCATATAACGGGAGTATTGAAATATTTCGCCTCGCTGTGTTCGCCCCGGACAACATACATCCGAGAAAATCAATGCTGACCCGGCTGCTAAATGAACATCCATTTCAGCGGCTAGGCTGGCATCTTTATAGAGCATTAAGGGCTCTGGGATGTATTCCAGCATCGCGTCTGCTTCCAAATGAAGCGTCTGGCGCTGCGTGCTTCCCTGACCAGCTTCAGACGGATGAACCTTCGTGAACGATTGGTTCGTTAGAAAAACACGCGCGCCGTCTCCAAGGCGCACGTTGATTTCGTAATGATCCCCTGACATGAGTCCTGGGGAGCAGTCCATCATATAGACGCCTAATTGATCCGTAGGATGGGCGTCCTGGAGCAGCGTTTCGTTCTCGTAACGAAACGTTTTGGCGATTTTGAGCGGGGAGGCATGGTATTTGTGGGCGAGCTGCGTCAAGCCGCTGCGTACCGCAAATTCCGCCTTAATCTCCCCGGTCACGCTAGGCATGGCTGAACTCCTGTTCCACCCATGTGACAATGTCGTCCAATCCTGTGCCGCCCATCAGGTTGGAGAAAATGTACGGACGGTCGCCGCGCATCTTCTTCGTATCCGAATCCATCACTTCCAGGCTGGCGCCTACATACGGGGCTAGATCGATTTTGTTAATAATAAGCATATCGGAACGCATAATGCCGGGACCGCCCTTGCGCGGTATTTTCTCCCCCTGAGCAACATCGATGATATAGATGAAGCGATCCACCAGCTCTGGGCTGAACGCTGCGGCTAAGTTATCTCCGCCGCTCTCGATGAAAATAATATCGAGATTCTCGAAACGCTTCTCAAGCTCTTCAATAGCTTCGAAATTCATCGAAGCATCCTCACGGATCGCTGTATGCGGACATCCGCCTGTTTCTACCCCAATAATGCGTTCCTCAGGGAGTGCCTCGGAGCTAATTAAAATACGGGCATCTTCCTTCGTATAAATATCATTCGTAATCACCGCAATACTATAGCGGTTGTTAAGTTTCCGCGCTAGACGCTCCACTAGCGCTGTTTTACCAGAACCCACAGGTCCGCCGATTCCAATACGCATAGGGCGACTCCGATCCACATCAGGTTTCTCCCAGTGGTGGTGATGGTGACCTTGACCTTGACACATAGTCATTCCTCCTAAAAATTATGATTAGGGCATAATTGCTTCATTAAGACATGAATAATCGCGAATAGAGCGTTTCGTGCTGCATCATGGCGATATCTGCTGCCGGTGCATTCGTATACGCATCCAAGGGATCCAAATGCGCTACACGCTGCCACTCGCTTCCTGTCAAAGGAAGCAGCTTCGCAAGAAGAATTTGTCCTTGGGTTTGACCCATGGACATGAGTCTAAGCGCGCTGTTGATACAGGTCATGATACAGCTGTACAGATAGCCTTCCGCCGCTTGATATAGCGGCACACCGAGGTGATAGCTTACCCATCCATGGACAAGCGGATGATTCGAGCTGCAGCGGCCGGCTTGCACAGCTTCGTCCAGAGGCTGCCAGTTTAGCTCAGGGTACATCGAACGCGATAGCTGGAGCAGTCTGCGGCCCATCTTTTGAACGCCGCTCCTCGCTTCACTAGATATACGCTGCACATGCAGCATATGGTCGATTTCCCAGAGCTGATCCCATTCCAGCCTTGGAATATGGGTATAGGCAGCTTTGATTACCATCGTATCTGACGGTGCCCAGCTAAAAGCGAGCATCGTGCGAATATAAGCTTCGAGTTCATCAATCGTTGTTAATCGCTCTTGCTGCACGAGCGTTTCCAAACCAAAGGAATGAGAGAATCCGCCAATGGGCAAAGCTGAATCCAGAAGCTGCTGATAAGCAAGCCAGTGAAACCTAGGCGCTATCTCTTCCGTAAATGTCGTTGTCTTTGTTGTCATCGCTTTGTGTCATCACCTCGATCGGGGACTTCCCACTCTTTTAAAATAAGAAGTATAACTGCGCCATTGGCACTTCGGTCGCCGGCTCACAAGTAATGGCTTCCCCATCAACCTTCACTTCATAGGTCTCTGGGTTTACTTCTATGGAAGGCGTGCCGTTATTATGAATCATGTCTTTTTTCGAAATATCGCGACAGCCTTTCACAGGCTCGACACGCTTTTGCAGCCCTAATTTCTCAGCAATGCCGCGATCATAGGCTGCTTGAGAGACGAAGGTAATCGAGCTTTGCGTCAAAGCTTTGCCAAAAGCAGCAAACATCGGACGCCCAAATACAGGCTGCGGCGTTGGAATTGAAGCGTTCGGATCTCCCATTTGCGCATAGGCAATGCTGCCGCCTTTGAGTACCAGATCCGGCTTAACCCCGAAGAACATCGGGCTCCATATGACAAGATCCGCGAATTTCCCAGGCTCAATGGAACCGACAAGATGCGAAATCCCATGCGTAATCGCCGGATTGATCGTATATTTGGCGATGTAACGTTTAATGCGGAAATTGTCGCCATCTTCCGTATCGGGAGCCAGCGGCCCACGCTGCTTCTTCATTTTATCGGCCGTTTGCCATGTACGGATAATAACCTCGCCAACCCGCCCCATGGCCTGGGAATCCGAACTTAGCATACTGAATACACCTAGATCATGAAGTATATCCTCGGCAGCAATCGTTTCTGGGCGAATCCGGGAATCCGCGAAAGCAACATCCTCGGGTATACGGCTGTCCAAATGATGACACACCATGAGCATATCCAAATGCTCTTCAATCGTATTGATCGTGTAAGGACGTGTCGGGTTTGTCGAAGACGGTAGTACATTAAGTTCAGCAGCGGCACGGATAATATCCGGCGCGTGCCCTCCGCCTGCTCCTTCGGTATGATACGTATGAATCGTACGGCCCTTAATAGCTGCGAGCGTATCCTCGAGAAATCCCGCTTCATTTAATGTATCCGTATGAATGGCAACTTGAACGTCATATTGATCTGCTGCTTCGAGACACGTGTCGATTGCTGCCGGCGTCGTTCCCCAATCTTCATGAAGCTTCAAGCCAATAGCTCCCGCTTCAATTTGCTCTCTCAACGGAGCTAGAAAAGATGCATTGCCTTTACCCGTAAAGCCCAAGTTCATGGGAAAAGCTTCGGCTGCCTCCAGCATACGCTGCATATGCCATGCACCTGGTGTACAAGTCGTGGCATTCGTACCAGTAGCTGGCCCCGTCCCTCCACCAATCATCGTTGTCACGCCTGAGGAAAGCGCCGTTTCAATTTGCTGAGGACAAATAAAATGAATATGAGCATCAATCCCGCCCGCGGTTACAATTTTACCTTCACCCGCAATAACTTCCGTGCTTGCACCAACGATCATATTGGGATGTACGCCATCCATAATGTCCGGGTTCCCCGCTTTGCCGATACCCACGATATGACCATCTTTGATGCCGATGTCACCTTTGACAATACCCCAGTGGTCGATAATGACTGCATTCGTAATCAGGGTATCGAGAACACCTTGGTCACGGGTAGCTCCACTGGACTGCCCCATCCCGTCACGAATGACCTTACCGCCGCCAAATTTACATTCATCACCATAAACGGTGTAATCATGCTCGATTTGTGCCCAAAGCCCGGTATCAGCCAAACGAATGGCATCTCCCGTTGTAGGCCCGAACATTAGCGCATAACTTTTACGATCTATTCGATTCACCGGGCTTTCCCTCCCATGTTTGCCATCTTTCTCTCGCAGCACTTGACATATTCCCTTTAGCAGCTAAGCCTTTACTCAAGTTATTTAGCCCATATGAAAGTTTGGCTCCACCAAGTTCAACAAGTTGAATAGGTTTCTGTTCCCCAGGCTCAAAACGGACAGCCGTTCCCGCGGGAATGTCCAAACGCATGCCATAGGCGTGTTCTCTCGTGAAGTCCAACGCTCTGTTCACTTCAAAAAAATGAAAATGCGAACCCACTTGAACGGGACGATCCCCTGTATTCGTAACGATCAAATGAACCGTTTGTCTTCCTATATTCATTTCAATATATCCCTTGACTGTTCGATATTCGCCTGGAACCATCTTCTCGCCCCTTTCGATTCATCATTTGTATAGTTAGGTTATGGGTTCGTGTACAGTAACTAATTTGGTCCCATCGGGAAACGTAGCCTCTACCTGTACTTCATGAATCATTTGAGGTACACCTTCCATGACTTGCTCTGCTCTCAGAATCGTTGTACCGAATGTCATCAATTGAGCAACGGTCAATCCATCCCTGGCTCCTTCCATAATTTCGGAGGTTAGCAGCGCTATGCTTTCGGGATAATTCAGTTTCAAGCCTCTGGCAAGTCTTCGGCGTGCTAGATCAGCAGCCACAGTAATGAGCAGCTTTTCTTTTTCTCTCTCCGTTAAATGCACATCTTCACCTCATTAAAATCCGAATAATGGTAATTCTTTATCTTTATTATATTCGTGTATTTCATGATTGTAAATCATTTATGTTAGTTATCATGACATTTAAACAACTGTTTCTGAAGTCATTCTTCGTATTTTATGTGATTTTCACAAAGAAATAACTGGTCTTTGTGCAAAGTTAACAAAAAACACTTCATGCATGTCATCTATATTGACATTAACTTGTTTTGCACTTTATCATAAGCCTTGTAATCCAAATCTTGTAAGCAAAGGGAGTGGGACGTGAATGAGAGAGATAAGAAATAAAGGTAAGCTCACAGTCGCTTTGAGTATGGCTTTGATGATGGTCATGGCTGGCTGTGCAAAAACAGAGCCAACTACATCCACGACAACTACACCTATGGCAACCAAAGCCGCTGAAGCTAAGGCGGAGACGAAGGATGAAACGGTACCTGTTGGGATTCTTCACTCACTCACAGGCACCATGTCCATTAGCGAAGTATCTGTAAGAGATGCTGAACTTATGGCGATTGACGAAATTAACGCAGCTGGGGGACTCTTAGGTAAAAAAATCAAGCCCGTGATTGAAGACGGGGCATCCGATTGGCCGACTTTTGCAGAGAAAACGAAGAAGTTACTGCAAAAAGACAGCGTCGTTACGATCTTTGGCTGTTGGACATCTGCCAGCCGCAAAGCGGTGCTTCCGGTCGTCGAACAAAACAAAGGATTACTGTGGTATCCGGTACAGTATGAAGGCGTGGAATCATCACCTAATATCTTCTACATTGGGGCAACAACGAACCAACAAATTATCCCAGCGGTAACTTGGCTTCTGCAAAACAAAGGCAAGAAATTCTACCTACTCGGTTCTGATTATGTCTTCCCAAGAACAGCCAACAAAATTATTAAAGAGCAGTTGAAAGCTGAAGGCGGAACACTTGTTGCCGAAGAATACACACCACTTGGACACACCGACTACAATACAATCATTAGTAAAATCAAAAAAGAGAAGCCGGATGTCATTTTCAATACGCTTAACGGCGACAGTAACGTAGCCTTCTTCAAGCAATTGAAAGATGCAGGCATTTCATCCAAAGATCTAACAACAATGTCCGTAAGTATCGCAGAGGAAGAGGTTCGCGGTATAGGAGCTTCTGTCTTAGATGGACACTACACGGCTTGGAACTACTACCAAACAACTGATGTTCCTGAGAACAAAAAATTCGTAGAAGCTTACAAAGCCAAATATGGGAAAGACCGCGTTACGGACGATCCGATTGAAGCTGGTTACACGGCCGTTTACTTATGGGCCGCAGCTGTGAAGAAAGCAGGATCCTTTGAGGTGGAGAAAGTGAAAGCTGCTGCCAAAGGTATTGAGTTTAACGCACCGGAAGGTAAAGTGGTTATTGATGGAGAGAACCAACATATTTCCAAAACGGCACGTATCGGTCAAATTACGGCGGATGGCCAAATCAAGGAAATTTGGAACTCCGGCCAACCACTCAAGCCAGATCCTTTCCTCAAAACATACCCATGGGGCGGAGAAGTAACGAAAAAATAAAGTTAGTTATTGGAGCCAGGATTGCCTAACGGCAGTCCTGGATTTCACCAAAATATAAGAATTTATATGTTTCACACGATAAGTCGCTATATTTCTGGATAAACGCCCCCGTCCAAGAAGGACGGTAGACGTTTATTTTGTTTACTTGGGTTTACTGGGAGGGATTGCCATGAGTCTGCTGCTTCTTCAATTATTTAACGGTCTAAGCCTTAGTTCCATTCTGCTGCTGATCGCCATCGGTCTTGCGATTACATTCGGCTTGATGAATGTTATGAATATGGCCCATGGCGAATTCATCATGATTGGCGCCTACATGGCTTATCTAGTTCAGCAGTGGTTCCAAAAGTTTCTACCGGCCTCCGCTTTCGGATGGTATTTCATCGTGTCGTTAGGTGTTGCCTTTGCGGTAGCCTTCCTCGTCGGCTGGCTGCTCGAAGTTTTTCTTATTCGATTCATGTATGGCAGACCGCTAGACAGCCTGCTTGCTACATGGGGAGTAAGCCTTGCCTTGCAGCAGCTTGCACGCACCATCTTCGGTGCTCCTAATGTGGCTGTTAAAGCCCCCGAATGGTTGGAAGGCGGACTTCATCTGTCAGCCGACCTCATTCTCCCTTACAAGCGCCTCTTTATTATTGCTTTGGTAGCGCTGTGTATCTTGGTGATTTATATGTACCTGTATCACTCTGCCGGAGGAAGACGCATGAGAGCCGTTATGCAGAATCGTGAAATGGCTGCTTGTCTCGGTATTTCCACACGTAGAGTAGATGCTCAGTCCTTCGCTTTTGGCTCCGCAATGGCAGGAATTGCCGGATGCGCCTTAACGCTGCTTGGACCTATTGGACCGACCATAGGCACTTACTATATTGTGGATGCTTTCATGGTTGTTGTACTTGGTGGAATTGGCAAACTGATTGGAACCGTAGCAGGAGCATTAGGTATTGGGGTTTTCAATACAGCTTTGGAATACACAACAAGTGCTACGCTCGGTAAAGTGCTTGTCTTTACGCTCATAATCGCCTTCTTGCAATGGAAACCGATGGGACTTGTGACGATCCGTTCAAGATCCTTAGACTGAAGAAAGGATGTGGCATCTTCCATGCTCTTAGCGGGACAATCCAAGCTTAAATTGATCGTTTATGCCGTATTTTTGATCGCTATCGCTCTGGCACCTCTGTTCCTGTCAGACTTCCGACTATCCCTTCTTGGCAAGTTTCTCGCTTATGCCATCATCGCCATGGGAATTGATCTCATTTGGGGCTATACGGGTATTCTTAGCCTCGGCCATGGCGTCTACTTTGGACTTGGCGCTTATTGTATGGCCATGCATCTTAAGCTCGCCGCGTCGCCAGACCAGCTGCCGGATTTCATGTCATGGAGCGGCGTTGAGAGATTACCCTGGTTCTGGGTTCCTTTCCAACATGCAGGGGCAGCATTCCTTCTAGCCCTCATTGTTCCAATGATCGTCGCCTTCATCTTAGGATATTTTACATTCCGCAATCGAATCAAAGGTGCTTTCTTCTCTATATTGTCTCAAGCGTTAGTCATTATTACCGTCACGTTATTCGTTGGTCAACAAGGCTATACAGGCGGAACTAACGGTCTAACCAATTTCACCACGTTTATTGGCTTAAACCTGCAATCACAATCTACGAAATTATTATTCTTCTATCTCACTTTAGCTGTTGTTGTTGTCATTCTTATCCTGTGCAGTCTGCTCGTCACCAGTCGGATGGGCAATATTCTCACGGCCATTCGTGACGGGGAAAATCGGGTTCGCTTTATTGGCTACAATCCAGTCACTTTTAAAGTATTCATTTACTGCGTTTCAGCAGGATTAGCTGGACTTGCAGGTGTGCTTTTCGTCCTTCAGGAAGGCATTATCTCACCTGCACAAATGGGCATTGTCCCTTCGATCGAGATGGTTCTTTGGGTAGCTATCGGAGGGCGATCAACGATCGGAGGCGCCGTTCTTGGAGCGTTAATTACCAACGCAGCCAAAACAACGTTTAGCGAGGCTTACCCTGCTTGGTGGCCGATTATGCTCGGGGCCATGTTCATTATTGTTGTACTGCTGCTGCCCAAAGGTATCGTCGGTACGATTACACATTACACCTCCAATTGGAAAAAAAACGTGCTTCCTAAGCCGATTTCTTCATCGCAAGAAGCTAGCTGACCATACTCCAAATCCTTAATGTTATGAAATTTGAAGGGGGAACATCCCAATGCTAGGACAATTAGCGAAACAACAACCTGTAGCCGGCGAGAAAATCCTTAGCGTTAAAGGGCTTGAAGTGAGCTTTGATGGATTTAAAGCCTTAAGCAATCTGGACTTTTCCTTGCAATATGGAGAGCTTCGGTTCCTTATCGGGCCGAACGGAGCAGGTAAAACAACGCTCTTGGATGTCATTTGCGGGAAAGTGAAGCCTTCACAAGGTCACGTTTATTTCAAAGAATCGATTGATCTCTCCAAGCACCAAGAACATCAAATCGCACAACTCGGCATTGGACGTAAATTCCAAGCGCCTTCCGTCTTCTCAACATTAACCGTTTTTGAAAATTTGGCTCTTTCTATGAAACAGCAGCGCGGCCTCCTCAGCGCTCTATTGACCAAGACGACGAGTGAACAACGCGACCGCTTGCATCTCCGACTCGAGATGATTGGCCTGCAAAATAAAGTCAAAAAACGCGCAGGATCACTCTCTCACGGCGAGAAGCAGTGGCTTGAAATCGGGATGCTGCTCATGCAGGAGCCCGATCTATTGTTGCTGGACGAACCTGCCGCCGGCATGACAGATAGCGAAACCGAGAAAACAGGTGAGCTGCTACACGAAATTGCGGCAAATCAGACGATCATCGTCGTTGAACACGATATGGCGTTTGTTCGTAAGTTCGCTAGAACCGTCACGGTACTTCATGAAGGCACCGTGCTTCGGGAAGGCACGATGCAGGACATTCAGAATGACGATAAAGTTGCTGAAGTTTATCTTGGAAGGAGAGTGGAGCGAGGTGCTTAATCTTCAGAAGATAGAAGCCGGTTACGGCGAGAGTATGGTTGTACGCCATGTCAACCTTCAGGTGAAACCTGGCCAAATCGTTTGTCTAATGGGCCGCAACGGTGTAGGGAAATCCACACTCATGAAGAGCATTATGGGACTCATTCAGCCGAAATCCGGCACGATCCACTATAACGAAGGGAACATAACGTCCTTTCTGCCGGATCGACGAGCCAAATTAGGGATCGGCTACGTGCCGCAAGGCCGTGAGATTTTCCCACAGCTTACTGTCGAGGAAAACCTGCTGCTTGGGCTTGAAGCTGCAACAGATGGAAGAAAAAAGCTCCCTGAATCTCTCTTCGACACTTTTCCCGTACTTCGTCAAATGCTTCACCGCAAAGGGGGCGACCTCAGCGGAGGGCAGCAGCAGCAATTAGCGATAGCCCGTGCCATGGCCCCCGGCCCTAAGCTACTCCTGCTGGATGAGCCGATGGAGGGTATCCAACCTTCTATCGTCATGGAGATTGAAGCCATCATAGAATCAATCAAACGCAATCGAGAAATTGCCGTATTGCTTGTCGAACAAAGCTTAGAGTTCGCTACCAGCATCGCCGATTATTATTATGTTTTGGACCGAGGGACCATAGCTGCCGAAGGCCATGCCGAGCATTTGAGCGAAGATCAAGTCCGAAAGCATTTAACGGTATGATTTTGACTTCAAGGACCCACACTATAAATGGAAGCTGGATGACTTGACCTAAGAAACTAGGCGTCAAGTACCGTCCAGCTTCTTTTTTTTGTAGATAAGAAAGTATAAGTTTTATACTTTTGCTTCGCATCTACCTTGACAAACACGCTCGTCCTAGAAGGACGACGGAGTCGTTTATCCTTGCATACAAAGGAACTAATTATAAAGTTAAACTGGACGTCACAAAATGTATAATGATAACATGCATATATAGGATCGAATGTTGCGTCCGGCATATCGAGCACCGAACCTTTTGAAGGAAAAGGAGGGGGACGTTTATGTCTAAGATATTAATTATTGAAGATGATTTAAGTATTGGCGAGATGATGGCGATTTATTTGTACGAGGAAGGCTATCAAGTTATGCGTGCGGAAACTGGACATCAAGGTGAAGTGCTATTCCGAGATTTCGAACCTGATGTCATCGTGCTTGATATTATGCTGCCTGATGTTGACGGGATTCAA
This sequence comes from Paenibacillus andongensis, assembly GCF_025369935.1. NCBI lineage: Bacteria > Bacillati > Bacillota > Bacilli > Caryophanales > Paenibacillaceae > Paenibacillus > Paenibacillus andongensis. The sequence continues at coordinate 1,639,142 of NZ_CP104467.1, read as the reverse complement.
CTATGCACAGACTTCCGCAATTCGTCAGCCATCCCCATTCTTATGGTATCCGCCAAAAATGAGGTCTCCGATCGCGTCAAAGGCCTGCAGACTGGTGCTGATGATTACCTATGTAAACCATTCTCAATGAGGGAACTGTCAGCAAGAATACAAGCTTTACTGCGACGTTCACATGCCTTTCCTCCGCCAGTTCAATCTACCGATACGACCGAGCAAGTCGTTCATCTGGATCTAGAGAAGCGCTGCCTTTTTGTACATAGCAAAATCATAGAGACCACATTCTCTGAATTTGAAATCATGAAACTTTTTTGGCAAAATCAAGGGCGAGTATACAGCCGGGAGGAGCTTCTAAACCGGGTCCGTGGTTTCGATTCCTATGTAACCGAACGTGCAATCGATGTACATATCGCAAACCTTCGCAAAAAAATAGAAGCCGATCCCAAAGAACCGAAATATATTAAGACGGTATGGGGTGTCGGTTATAAATTCCTACTTACGTGAGCTCCTGATGGGGCTTTTTTTGTTTGGGAAAATTAAGCTAAAACCAGTCACCAAATGGGCATGAGCACAATATGATGATTATGGAAAATGACAATGACGAAGACATTGTTTCACAATTCAATTATGAAGAAAGCTTTCTCAATGAAAGCTCAAGGAGGAAATACCAACATGTTGAATAGCCCTTACAGAATCGGTAACCTAGGAAACCCAGCCATGATCCCGCAAGCCCAATACGGATCCTCTTATCCGGCTTATCCCGTTCCAACAACGAGTTCGAGTATGCCTAGTATGCCTGCACCAAGCGGAACTGGCTTCCCACCTGCTGGCGGTCTGCAAACAGGTGTAAATGTACCCGGTCAACTTCCTATGGAACAATCCTATATCGAGAATATTCTTCGTTTGAACCTTGGGAAAATAGTAACAATCTACATGACATACGAAAATAACTCGCAATGGAACGCCAAAATTTTCAAAGGTAAATTGGAAGCTGCAGGCCGTGATCATATCATCATCAGCGATCCTGCTACCGGCATGCGTTTCTTATTACTTATGGTGAATCTAGACTACATTACGTTCGACGAGGAACTCAATTACATGTATCCATACACAGGCGGAGTCGGCCCGAGATAATGGTTAGATCACATATAATGCCGTTTGCTCTTGTTAAGAGCAGCGGCTTTTTTTGTCATGTAGAAGTCACTTCTGCGAAATGCCACATATGCAGCTTGCGCAGGCCGCCTTCAATCCACTCTTCCCATACAGCTTGATGTGAAGCATATTCGATCCCGTGCAAACGTTCTTGTTTCAAAGAGAGATACTCCTCATAGGTAACTTCTTTCCAAATCTCTACAAAAAGTCCTTCCTGATCCGTTCCCTCCAGCAGCTCAAACCGCCCTTCCCGCCGCTGCCATTCCTGCATATAGATGAGAAAGGACTCCCGAAAAGCGGGTTTTATGGCATACTCTACAAAAACTTTAGACATTTTTAGATCTCCCTCTGATTTATTTTTTGCTCCAAAATGGTAAACTAATAAAAAGACGGAAAAATGTCCATGCTTACAAGGATGCATGATTCTGTCGTCTTATCAGGACGAGCGCGCTTGTCAAGGTTGATGCGAAGCAAAAAGTATAAAACTTATTCCTTCTTATCAACTGAAGTAAGTTTTCCTACGGAAAACTCAGCCCATGCTTACGAAGAAAATTTTCCCTACGGAAAATTCTTAGGAGGAAACCCATTTGGACACAGGCACTCATCTCGTAATTGGTTTAGGGTTAGCGGGACTGTCACAAATTGACCCAAGCGTTTCTGCGGACACTGCGGCAACCACTGCGGTCTTCATCGGCACGGTTATTGGCTCACAGATTCCGGATGTGGACGGGCTTCTTCGTTTTAAAGGGAACGCCACTTACATTCGAAATCACCGTGGTCGTTCTCACTCTTTGCCAGCTCTACTTTTATGGACGCTGCTGATCACTGGAGCTCTTGCTCTTTTCTTCCATGGAATTCCCCTGCTGCACCTTGGTATGTGGGTAGGAATCGCCGTTTGTTTTCACGTCTTTACAGATTGTTTCAACACATATGGTACACAAGCGTTCCGGCCATTCTCTGAAAAGTGGGTGTCATGGAACATTATACACATCTTTGATCCCTTTATCTTTTCAAGCCACATCGCAGCTATTTTCATGTGGTCTTTCCATGTCGCTAGTCCAAAGCTGGTATTCCCGACTTTGTACGGGGTTATCGCCCTATATTACATCTGGCGCTCTCTCGACCATTACATCGTAGAAAAAGGACTATATCGCAAAGACCCCACCCATATGCCCGGGGATAAATACACACTTATTGTAACATTCAACCTCTATGTGTGGAACGTAGTGAAACGCAGAACAGACGGCACCTTCCAGTTGGGTGAACTGAAGAATTCAAAGCTTAGGTGGATTGACACTATCAAATGTGAAGACCATCCAGCCATCGAGGCGTCCAAGAATCACGAAGACATTCAAGCCTTACTTTACTTCTCGTCCTATACTTGTGCGGAAGTGAAAGAACATCGGTGGGGGTATGAAGTAAGATGGGCTGATGTGCGTTATCGCCACCGCAAGCAGTATCCATTCGTCGGCGTAATCCTGATGGATCACAATTTCCAAACACTCGATTCTTATGTGGGCTGGGTAAATGACACTAGGCTTGAAAAAAAGCTAAAAGTGGATCTTTATTAGAAAAGAGGCGCGTTAACCAAACGCGTCTTTTTTACATGTAATAAAGACATACAAAAAGCCCAGGGGTTTATAGGCCCCTGAGCTTTATTGTTACTTAAATTGGGAAAACTATGGACGAAGTCAGGCTATCTAGCTGCGGAAGCCAGATTGTCCTGCTAGCGTTTGCTCAGCGATTTGTACCAACCGGCGAGTAATGTTACCCCCGATTGCACCAGCATCGCGAGTAGCCATATAACCCATGTAACCATCTTGAGGAATTTGGATGCCCAGTTCTTGAGCTACCTCATATTTCAATTGATCTAAAGCTTGAGTGGCTTGTGGAACTACCAGTGTGTTGCTGCTACGATTTTGCGCCATAAGGATCAGACTCCTTTCAGTCAGCTATAATCTTTGATGTATTTGCAAGCTTGCAAAGATAGTATGTGGAGGAAATGAATTTATATGCACAGCGATCAAAAAAGTTTAAAATAAGAAGACACTGTTCAATTTTCTAGAAAGTAGGTCACATTCATGAGCAAACCACTCGCTCTTCTATTCGCTGTTGTTGGCACCCTACTGCTCGCCTCCATCAGTTTGTTCATTGCCCTCAGGCAGCCTTGGATGATCCTTGCCTGTTCCATCATCTCCTTAGGCTTCATTGGATATGGATTTGCGGTTAAAGCGAAGATTCGCAAGAAGAATACGCGGTCTTAACGAAGGGAACAACACGATAAAGAGAAAGAGCCCAAGCAGCTATCCCAGCTGCTTGAGCTCTTTTTGCTTTTTATATAACGACGAAGCCCATCCGCTTCTTCACTTCGAGCAGGGTTTGATCAGCCACCTCAGCAGCTTCTTGCGCTCCTTTTTTCAAAATGTCGAAAATTTCGCCTGAGCTGCGAATTTCACGATAGCGTTGTTGGATCGGCTCGAGAACAGCGACGAGGTGCTCAGCTAGATCCTTTTTGAAAGGTCCATAGCCTTGCCCATCGTATTTGGCTTCAATCTCAACTAAGCTCATTTCTGCAAAATGTGAGTAGATCGACATCAAATTACTAACCTCCGGCTTGTTCTGAGGATCATACTTTACCTCACGGCCAGAATCTGTGACTGCACGACTAAGCTTCTTACGGATGACATCGGGCTCATCCAGCATGGCAATATAACTGCCGGCATTCGGATTGCTTTTGCTCATCTTTTTGGATGCATCATCCAAAGACATGATTCTCGCACCGATCTCAGGCATATAAGGCTGCGGCATGACAAACATTTCACCAAAACGGTTATTGAAGCGGTTCGCCAAGTCGCGCGTCAACTCCAAATGCTGCTTCTGATCATCACCAACCGGAATAAGGTCAGCATTGTATAACAGGATGTCTGCTGCCATCAGGGATGGATACGTAAAGAGGCCAGCACCGACGGATTCCTTGCCTTCGGACTTGTCCTTGAACTGTGTCATACGCTCCAGCTCTCCCATATGCGTCAGCGTCGTCATAATCCAGCCGAGCTCAGCATGCGCATGAACATGGGACTGCAGAAAGATGGATGCTTTACTAGGATCTAGTCCAGCAGCAATATATAGCGAAGCTATAGACTCTGTTTGCTCCTTCAAAGCTGCCGGATCCTGAGGAACCGTGATCGCGTGCATATCGACAACCATAAAATAACAGCGGTGCAAATGCTGCAGCTTCACATAATTGCGCAGAGCGCCAATATAGTTGCCAATCGTCAGCTGTCCGCTGGATTGCATACCGGATAATACTCGTTTCATTGGATAATCCCTCCAGAATTCTTAATTTCTTATTGTCTAAAGAAACAACAAAAAGGCCTCTCCCCGCAAGGGACGAGAGACCGTGGTACCACCCTAATTTGTCCGTGAAAATTATTCAACAAGACCTTCAGGCTCTGATAACGGGGAGCTGCCGTTTGGCATACTTGGACAGATGAGGATGTTTTCCGGCCTAGGTTCCGGCAACCTGCATACTGTGTTCAGCCTCATGCTCAAGGATCCATTCGGTTTGCTTGTTTCACCGGTTCACACCAACCACCGGCTCTCTGAGAAACAGATGACAAACTTACTTGTTCCTATCATCGCGAATTGATTTTATATAATTATACACCCTTACAATCCATTGTCAATCAAGGACATTGTCCTATCTGAACCTGCATGTACATAGGATAGATCATACTAGCCTTTCTAAGGATAAAAAAGCCGCGTCCTTCGAAGGATGCATCAACGGACAAAGGGGTGTCAACGAAGTGCCAACGACTCTATACCGCTGGAGCCTTCCAATCTCCACCTTGATTTGCGCGTTTCTTCTCATCTTAATCGTGACAACGAGAGAGCTTCCTCCTATGGGTTTGGTCATTTATGAAACCAAGCACGTCTTTACAGCCTTCATGGGTATCTTTCTCGACGCTTTGCCTTTTATGTTACTGGGCGTCCTTCTATCCACGGTTGTTGAAAACTTCATTCCAGAAGCGTTCATCAGACGCATGACGCCGCGGCACCCGCTAGGAGGTATCTTATTTGCCTGCGTTCTTGGCATCATGTTCCCGCTCTGTGAATGCGGAATGATTCCTTTCGTTCGTCGGCTCATGCGAAAAGGAATGCCTGTATACATAGCCGTCATCTTCATTCTAGTCGGTCCAATTCTGAATCCCATTGTCTTCGCTTCGACGTTCATGGCTTTCCGTGGCGAGCCTTCGATGGCTTACTCGCGAATGGGACTTACATTTGGCGTTGCCCTCATCGTAGGACTGCTGCTGACTCGTTTCATGAAAGACAGTCCTTTACGTCATCCTATCGAGTATCAGACTAACACGCACCACCACGGGGGTTCCAGCCCTGGACATCACGCCGAACACATTCATGCTCATGAACACGGTCACGATCATCATCATAGTCACAACCATCATCATGAACATGAACACAATCATGATCATCATCACGGCCACAGCCACTCGCACGGTGATGGCCGCATGATGACAATGTTCAGCCACGGTACAACGGAGCTATTCGAAATGAGTAAATACTTGATGCTGGGTGCTTTCCTGACCGCTCTTATCCAAACATTCGTCGCTCAAGACAGCTTATCTGCGATCGGTCAGGGACCATTCATTTCACATGTGTTCATGATGGGCTTTGCCTACCTGCTCTCCCTGTGCTCCACAACAGATGCGTTCGTCGCTGCTTCCTTCGCTAATTCCTTCTCTCCAGGTTCCTTACTGGCTTTCCTTGTATTCGGCCCGATGATCGACGTCAAAAGTACACTGATGATGCTCTCCATCTTTAAAGCCCGCTTCGTGCTGACTCTCTCTATCGTTGTCGCTGTTACGGTACTAGCAGGTTCGTTGCTTATTATGCACTTCTTTATAGCTTAAGGAGATTTTGGAACCAAGCTACAGGGATAGAAGTATGCAAACTCATAATTTGCTGCACATTTTGCACTTGCTGCTTTGCAAATTGGTCGCGCAACATTGAGCAATCATAGCAAATTTCCCCAAACAAAAAAGGAGCTCGCCACTTATGGCGAAACTCCTTTTTAATATATATTAGAACTTCAGAATGGCTCCTGCACTAGCATTTGTCACCATTTTTGTATAGCGCGCCAAATATCCGGTTTGGATTTTTGGTTGGAATTCTGTCCAGCTCTCGCGGCGTTTCGCGAATTCTTCATCGCTGATTTGCAGTTCGATTTTACGACCGTCCATGTCCACATCAATGATGTCGCCGTCCTGTACGAAAGCAAGAGGTCCGCCCTCAGCCGCTTCCGGTGAGATATGACCGATCGAGATACCGCGGGATGCGCCGGAGAAACGTCCGTCCGTAATTAACGCAACCTTCGCGCCAAGACCCATACCTACGATTTGAGAAGTAGGAGCTAGCATTTCTGGCATACCAGGTCCACCCTTCGGACCTTCGTATCGAATAACAACGACATGACCTTCTTTAACATGACCGTTCGCAATACCGTACAAAGCTTCGTCTTGCGAGTTGAAACAAATCGCTGGACCTACGTGACGTCCGCCAACGGATTTATCAACAGCGCCAACTTTAACGATACTGCCTTCAGGAGCGAGGTTACCGAACAGAACAGCAAGTCCGCCTCTTTCACTGTGTGGGTTCGACAACGGACGGATAACGTCTGTATTTTGAATTTCGCGGCCAGCTACATTCTCACGAAGCGTCTGCGCTGTTACAGAGAGACAATCACCGTTGAAAGCTCCCGGTTTTTTGAGCAGCTCATTAATTACCGCGCTCACACCGCCTGCCAAGTGCACGTCTTCAATATGGTAATCGGAAGCCGGAGCGATTTTAGCTAGGTGAGGTACGCGTTCTGCCACTTCATTAATACGGTAAATCGGATAGTGTATGCCAGCTTCGTGCGCAATAGCAAGTGTGTGAAGAACTGTGTTCGTGGAACCGCCCATCGCCATATCAAGAGCAAATGCATTATCGATCGCTTCGATTGTAACAATATCACGAGGCTTGATGTCTTTTTCAATTAGGACCATCAATTGTTTGGCGCAATCTTTCACGAATTGCTTACGCTCTTCTGCAACAGCCAGAATTGTACCGTTACCGGGCATTGCCAGGCCAAGGCCCTCAGCCAAACAGTTCATGGAATTCGCTGTAAACATACCTGAACAAGATCCGCATGTCGGACAACCGTATTGCTCTAACTCTTCTAAGCCAGCTTCATCTAATTTACCAGCTTGGAAAGCACCCACACCTTCGAATACGGAAGATAGGGAAATCGATTTACCGTTTTTATCTTTACCGGCTTTCATCGGACCGCCGCTTACTAACATCGTTGGGATGTTTACGCGGAGGGCTCCCATGATCATACCAGGTGTAATTTTATCACAGTTAGGAATACAGACCATTCCGTCGAACCAGTGTGCATTAACAACCGTTTCCAAGGAATCGGCAATAATTTCACGGCTTGGCAAGGAGTAACGCATGCCGATATGACCCATTGCAATCCCATCGTCAACCCCGATTGTATTGAACTCGAATGGAACCCCGCCTGCTTCACGGATGGCTTCTTTAACAAGTTTACCGAACTCTTGCAAATGAACATGTCCAGGAATAATGTCTATATAAGAGTTACAAACCGCAATAAACGGCTTGCCGAAATCTTCCTCTTTAACGCCGGCTGCGCGCAGCAAGCTGCGGTGTGGAGCGCGGTCGAAACCTTTTTTAATCATGTCACTGCGCTGTTTTGGATGTGCCATTCTCAATTCCTCCTAGATTTCATTTCTTTTGAGAAAAATAATGAATCTATCATACCACACTTCTCGTAATATTTCTCCCTTTAGTGTGATAACGCGTCAATGTAACACTTGACTATCTTACTGTATTAGGCTTTGCGTCGATTCAAATGGACGAAAGTAATCGCCAAAGCCAGCACCAGCACCCCGCCTTTAACAATATCAAATCCGAAATAAGGCACATTCAGCATGGTAAGTCCATTGAGCAATACGCCGATCAATACAGCGCCAAAGAAAGTCCCTATGACATTAGGCTTCCCCGCACCTAGCACGGAATACCCGACGAACACCGAGGCAACAGCTTCCATCAGAAGCGGAGCACCGGCATCAATCTGTCCTGAACCGACACGAGAAGCATACAGAATACCACCAAACGCTGCGAAAATGCCGGAAAGCACATAGGCCGCTAAGCGGATTTTGTTAACGGAAATCCCGGAGAGACGTGCCGCTTCCCGATTCCCCCCCGTAATATAGAGCTGGCGCCCCCAGCGGGTGTACGTCAGAAAAACATGCACAGCGATAACTGCCAGAATCATAAGAATAACAGGCACGGGTATGCCAAGCAATTTACCTTGTCCGATCCATAGAAATTCCGGCGTAAACTTCCCTTTGGCCACCGTGCCATCCTGGAACCTCATATTATTATAGATGGAAAAGCCTTTCGTATACGTTTTTTGAACCCCACCAATGATGTACATCACTGCTAAAGTTGCAAGTAAATCCGGAATGCGAATTTTTACGATGAGCCATGAATTTATGAGACCGATGACAGCTCCTATAACTAGAGGAACGATGATAACCAGAATAAGCGGCTGTTGGTACCACACCATTAAGGCCGCCGCAGCCACTGTTGATAATGAAACCGTTGAACCCACGGATAAATCGAAACCGTCTACAATCTGGGATAACGTGACCCCAATAGCGACAAACATCACAATGGAAATCGACCGTAGAATGTCTGCGATATTATCATAAGTCATAAAATTTTCATTGATGATCGAAAAAACGATAACGACCAACGCAATAATGAACAAAGCACCGTATTTAAAAGTAAAATCCAAACTTCTTTCCTTCATGCTATTCAGCCTCCCCCGCACTCGCATACGTTAAAATGAGATCCTGCGTCGCTTCCGCGCGGGAGAGCTCCTTCACCACAGAACCATAGCTCATTACTAAAATGCGATCGGCAATTCCTATAATTTCATTCAGCTCACAGGATAAATAAATAATGCCTTTGCCCTCCGATGCCAATCGACCGATCAAGCGGAAAATATCGCTTTTCGCGCCAACATCGACCCCTTTGGTTGGCTCATCAAACATATAAACATCGGCATTCGTCGGCAGCCATTTACCAACGGCCACCTTCTGCTGATTGCCGCCGCTTAGATGCTTCACCACGCGATTCGGATCGCTGGGCTGCACGCCCAGCTGCTCCACCATCTTGGCCGCGTGCACACTCTCTGCGCCGCGCTGCACGAAGCCTAGCGAGCTCAGCTTGCGCAATATTGGAAGCGACAGATTGTGCTTCACGGTCTCCTCCACGAGGACGCCCTGCTTGCGGCGCTCCTCGGGCACAAGTGCGATGCCGGCGCGCACGGCATCCTCCGGCTGGCGCAGCGCGAGCTTGCGCCCGGTCAGCCACACCTCGCCGCCGTCCGCGGCGTCGGCGCCGAAGATCAGCCGACTCAGCTCCGTCTTGCCGGCGCCGACCAACCCCACGACGCCGAGGATTTCACCTCGGCGGAGGGCAAAGCTAACGCCGCGCACCTTGGTGCCGCGGCGCAGCCCTTTCACCTCGAGGAGGGTATCGCCGATTGGAACATCGGCTTTGGGGAACTCCTCGGTGAAGGTCTTGCCCAGCATCGCCTCAATGACCCCGGCGATGTCCATGTCTGCGGCCGCCTGCGTGAGCACGTGGCGGCCGTCGCGCATGATCGTGATCCGGTCAGCGACCCGGAACACTTCCTGCAACCGGTGGGAAATGAAGATAATTCCCACCCCCTCGCGCTTCAGGCTGTCCATGATCTGGAACAGCCGCTCGGACTCCTCCAGACTGAGCGGGGCTGTCGGCTCATCGAAGATAATGATCTTGGCCTTGTGCGCCATCGCTCTAGCGATAAGTACCAGCTGCTTCTGTGAGATGCTCAGCTCGTCCACTTTGCTGCGGACAGAGAACGCAGCCCCGATCTTGGCTAGAATCGCTTTGGCTTCCCGATGCAGCTTTCTCCAGCTGACCCAGGCTCCGCCTTGAACCATTTTATCCATCATGACGTTCTCGGTCACTGTAAGCCCAGCTACTAAAGCGGTGTCAACTTCTTGATAGACGCAATAGATGCCTTGATTCATTGCTTCCTTAGGCGTCTGTATGTGGAGAGACTGGCCGTTTATAGAAATTTGCCCCGTATCATGGGTATATGCGCCGGATAAAATCTTCATCAAGGTGCTCTTTCCAGCGCCGTTAGCCCCGAGCAAGGCATGAATTTCTTTGTTTTGCAGGTCAAAATCAACCTCCTGCAGCGCCTTCACACCGGGGAACGATTTGGAGATGCCTCTCATTTGCAGCAGAGATTCGTTGTTTACCAACATCTTCATTCACCTCTCATCTCAATCTGAAAGTCCCATCGCATAATGACGATGGGACCTTATTGGGATTACCTTATTTTTTTTCTGCAGCTTTCAACCAGTCCGTATAGCCTTGTTGGCTTCCGCCCCAGCCTTTAACATATTCGCTAAGCTGTGTTGTATTGACTTGCTTGTCCTTCGGCAGTTGGTCTCTGGATACATAAACAGGCTCCAACACCACTTTCTCAGGCGTTTGATCACCATGCAGCTTTTGATACAGGTAACGCACTTGCACGCGACCGATATCCTTTGGATCTACGGCAGATGATGCCACCCATGGGCTTTTCGGATCTTGCAGCAATTGCAAGTCTTCATCACTTAAGTCAATTCCGTACACTTTAATTTCTGTACGGCCTGCTTGTTGAATCGCACGGGACGCGCCTTTTGCAAACTCATCCCAAGCTGTCCAGACCGCTGTGATATCACCTTTGTTCGGGTATTTTTTCAGAATCGCTTCCATTTGCGTTTGTGTATCCAGCGCAGGATCTTTGGCTGTACCGAATGCAGCTACTTCTTTAATGTCAGGATATTTCTTTTGGAAAGCTTGGTAAGCCAATTGTCTGCGTTCCATCGGTGCAAAGCCGGCTACCCATACTTTCACGATGTTCCCTTTACCGCCGGCATCCTTCGCAAGCTGCTCTAGTGTGGCTTCAGCCATCTTTTGATCGCCTTGCTCTAAGGACGTTACGCCCGGAACAGACAGAATCGAATCGAAGCTTACGACTGGAATTTTCTTTTCGAGTGCTTTCTTCACGCCTGCTTCCAACGCTTCCGCTGTTCCATGATCGATGAGAATACCATCGAATTTCTGATTAATCGCTGCATCCAGATTGGATGACATTTTCGCCAGATCCGTGTCAGCAACGAATACCGTAACCTTACCGCCAAGCTTTTCTACTTGTTCCTTTACACCTTCAACATACTGAGAGGAAAATGTGCCTGTATTAAATTGCATCACGAGTGCAATTTTCTTTCCGGTTAAATCTGCTGCTTTAGCTGCGTCAGTCGCCTTCGCACTTGCTGCAGGTGTTGCAGAAGCGCTGCTGCTCTCTTTTTGTCCGCAGGCCGCAAGCAAGCTTCCTACCAAAGCCAAGATGATGAATAAACCGCCTAATTTCGTTCTTTTCATGAGTTACCCTCCCGATCTAATGCTTTACTCTATTTCCTATCAACTCTATCGAAAATTATGCCGAGTAATTTAATAGGAATTACTGTATATTAGCATTGGTAGGATTTCCCGTCAATACATTTGAAGATATTTTCTCTTACATTTCGACTTTTTCTATTTACGTCCAAAATCAGCCTTGATTTCTCCCCATTTCCGCGTATCCCACTTAACAATTTTATTCGTATAGGTGTTCGTTTTGAGCCATTTCAACGCACGATCAACTAATGTCCAAATTTCTTCCGTGGAAGCATCCCTAACCAGATTCGTGGAAACCTCCTTTTTACGTATCCAACTCAAAGCTGTGACCGAATCGGTATAAATGGTTTTGTTACTGCCTTGCTTCTGCAAATAAGCGAGCCCGTGAACGATAGCAAGAAACTCGCCTAAATTATTCGTCCCTTTGGAGATAGGTCCTTGATAGAAAATAATCTCGCCCGTCTTCGTGTCGACACCTTTATATTCAACAATACCTGGATTCCCGGAACAGCCAACATCGACTGAGATACTGTTATAATCAACTTCCGGAGCTGTCTCAGGGGTAGCAGACTTCCCCTTAGCGGGCGCAGCTGCCCCCCCATTTCCTGAGAAATTCAGCGACTTCTGCCACCCTTTCTCCAGGGCCTGACGTGCTTCCACCTCTGATTCATACGATTTAAATCTAGCTTGCGGATAACCTTTGGTTTGCGCCTGACAATCAGCCCATGTCCGATAGATCCCTGGTTGATGTCCCACCCAAACCACATAATATTTCACTGCTGCCATCTTATTCACTCCGTAATTGTTGATGTATTTGATGTACAAGATCTTTGACCACTTTCACTGTATCAGCGAAATAAGGCCGATAGTCCAAATCTTTAATAAATGAAAGATAAGTCTCGCCTACCTCCAGAACCTTCTTGCTGTACTCCAAGTTAGGGATCAAATGCGTTTCTAACTCGCGGTACGTTCCATTAGAACGCTCCTCAACGGATGCGAGTTCCACTTGTTCATTCGCCAAATGACGGATAACGAACGAAAAACCTCTGCATTCCGGATCTCCGCAGCCGCATACAAAGAACGGCATTCGCTCCCATTGATCCGCTGGCGCAAAACGATTCGGTGCAGTATCATGCAGGGCACTGTACAAGAACGCCGGAAGCCCCACATCTACACACAGTGGCTCTTCAATAAGGATGCTTTCGTCCACCGCCATGAGGACATCTGCCTGAATAATTTGTAAATCCTTATCTAGGGACCAGCCCTTTATGGATATATCAAACATAACTCCTGCCTCCGCTCTCCCATTTATTCGGTTTTCTCATTATAGCAAAGACTGTGCGTTCCTGCTTTTAAGGTTTTTCATTATGGCGATAATTTCCAGTTTAGAGTGTGAGTATAATTCCTAAAAAAGATTATACTACCATTACTGGAGGTGATATCAGATGGCATCAGGACAATCTCGTAGCAGCAACCAACTAGTTGTTCCACAAGCTACACAAGCTCTAGACCAATTGAAGTACGAAGTTGCTCAAGAATTGGGCATCCAAATTCCTCAAGATGGATACTACGGCTACATGGCTTCTCGTGATACAGGAGCAATCGGTGGTAACATCACTCGTCGTCTCGTGCAAATTGCTGAACAGCAACTTGCTGGCGGCGCAGCCGGTAAATTCAGCAGATAACAGCTTCCCCTATACTTACGTTTAATAAGGGCTTTCTTTTAAGTAGCAACCTACTTGAAAGAAGCCCTTTTATTTTTTATGCATATGTTCGCTAACCATTTGCTCGGCATCCCTCCAATATTTGATTCTAGTGTCTTTCGGTAGCTTTTTTAGGGTAGATCAGGCTAATACGCATACCAATGTTGTATCTTCAGCAACAACAGAGCGAGAGAGCCGGGATCTGGGCAGTGTTGCAATTACTACAACATCACTCAAACGAGAATATGTATACATTTATCCGGCAACCTCATGTGTACCTAACCCAAAACAAGGACCTCAGGCTCTGCCTCAGATCCTTGTCTTGAAACCATTCTAGCAGTGAAATCCCATTAGGCTTCACCATCGTATGAGGAGGTATTATTATTCAAAGGCAAAAATAACTGCGAAAGTGCAGAAATTTTTGCTAAAATCGTTTGAAAAGAGGAAAAGCCTGCTATTATGCAGGAATTTCCAGCTTTTCCATCCTGATATTAAAAAAAATACCGCAAAAGCCTGCAGCGATTGCAGGAATTTATGAATAGGAGCTATTCAAAGAAAAATGCATGTACAATTGCAGGTTTATTTTAAAGCTCGCGCCAACCCAAAACACATATTTTTTTATACGTAAATAAGGGTTAAGCTTTCGCTTAACCCAATACAAAACATATAAATTATCTTAAACAAGGCCCATGCACAAAGTGCATAAACCTCCTACAGAGCCGTATTTACGAATTGTTGCATACGGCTCCTCCGAGCTTATCCCTCGTTGGATGATATTCATTGTAAAGTGGCCGCAGCCGCATCGTTTATATACCGAATCAGATCCTCGGATCCTCAAGGCCTACATTAAGGCGGACAATGTGTCGCTCGGTATCTCCGTTCCGAACCACATTTACGTTGAGTAAACTTTCAAACCCGCCCCAGCATATAAAGGACTGCTCATAATAAGCAGTCCCTTCATTTTAAGGCTTCACTTGATATAAATTATACAAATCATCCAGCATAATATTAGCCGCTTTGACACCGCCGGCTGTATTCCAAGTCGCATCGTTCACTTTGATTAACTTATTTTCTTTAACCACTTTAAGATTCTTCCAGAGCGGGTCATTCATCCATTCCTGCTCTTGCTTGGTCCCTTTGCCATCACCGGTCTCATAGGTAAAATAAAACACTTTATCCGCAGCATCAAGCTCCGTTAGACGCTCCTTGGTAATGTCTTCGAACGATTTCTCATCACTCTTAGCATCCGAACGAACGATACCGATTTGTTTAAAAATAACACCCGTGAACATATTGCCGAAATAATATCTGGTTTTCCCACCCATAAAACGAACAACAGCCACTTTCTCTTTCAGCTTATCGCCTGCTTTGCTTTTGAAATCCTCAATGCGTTTATCGAAAGCTGCGATGATTTTATCGCCTTCGGCTTTTTTATTTAACGTATCGGCATATAAGCTGAAGTTACTTTTCCACTCACCGCGCAGTGTCTCCGAATAGACTGTTGGAGCAATGGCTTTTAATTGATCATAAACTTTCTCATGACGCATCTTATTGCCGATGATTAGATCGGGTTTAAGCGACGCAATCAACTCCAAATTCGGTTGTGCTTCACCGCCGACTGTCGTCACACCCTGCATATCAGCTTTAATATGATCAAACCATGGGCTGCCATAATAAGATTCAACGGCGCCAACTGGTTTAATGCCTAACGCGAGAAGTGCTTCCGTTCCTTCATTGGTCAAAATAACAACACGCTTCGGATTCGCCGGTACGGGCGTCTCTCCCATGGCATGTTTAATGGTTCGAGGACTATCCGCCTTCGCTGATTGTTGAGGTGTTGTAGATGCCGAAGGCTGTGAACTTGGCTTTTCTCCACAAGCCGTCAAAACAACAGACAAAATAAACATTAGTGCAATAAGAGCCCAAGCTCTTCCTTTTTGACGATTTCTTTTTCCAAACATATAAATGAGTTCCCTCCACGCAGTCAGTTGATGATAACGATTATCATTATCTAACACATAGTACTAAACTTATCACATGCCTGTCAATCTATAGTGATAATGATTATCATATTCGTTGACTTCGCTAGTCAGACTCATTAAAATAAATGAAGCAGCATTTAAGGAAGCAGGCACTCATTCATGTACAATTCAAGCTATTCAAGCAAAGAACGTCTTCACCATGTCTATAAAAGTATTGGATTGCTCGCAGCTTGCTGCTTGCTGGCCGCAATGATGCTCAGCAGTGTCATGTTTGGACTACATACGTATTCATGGGATCAAATTATGAGCTCCTTCGGGCAAACCGCCCAACCAACAAACGAGGCTATCATCATTCAAACTGTACGCATACCAAGAGCCTTAATAGCCGCACTCGTAGGAGGAAGCTTGGCTGTTGCAGGCGCTCTTATGCAAGCTATTACACGGAATCCGCTGGCTTCTCCAAGTATGTTCGGCATTAATTCAAGCGCTGCCTTTGCGATCGTGTTATCCGTTGGATTTTTTAATGTTTCCAGCCTTACACAGTTTACTTGGATTGCCTTTCTCGGTGCTGCATTCAGCTCTGCCCTTGTCTATGGACTCGGTTCCTTAGGCCGCGACGGCTTAACACCTATGAAAATTACGCTAGCAGGCTCTGCAATGACGGCATTTTTCGCTTCGCTAACCCAAGGTATTTTGCTTGGAAACGGTAAAGCCTTTGACCAGGTCTTATACTGGCTTGTCGGATCTGTCGAAGGACGGACTATGGCCATGCTCCAATCCGTTTACCCTTATATACTCATCGCTTGGATTGGCGCTATCTTCTTATCTCCGCACATCAACATATTATCTATGGGGGATGATGTAGCCAAAGGGCTTGGACAACGGACTGTGTACGTGAAATTCATTGCCGCCGTTGTGATTGTCATTCTTGCCGGAGGCTCTGTTGCTGTTGCGGGACCGATTGTTTTCGTAGGCATCATCATTCCGCATATCGTTCGCTTTCTTGTTGGAATCGATTATCGCTGGGTCATTCCGTATTGTGCGGTTTTAGGCGGCATTCTTTTAGTTGGAGCTGACATTATAGCTCGTTTCATTGTTATGCCTAAGGAAGTTCATGTCGGTGTAGCGACAGCCATTCTCGGAGTACCCTTCTTCATCTACATCGCTCGCAAAGGGGGACTTCTGAAATGAGTCATTCCCATCGTTATGTCGCCATTCGAAGAAGAGGCTTCTCTTATCTGATCAGTAAGAAATCTCTGATTGTTTCTCTTTTTCTGCTGCTTGCCGTCATCATCGTGATGATTCTGAGTACAGGAATAGGAAGTATCTATATCAAACCTGCTGAAGTCGTTCGCGCTGTTTTTGGTTATGGGACAGATCCAAACACGATGATCGTCAGAACCTTGCGTCTACCTAGAGTCATTGTTGCAGTCTTGATTGGTGCATCGCTTGGTGTAGCCGGAGCCATCCTGCAAGGCATTGTACGAAATCCCCTAACCTCGCCGGATACGATTGGCACAACGGGCGGGGCTACGCTTGGAGCTGTTTCTTTTTTCTTTTTTTTCTCAGATAAAATCAGTATTCACTGGCTGCCAGTTGCCGCTATTATTGGCGCTTTCGCCGCTACATTACTGGTCTATTCACTCTCATGGAAAAATGGGATCACCCCTTTGCGGCTTGTCCTGATTGGGACGGGACTTACAGCTGCGATGAGCGCATTGTCCTATCTCATGCTGCTTTCCGGACCGATTATTCTGGCTAATCAATCTCTAACCTTTATGACAGGCAGTATTTACGGCGTTTCCTGGAAAAAAGCGGTTTACCCGCTCTTACCATGGGTTTCGCTGTTAATTCCTATTATCTTCTTGTATGCGCGTCACATTACCATTCAGTCCTTGGGTGAAGATGTCGCCCGTAGTGTTGGAAGCAACGTTGGGCGCCAACGCTTCCTTCTGATCATCCTTAGCGTTGCACTATCAGGGGCCGCTGTTGCCTTCGGAGGTGCGATCAATTTCATTGGTCTCATGGCTCCGCACATTTCCCGTAAGCTGGTAGGTCCTAGCTTCGGCGCGCTTGTCCCGGTATCCGCGTTGACAGGTTCCCTGCTTTTACTGTTAGCTGATTTAGCCGGACGCATCTTATTCAAACCGCTCGATATTCCGGCTGGTGTATTCACAGCTGCTATCGGCGCCCCTATCTTCATCTATGTGCTATATCGCAGTAGAAATCGCGGTTAATAACCGCGGTTTTACTTAAAGGAGAACAGACCTATGCCCACCCTGGAAAAAGAAAAAGCACTGGAAGCACAATCGCTTCAATTAACATACGGAGAGACGACCATCTTTCACAGTTTAAATTTACAAATACCTAAAGGCAAAATTACCGTTTTTATTGGCAGCAATGGCTGCGGGAAATCTACACTTCTACGTTCCCTTGCTAGACTGCTGAAGCCCAAATCAGGCGCAATCCTGCTGGATAGCACGGAAATCGCCAAACTCTCAACCAAAGAGGTAGCCCGGCGAATGGCCATCCTTCCACAAGGCCCTTCGGCGCCTGAAGGGCTTACCGTACGACAGCTCGTGAAGCAGGGACGCTATCCTTACCAAAGTTGGCTGCAGCAGTGGTCATCGGAAGATGAGACCAAAGTCATGCAAGCCCTCCAACTAACGAATATGCTCACATATGCGGATCGCAGTGTGGATTCCTTATCTGGCGGGCAGCGCCAAAGAGCATGGATCGCCATGACACTGGCGCAGGACACCCCTACCTTGCTCCTGGATGAGCCTACTACCTATCTGGACTTAACCCATCAGATTGAGGTTCTGGACTTACTCTTCGAGCTGAATGAGAACGAACAACGCACGATCGTGATGGTCCTGCATGATATTAATCTAGCCTGCCGTTATGCCCATCACATTGTTGCTATTAAGGATAGTTCTGTCTATGCAGAAGGTAAACCGGAAGACATCGTGAATGAACAGTTGCTTCTAGATGTGTTCGATATGAAATGCAGCGTTGCGCCTGATCCTATCTTCCGCACACCCATGTGTATCCCTTACGGAAAAGGTCGTGTTCTTCCCCATAAATAAAGACACCCCCGGTCATCTAAGTGGCCGGGGGTGTTTGCTATAAAGGTATGAGTGCTAAATCGTTCTTGCAAAATTTGCCATATTATAATTACTTTCGAACATAATACTTGCAGACACCAGGTTTTGCCTAATAGTGAAATCGAACAAAATTTCACCATGCGTCCAGCTTTTCTTCCGTTTCAATGATTCAATGGCCATCTGCCGAAAGGATTGATATTGCTGCTCCGTCAAACCTTTGGTCGTGGTTGCAGGCAATACGCCGTCCTTACTTTCAAACGGAAGGTGCTTAATACCAAATTTACCAATTTCGTTGTTGCGAATGTGAACAAATACAGTACCGGAATTCACGTGAGATAGCTCTTCTTTGATCTTTCTAAACACCAAATCGATTTGTCTAGCGAGTGGCATTTGATCCAAATTCATTACTTTCCTCCTTAAGTTTTAATATTTTACTTATTATGTAATTTGTGCGACTGTAGACCTATTATACTCACAGCATTTACAGAATTCAACAGTTTATTTACATTATTCACACAATTCTTACTATTTTTTATGCAATGTTAATATAAGTCCCATTTCGATTGTAAGAAACGAACGATATTTGTCGAAATGATGTAGAATATTTCCAGATTCAATGTTATAATTTGCAAGCATACATCATGGATTCCTACACAAATAAACAAATTTCGCAGAGGAGTCGGTCGGATTGGATAAAGTATCATCCTTATCGTTCAGAAAGAAACTGCAACTTGGTTGTTACGCACTTATTGGTTTGAACTCAATCTTCATGCTGATTGTTACATTTGCCTCAGATTGGAATCGCTTACTTGGTATAATCTTCCTGCTTGTTATTCTTGGAGGCAGCTACCCGTTCATTCGATGGTTCGAGAATCAGCTAACGGAACCTATTGCTGATTTATCCCGAATAGCCCTCAACATTTCCAAAGGAGACTTCTCTCAAAAAGTAACCGTAACCTCAGATGACACACTTGGACAGCTTGGCCAATCTTTTAACAAAATGATAGATAAACTCCGCGATATTCTTCGCGACACAGGTAACATCTCGAAGCAGGTTTTTCAAACAAGCCGCGATATATATGTGAAAAATGAAAGCTTCCGTACAGTCCTAGAACAAGTGAGCATTTCGGCCCACGAGCTCGCCTCAGGTGCCGGGCAAATTTCAGAAGAAGTTTCCGGTGTTTCGATCACTTCCAAAGATATTGAAGTGAGAATCGAGGGCTACGCCGGATCTGCCAAAGAAATGAAAGACCGCTCAGATCAGATGATGACTCTTGTAGAAAAAGGACGCACGTCCGTTGAAAGCCAAGGCATCGGTATGAAACGAAATGTAGAAGTTACACAGCAGGTGTCTGATACAATCGACATGCTGGCACGTCAAGCTGAAGGCATTAGCAGTGTTACTCGTTCTATATCCGAGATTGCTGAGCAAACGAACCTCTTGTCCCTCAACGCTTCCATCGAAGCTGCTAGAGCAGGCGAACACGGCCGGGGCTTTGCCGTCGTCGCACAGGAAGTGCGCAAGCTAGCTGAAGAGTCAACCTCTCTTACTCGTGAAGTATTCGGTTTCGTGAAGAGCATCGAGCAAGGCATTCAAGAAGCCATTCGCAGCATTCAAGTGAACGAAGATGTCGTGAAGAAACAAACCGTGTTAATCGAGCAAACCGAAATTGTCTTCGCTGAGATTGTCGGAAGCGTAAGTTTTATTTCGGAAGAAATTACCCGCTTCGCAGAAGAAAGCGAGCAAATGCTAACAAGCTCCGAACAAATTGCTGCGGCGATGGAGAACATATCGGCGATCACGGAGGAATCAGCGGCTGGTACACAAGAAGTTTCCGCTTCTATGAATGAGCAGATCGCTACGGTACAAGGGATCGTTACACAAGCTGAAGAGATGACGCGTGTTGTCACACAATTACAACAGACGATTCAGATTTTCAAATTATAAGCTTTATTCATGCAAAAAAAGGCTCTCCCATTTTCAAGGGAAAGCCTTTTTTCTCATGCTTAAACTTTAGCTTCTGTCAGTTTCATGAACTGCTTCACATCTTGAGCTGCCATATCGACAGCGCTTTGCCAGAAATCCGGCTCAGTCAGATCAACGCCGAGATGCTTCTGAGCAAGCTCCTCCACGTTCATGCTGCCCGTGTCTCTAAGCAAAGAGATGTACTTGTCTTCAAAGGCTGCGCCTTCCTGCACCGCTCTCGCGTAAATACCTGCACTAAACAGGTAACCGAACGTGTAAGGGAAATTATAAAAAGGGACATCCGTCGCATAGAAATGCAGCTTAGCCGCCCAGAAATGCGGGTGATAGCTGCTTAACGCATCTTTGTAAGCAAGCTTCTGTGCATCCACCATGAGCTCGTTCAAACGTTCCACACTTACTAAACCTTGACTTCGCGCTTCGTAAAAGTTCGTCTCGAAGATGAATCTCGCATGGATATTCATGAAGAAAGCGATCGCGCGCTGGATCTTATCTTCGAGTAAAATGATGCGTTCTTCATCTGTAGAAGCACTTTTCACAACTGCGTCAGCTACAATCATTTCAGCGAAAGTAGACGCTGTCTCAGCGACATTCATCGCGTACTCCTGCGCTAATGCAGGCATATCCGTCATGACATGCTGATGATAGCCGTGACCTAGCTCATGCGCTAATGTAGAAACATTGTTTAGCGTTCCGCCGTAAGTCATAAAGATACGCGTCTCACCCGCTATCGGGAAAGATGTGCAGAAGCCCCCAGGTCGCTTCCCTGCTCGATCCTCGGCTTCGATCCAGCGTTTCTCAAAGGCTTCTTCCGAAAAGGCTGCCAGCTTGGGACTGAACCGTTTGAATTGATCGACAATCAGCGTAGCGCCTTCGTCATAAGAAATTTTCTTTGAGGAATCTCCAAGCGGCGCATCCACATCAACCCAAGCCAACTTATCAACACCTAGCAGCTTCGCTTTACGGTTCAAATAGTCAACGAAAATATCTTTGTTGCGGTCGATCACTTCCCACATGACATTCAGCGTTTTCTCTTCCATGCGATTGATTGCAAGCGGTTCTTTATGTATGCTTTTCCAACCTCTATATTTATAAACCTGAAGACGGAAACCTGCCAGATGGTTTAATGCTTCGGCGCAATATTCCTCTTTATCCGTCCATGCTTGTTCCCATTTTTCAAACAGATCCAGTCGTTCTTCACGATTCTCAGTATGCAGTTTATTAAACGCTTGACCGGCGGAAAGCTCCACTTGTACACCGTCAATCTCCACAGGCATACGGAATTGACCAACGGTCGTATTATACAGATCTCCCCACCCATGATAGCCATCAACGGCCAAATCATTAATTAAAGCTTCCTGCTCTGGCGGCAGCTTCTCTTGGGCCAAGGCACGCCGCTCATGGAGTGGAAAAGCTATGGCTTTGAACGGCTCTTTCTGCAGCAGATCTGACCATACATCATCTGGGATCCCCGTCAGAATTTGATCAAAATGGGTAAGCGAAGACAAATGCTCTGCAAACAAGCTTTTGACTTGTCCGCTAAGTACAGGCGCTTTCTTATCCTTCTGATTATCCGCTAACAAGCAGCCTACGAAAGAATCCGCCTCATGGATATGCTTCAAATTATGCTGGAACAATTCAATCAGTCTCACTAGCGAATCTGTATCTTCTGCCTGCCCAGGTGAAGGGGTATTTCGTACTTGTTCTTGAAAAGCAGCAATCGATGCTTGAAGCTCCTTTAGATGAGCTGCGAATGCAGAAGACTCGCTTCCCCCAGGAAAAAAGGTTTCTAAATTCCATGTTTGATTAAGAGGTAAATTAAGCAAAGCTATCACCTTTCCTTTCCATCTTTTATTAAATCATAAACGCCACCTGATCGCCAATAATACTCATCTTGCTCATTGCTTATAGGCAAAAAGTATGATTCAATTATAGGTAGTTCCACACCATATATTCGGAACAGGATGGGTGATTTCAATTATGAAACCGTTACAAATTTCTCCAGAAACGGCCGTTAAGCTGGCTGAACAGCTTAAGGTGCCTTTAGAACATCTCATGCATATGCCACAACATATTTTACTACAAAAATTAGCGGAGCTCGCTAAAGCTTCCTCGACGGAAAATAGCGACCCAGAATCGAAGTAAGCTTTGATCCCTTTCGCTAACACTTGGCCTTATGACATTATTATGAAGGACATTTATGTGGCTGAGTGTCCCTTTTGCCATAGCCCCAATGTGCTGCTGCCACTCAAAATCAACGAACTGACGTCCATTCACGAAGGTAAAAAAAAGCTGCTTGTGTTTCCTTGCTGCCATAATAAGCTGACGCTCGTCGACACAGATCGCGATTATTTATTGGCGGACACCGCAATACGCAAATGAATCGTAGTTTCACGAAATCAGATAATCAAAAAATGAACGCTTAACCATTCAAGGGATTGAAGTCAACTCCCAGAATGGATAAGCGTTCATTTGATTCATACGACAATAATTCATTAGGTAGCTTGTTTCATTTCGTCTGGAAGTTCCATACGAATGGCAAGCATATCTTCACGGGTTGCTATCCATTGTTCACGACTTGCTCTAATCATGCCAGCATCCATAATCTTACGGTCATTAATAATGCGTGAAAACCATTTGACCGCCTCATTGAAGCGGCTTAATCTGCGATTCAGTTCTCCAATTAAGTACATGAGTCTTGCATTATTGAGGTCCATTCCTTCTGTTTCATACACACTGACATATGCGTCCAAGGCAAACGTTAGGAAACGCTCCTCCTGCTCCCAGTCTCCTTTGGAACGATACAGCCACGCCAAATGATGTAGAAGACCTGCTACAACGCGGGACTTCTCCTCTTTAATCTGCGCACTGAGAAGGGCCAACTTGTAACTGAGAAGCGTATCTTCCCAGGTTCTTTCTCCGCAATAGTTGCGCATGGACCAGTTTTGAGCCACTCTCTCGTAGAAGACTTCCCGCTGCGCCGGTTTCCATTTATCCGAATAGTTCTCTGTATGCGCATATCCGCAAAACGGACAGACCCTTACAACATAGAAGTCGGGGTTAATCTCTTTATAATGAACACAGAAATCAGTATCCGTTTTGCTAGCCTTCTTGAAGCTTGGGCGAACCTTCATCGTTTTGTAGGAATTCTCGCAATATGTGCACTTCACTGAAATTTCATATAAAGGTTCGACCATTATTGAAACCCCGCCTTCACTAATGATGTATGTAGGGAAGAAGAACTACTCTTCTTTGGATGTGTTTATAAAATGATAGGCAGAACCTTTCAGCCGTTCAAGTAAAAAATCTCGTAAATCGGGCGGTAGTCCTACTTCCACCATGGCTTCCGACATACAGCTTAACCATGCATCTGCACGTTCTACCGTAATAGGAAATGCCATATGTCTTGCTCTCATCATCGGATGTCCGTGTGTATCTGAATACAAGGTTGGACCACCGAAAAACTGACTTAAAAACATGAACTGTTTATCTATAACAGGTCCAATATCAGAAGGGAACAGAGGCGATAGTAGTGGATTTTGCTGAACTTTTGGATAAAAGGCTTCCACGAGTCGGCGTATCGTCTCCGCTCCCCCCATCAATTCGTACAACGTGCTGCGATCACTTTCTGACATTAGGGCAAACCTCGCTATTCGTCTTACTTTAATAGTTTTCTAAATCCTCATCCCCTGCATGCATGAGCGTTTCTCGAATGACAAATACGAACATACATACAAACAAACCAGCAATGACACCTGTCATTTGAATCACTCCCGCTGCCTAGGATATAAGACTTTACTAGTTCTATTTTACCATAAAACCAAGCTGTGAACAGTACCAAAGTCTAAGTATTTTGGGACGGCATGTATGTCCCATGCTGCTCATATAGTTGAGTAGGAGGAGGTATCCAATCTCATGCAGAAACGAAATTTCACTGCTGCGCTACTCATGGCTTTTGTTGTTGTTGCTATTATTCTATGCTTATTTGCGTTCCCTCATGACGGCCTTCAAGCAGCCTTGCGCGGCGTTTCCATTTGGTGGGATGTGCTCTTTCCCGCACTTTTCCCTTTCTTTGTCCTATCCGAAATTATGCTTGGCTTCGGTATCGTTCATTTCTTCGGTACGCTGCTCGATCCGATGATGCGTCCCGTCTTCCGTATCCCTGGCATCGGCGGCTTCGTTATGGCGATGGGCTTCGCAGCCGGTTATCCGGTAGGAGCGAAGTTAACCTCCCAGCTGTGGGAGCAGAAGCTTGTCAACCGGGAGGAAGGTGAACGACTCGTTGCATTCACAACAAGCTCCGATCCGATTTTCTTAATCGGAGCCGTTTCGATAGGCTTCTTCCACGATGCTTCTTTGGCTATGATCTTGGCTATTGCTCATTATGGAGGCTCCGTGCTTATAGGTTTAATGATGCGATTTCACGGCAGGAAGAGCCTGCCTACTTGGCAGGAGACCAAGGGCAAGGGCTGGGTCTGGAAGCGTGCTTTTGAAGCGATGCACTACGCTCGAACTAACGATGGCAGATCTATAGGCACATTACTGAGTCAATCCATCCTACAGTCGGTCAGCTTGATTTTCGTAGTAGGTGGATTAGTCGTTTTCTTCTCAGTTGTTTTAGAAGTCTTAACCGCAGCGAAGGTCATGAATACGATCTACCTGCTCATCGCTTCCATCCTGCAAATCACAGGACTCCCCCATGAGTTATCACAAGCAGTAATGAATGGTTTGTTTGAAGTAACACTAGGGGCGAAGGCTGCCGGGAATGCTCCCGCGTCGCTAGCTCTCTCCAGCAAAGTGGCTATCGGCGCTTTTATTTTGTCATGGGGAGGCATGTCCGTTCATGCTCAAATTGTTAGCTTATTAAGTCATACGAATCTGCGTTACTTGCCATTTGTCACTGCGCGCTTCATCCATGCCTTGCTCTCCGCTGCTATTGTTCTCGTTTTTTGGGAGCCTATGCAAATTTTTCGAGAATCCAAAGCTGTTTTCTTACCTCAATATGATTCGGCTTCTCCTGTTCTCAGCTATCTAAGGCTTATGCTGCCAATTAGCGGAACGGTCTTCCTTGGTGCTTTTTCTGTCATTGCCGGCCTCTTTGCTGCATATTCCTTACTTAAACTCGTGTATGAAAAGGTTGGTGGAACAAGATAATATGGGTAATCACGATCATGATCATAAAGGGAGAGAACATCCAGATATGCAAGCAGCCTTCCCCCAAGTAGCGAAACTTCTGCCTCCTGCAATTGAGCGTTTGAATGAGCTGTCATTCAACTTATGGTTCAGTTGGAACCATGACGCCCTGCAGCTTTTTGCACAAATGGATCCTGTCAAATGGGATCAATGCGGCCATAATCCTGTTCTATTACTTCACCTTTTGGACCATTCACAGATTGAAACCGTCAGCGGAAACCAAGATTTTGTAGCCAATTATCAACAAGTCATTGCTAAGTTCGATGCTTATATGAATGGCACCACTTGGTTTCAAGAAAAGCATCCGGATCAAGGTTATGTCAAAATTGCATACTTCTCCGCAGAGTTCGGCTTTCATGAATCTTTGCCGATTTATTCAGGAGGACTGGGAATCTTAGCCGGTGACCATACGAAATCTGCCAGTGATTTGGGTATCCCTTTGATTGGTGTTGGACTTCTTTATAAAAAAGGTTATTTCACGCAGAAAATCGATGCTTCCGGTGGTCAGCAAAGTGAATTATACCCTTATGACTTCACCAAGCTTCCGATCGAACCTGTGCGGCAAAATGGCCAGCAGATCGCCGTTTCCATTGATATGCCTGGTCGCACCATCACCTTACAGGTTTGGCGTGTGCGTGTTGGCCGTAATGCGATCTATTTGCTGGATGCCGATCATGAAGCCAACAATCCAGCGGACAAAGAGCTGACCGCTCAGCTGTATGGGGGCAATCAAGATACCCGGATTGCACAGGAAATGGTTCTTGGCATTGGAGGCGTTAAGGCGCTTCGGCTGCTTAACATCTACCCGAACGTGTACCATATTAACGAAGGGCATGCGGCTTTTCTCACGCTGGAGCGACTGAAGGAGCTTCTGCATCTAGGTCTTCCCTTTCATGTGGCGGTTGAAACCGTTCGCTCAGCCACTGTATTTACGACCCATACGCCTGTGCCTGCGGGGCATGATACATTCTCCATCGAGATGGTGGAACACTATCTCGGGCCTCTCCTGAGTGAGCTGTCGCGGCACAAGCAGGACATTGTAGCACTAGGGCTCGATCACCATACGGGTCAATTCAATATGACCCATTTGGCCATGAATACAGCCGGACTGCGCAATGGGGTCAGTAAGCTGCACGGTCAAGTATCCCGAGAAATGTTCAAAGAATTTCACGGTCACATCGATGCGAGCGAAGTTCCCATCAGCTCCATTACGAATGGTGTACACCTGGATACATGGACAGCGCCGCAATGGAAGGAACTGCTTGATCGTTTCCTGCCTGGTTCATGGCGGGAAGAACAAGCCAATAAGCATCAGTGGGCGCAAATCGAGGTCATTCCAGATGAATCCATCTGGAAAGTGCATGGGCAGCTGAAAGAAGATTTAGTTCGCTACGCCAGGCGAAATTTAGTCGAGCAGCGAAAGCGCAACGGAGAATCAGAAGAGCGGATCGAGGAAGTCAGACAGTATTTGAATCCCAAGGCATTAACCATTGGATTTGCCAGAAGGTTTGCGACCTATAAGCGAGCTAATCTCATTTTTAATGATTTGTACCGGCTTAAGAAGATCATCAATGATCCCGAGAGACCCGTACAATTTATTTTTGCTGGCAAGGCTCACCCTGCCGATTACCCAGGTCAAGAGCTTATCCGTGAAATTTATCGCGTTTCGCAAATGAAAGAATTCGTCGGTAAAATTGTTATTCTCGAAAACTATGACATGAATATGGCTCGTTATCTCGTTCAAGGCGTAGACGTCTGGTTAAATAATCCTCGCAGACCTCTTGAGGCTAGTGGAACTAGCGGACAAAAGGCCGCCATGAACGGGGTACTTAATTTCAGCGTACTCGATGGCTGGTGGGAAGAAGGCTACAACGGCACGAACGGCTGGGCTATCGGTTCCACAGGAGCAGCGGACTGGGCTGCGCAAGAGAAAGAAAATACACAAGCCATCTATCACATTTTAGAGAAAGAAATCATTCCACTGTACTACAATCAAGGAGCACTCCCACACCAATGGATCAGCCGCATGAAGCGTTCTATCCAATCGCTTAGCCCGGTCTATAACACGCATCGCATGGTGCAAGACTACACAGAGCTCACCTATCTGCCGACAGCTCAGCGAGCCCGACTCTTTGTTTCTAATCACTATGATGTTGCAACTAAAGTTGCCGATTACAAACAATTCATCCGTACGAACTGGTATCACGTGAAAATCATTGGCATAGATGACCGCTCTGCCAAATTATCATCGGAAGTCCCGTTAAACGAGATAAAACCTTCTACGAAAGAAATTACGACGCAAGTTAACTTCGGCCCCATTTGGCCGCAAGATACGGCAGTAGAAGTCATTTATTACGAGGAAAATGGCGAAAAATGGGAGCAAATAATCATTCCAATGGAACCTATAGGCGAACTGATTGAACAGATGCAGAGCTATAAAGCGACCATTCCATCACATCTCATTCATGGACCTCACTTCTCTATTCGCGTTCGCCCCATCTCATCTAACTTCGCACATTCCTTTGAACTTTCCTTAGTCACCAGCACATTATCGTGGCAGTAAATACGTGAATTCCTAGATAAAGCCCCGTTTGGGGCTTTTCTTATTTTCTTTTATAAATTATTATGAATAGAGAACATACGGTATGTGCATGCGTTTGTGAATGCAAATCTAACCACTTGGTGATGCTATGGATTGGAATAAGGCACTGGAATTGGCATATATCGCACCGAATGCGGATTGTCATTTGATCATTGTCGGAGAATGTAAAGATGGGCAGCCTTTTTGCTATGAAGAAAATTTCTCCATTGATAAAATAGGTGAAACTTCATTCACCGTTTGTTTAGAGCTGTCCGGAACTTTTCCATTCGACAAATTAGAGCATATTTCTTTCATTGAGTTTTCTTTTAAAAACCGTGGAATTTTATATTACGCCTATGTCGATTTAATTCAACTTGAATTAAAGAAGACCATATGTTACCTTTCGCTATCCATTCCCGAAGAAATTCATCATCATCAGAACAGAAGGTACAGCCGAGCTAAGCTCTCCCTTCGAACACCGATCACACTGCGTATTGTTGGCATCCGCGGCATATCTGCAAGCAAGGGAGTCGCCTTTTCCGGACAACTGCTTGATATTAGTGCCAGCGGGCTTTCTTTTGTTACGACGAATCGGCTTTTCTTTCCCTTATTTCTGGAATTCAGCTTCATTCTCCCCGGATATCCCCACCCTATTACAGCCTATGGTGAAATTATAAGGGTGACGAATTTCAGTAATGATTCTTACCGGGTCGCCGCCGAATTCCGACATACACCTGAATCGATGCTTCAGGACATTGATAAATATTGTTCGATAACAAGCTAATGCTTACGAAGAAAGTTTTGCTAAAGCAAAACTCAGTTTATGCTTACGATGCAAGTTTTCTTACGAAAACTCTTAGGAGGAAATCAATTGAAATACAACGTCATTGAACGAGGCGATGACATCTCCAAGGGGCTGACAGAGCGGTTCCATAAACTCGCCGCAGAGCAAGGCATGCCGAGGGATGAAGAAAATCCCGACATTGTCCTTTCTATTGGCGGAGATGGCACGATGCTGCAGGCTTTTCATAAATATGTGCAGCAGCTTGACACAATCGCTTTCGTTGGTATCCATACAGGACACTTAGGTTTCTTCGCAGATTGGAAACCAGATGAGCTGGATCATCTAGCTTCATTGATGTTCAGCGTCACTACCCCCGAGGAGCTGCGCGTTGTACAGTACCCCGTCGTTGAGATTGAAATTACGACAGAAAAGGGCTCCGAGACGCATCTGGCGCTCAACGAATTTACAATACGAGGAATCGAAGTATCGCTAGTCGCGCGACTTCACGTTAACGACGAAATGTTTGAAATGTTCCGCGGTGACGGGATTTGCATCTCCTCGCCTGCCGGCAGCACAGCTTACAACAAAAGCTTAGGCGGGGCAATGGTTCACCCTTCGCTCGAAGCCATTCAAATTGCAGAGATTGCTTCGATTAACAATAGGGTCTACCGCACACTCGGCTCTTCCATGATTTTACCGAAGCATCATCACTGTGACATATATCCCAAGGCGCAGCAGAATATGCTTTTATCACTTGATCACTTGTACTTGCAGCGAAACGACGTTGTTTCTATCCGCTGCCGCGTAGCAGCCAACGTGAAGGTTAAGTTTGCCAGGTTCCGTCCTTTTCCTTTCTGGAATAGAGTTCGGGAAGCATTTGTTGGGTTAGAAGTAAAATAAACAAATAAAAAGACGCCCCTCACTCCGCTTAAGAATGAGAGGCGTCTTTTGGTTTAACTGCATTAAAGAGTGGTTGTAATCACTTCAGAAGGCACTTGCTGCTTGGCGCCATTCACTTTTTCGATAATGAAATACGCGCAGCCGAAGTTGCAGTACTCATTCAAGTAATCTTGAAGAGCAGCGATTGATGTTTCCTTGGTCGCTTTAGGATGGATTTCTTTAAAAAAACCTCTCAGCCTTAGCTGGCTGTAACCCCAATCACCGACAATATAATCGTATCGCTCCAACACTTCGCTAAAGCGTTCCTTAAAAACTTCAAAATTCCAGCCATTCTTATGGTCTGTAACGAGCTCATATGTTTTATTTGCAATATGAATCATGATGGTAGGAAGCTCTCCTTTCTATGATCCGTTCGTTCATTTAAACGTTCGATGCGGCTTGAACTTGTTCATGGGCATGGTACGAGCTGCGTACCAATGGCCCCGACTCTACGTGCTTAAAGCCACGTTTCATGCCCTCTTCTTTGAGCATGGCAAACTGCTCAGGCGTATAATACTTGGCTACAGCCAAATGCGTTGTAGACGGCTGCAGGTACTGCCCAATCGTCATAATGTCGCAACCAACTGCGCGTAAATCCTCCATCGTTTGCAGCAGCTCGTCCCACTCCTCGCCCACGCCAATCATGACGCTGGATTTGGTTGGGATGTTCGGAGCAATGCGCTTCGAACGCTCCAGAAGTTCAAGAGAACGGCGATATTTCGCCTTCGAGCGGACGCGGTCTGACATGCGTTCAACAGTCTCCATATTATGGTTCAAGATATCAGGCTTAGCCTCAAGAACCGTGGCCAGTGACTCTTCCCGCCCCAAGAAATCGGGGATCAGCACTTCGACTGTGCACATTGGCAATTTGCGGCGAATCGCTTTGATCGTTTCAGCGAATATCATCGCGCCGCCATCTGCTAAATCATCGCGCGCTACGGAAGTGACGACACAGTGACGCAGTCCCATTTGTAAAGCGGCATCCGCTACACGTTCTGGCTCTTCAAGATCCAGCTCGGTAGGCAGCCCAGTTTTGACCGCACAGAAACGGCAGGCTCGGGTACAAATATCGCCCAAAATCATAAAAGTGGCTGTACGATTGGCCCAACATTCATGAATGTTCGGACATTTAGCTTCTTCACAAACCGTATGCAGCGTCTTGGAACGCATCATTGACTTTATTTCTTTGAAATTCTCATCTGTCTTGAGATTGATTTTTAACCAGTCTGGTTTTCTCTCTAATGGCTTTGTAGGCATTATATTTCCCGCCTTTAATTGGTTTCTCGTTCTTGTTATTATAACATGAATGACTGACAAAACAATCCACTTTGCCAGTCAGTTGTGATACACTTATCAAGATGGCCAAAACAGCTTAACCTTATCACGTAAAGGCTGTATGGGAGGGAAGAAACATGAGCATACAAGAAGTAACACGAGAGAAAGACCGCAAGCTCGGAGAAATTTTAAGAGGTATGGGCCGAGTATTAATCGCCTTCTCCGGAGGGGTTGACAGTACATTCGTCCTCAAACGCGCGCAGCAGGAGCTCGGAGATCAAGTTTTAGCCGTCACTGCAGCATCTGAAACGTTCCCTTCTAGGGAATTCGATGCCGCTGTTGAACTAGCAGAACAAATCGGTGTCCCCCTGTACAAAACAGAGGTCAAGGAACTGGAGAACGCGAATTTCGTCGCGAACAATCCAGATCGCTGTTACCATTGCAAAACGGGACTTTATTCACATTTGCAGCAACTAGCCAAAGACTTAGGTTACCCCTATATTCTGGATGGTTCGAACATGGACGATCTCGGTGATTATAGACCGGGTCTACAAGCCAAGAACGAGCAAGGCGTCCGTAGTACTTTGCAGGAGTCCGGCATGACCAAAGACGAGATCAGACAGCTTTCCAAAGAGCTCGGACTACGTACTTGGAATAAACCGTCTTTTGCTTGCTTGTCCTCTCGCATCCCTTACGGGACACAAATTGAGAAGTGGAAAATCGACCAACTGGACGAAGGCGAATACTTCTTGTCCCAGCTTGGATTGTATCAGGTGCGCGTACGTCACCATGAAAAAATTGCCCGGATCGAAGTTATGCCGGATGAGATTCATAAAGTCGTTGAACACCGTGATGCGATTTATGAAAAGTTCAGCAAGCTCGGCTTCACCTACGTGACGCTCGATTTACAAGGTTACCGCACAGGCAGCATGAACGAAGTCCTGTCCAAAGAGACGAAAGACAAGGTGAAAGAAGCATCCTTATGATGGACCTAGAGAAAATCTTAAAGCTCGTCCAGGCGGGCGATCTGGACGTAGAAGAAGCCAAAAAGCAAATCATCAAGGAAGGCAGCGCCGCAGGCCCGGCTAACCTTGATCTTGGATTTGCTCAGCTCGACATCGATCGCGAGAAGCGTACGGGCTTCCCCGAGGTCATTTTCGGGGAAGGCAAAACCGCCGAGCAGATCGAGGCGATTTTCCGGCGGCTGATGGAGCACACCGACCGCGTGCTCGCTACGCGCGTAGACGCGGCCAAAGCCGCCCATGTTACCGCTGCCGTGGAAGGTGTCACCTACCACGAAACAGCGAGGTCGCTGACCTGGTTCAAGCGGCCCATGCTTAAAGTCCACGACGGCTATATCGCCGTCGTGTGCGCAGGCACCTCCGACCTCCCCGTGGCGGAGGAGGCGGCCCTTACGGCAGAATGCCTGGGCAGCCACGTTGAACGTATATTCGACGTGGGTGTCGCTGGCATTCACCGGCTCTTCCGTCGGCTGGAGCTCATTCGCGGTGCAAACGCGATTGTAGTCGTTGCCGGCATGGAAGGCGCGCTCGCCAGCGTCGTCGGCGGACTAGTAGCCAAACCGATCGTGGCTGTGCCTACAAGCATCGGTTATGGCGCGAACCTTGCAGGTATCGCCCCCCTGTTGTCGATGCTAAATAGCTGCTCACCAGGAATCTCCGTAGTGAACATCGACAACGGCTTCGGAGCTGGCTACTATGCAGGACTCATAAACAAAAATATGTCGAAACGAGCGTGAGATCCTACAATGCGCATTTTATATTTAGACTGCTTCTCCGGAATCAGTGGCGATATGACCCTTGGAGCTTTAGTAGATGCGGGAGCAGATCGAGCTTACATAGAAGATGAGCTTACCAAAATCAAGCTAGAGCCGTACATGTTGGAATGGAAGCGTGTCGTTAAGCGCGGTATTTCCGCCATGAAGCTAGATGTCATTCTAGATCCACAGCATCCACCAAAGCACCATCGTCATTATTCAGAAATCGTACAAGTCATTCAACAAGCAGGATTCAATGAGCGTGTAACAGCTCTCAGCTTAGCTATCTTCGAAAAGATCGGTATTGCTGAAGCCAAAATCCACGGCATTCCCGTTGAAAAAGTACACTTCCACGAAGTCGGAGCCATAGACTCCATTGTCGATATCGTTGGTGTGGCCTTAGCTATTGACTCTCTGCAAATTGAGCGCATCTTTGCCTCTCCAGTACCACTAGGTTCAGGAACGATACATATCGATCATGGTATATATCCCGTACCGGCTCCGGCAACACTGGAAATGATGCGAGGGTTACCCATTGCTTCAACCAGCTATAACCTAGAGATGACTACGCCAACTGGTGCCGGTATTATTTCCGGAATCGTGGACGAGTTCTCCAAAAGCTTTCCTCCTATGATCGTTGACACTATCGGTTACGGGGCAGGTACAAGAGATTTACCTAATCAACCTAATGTGCTTCGCGTTGTAGTCGGTAAAGTTGATCCTTATATTGGAAAATGGCAAGTAAGCCACGAACACCTTGCACACGAGCACGGTCATGGTCATGGACATACACACGATGATCACCATCATCACCAACATGAACATTCACATACACACCCTCACCATACATGAGCCTCCAAAGAGGCCGATAATAAAATTGCCAAAAACGCCTCTTCCTTCAAATCAGGAAGAGACGTTTTTTTGTTTTTGTTGTATAAACTGCATCCTAACTTCCTCGTATACCTGCTTCAAAGGTACTTGATGCTCCTTAGCAATTTGTTCGCATTCTTTAAACTCTGGTGCATATTGTACCAATTTCCCTTGGTGATAGCCGACTTTTACCGTTAAAAGTCCCCATCTTGTTAGCACTTGCTCGAATTCTCTAGCCAATCTATGACAGGAAGCATGCATATAGCGGATGCCAAGTGTCGTTGTCTCGCTAAAAATAACTTCCTCTACAACAGGGAGCCGCCCACCTTCAACCAGCACGTTCAGCATAATCCCTGGTCTGCCTTTCTTCATAATAATCGGAACTACAAATACATCGTTCGCACCTACTTCAAAAAGCTTATCCATTATATAAGAAACCCACTCCGGGTTCATATCATCCAAGTTAGCCTGAATTAACAGCATACTATCGTCTACATGCTCATCCCTATGATTAAAACTCACGATCCTCACCTCTTACAGCATCATAGCAAAAATCGGATAACAACGAAAGATGCAGGGATAAACATTCGCAGAAGAGTACATCCTAAGAACTAACATTTAAGGAAGGATGATAGAGATGAAAAGCAGACCGTATTGGTCGCGGGTTCTTGTTCTTAGCCTCCTCCTATCAGCAACCGAATTCGGGACTCTCTCAGGCAATGCTGAATCCCATGCCGCTGTATCTGACCAAATTTTTACCACAGCTCCGTCTAAGGTTAACCCGAACTTGAATGCTGAGAGGAAAGAGCTATTTGAAAAAACAAGCATCTTGTCGGGCATTCCATGGGCTTACCTTGCCGCAGTTGATCAGTACGAAAGAACGATGAATATCGCGAAAAAAAGACCCGTGCATCAAGGAATTACCAGCATCTACTTCCCTGAAGCAGATTGGGTGGGCTCATTAAATCCAGACCAGCAAGATACGAATCCAAAAAGCATCTCCTTCTTTCATGGTTACGGACGAGATGGTTCAGGTGACGGCATCGCAGATCGAAACAACGATTTAGACGTATTGGCAGCTATGGCCACACTCATGAGCAATAATGGCAACCAAGAAGAAAATTTACAAATTAACTTATGGAATTATTATCAAAACTCGCGCAGTGTTGAACGTATCAAACAATTCGCTACAATCTATGCCACACTAGGTACCCTCGATGTTTCTGAGCATGCTTTTCCATTGCCGGTGAACGCAGACTACTCCTACCGCAGCACATGGGGAGACAGTCGCGGATGGGGCGGGCATCGTTCCCATGAAGGAACAGATTTATTTGCGGGTTATGGTGTTCCTGTACGAAGCACTTGCTATGGCATTGTGGAGATTAAAGGCTGGAATCCCTACGGAGGCTGGCGGATTGGTATTCGAGATGTGAACAATATTTACCACTACTACGCCCATCTCTCTGGTTATCAAAAAGGAATCAAAGAAAACGATATTGTAAGGCCTGGACAAACCATCGGCTGGGTGGGTAGTTCCGGTTATGGTAAGCAAGGAACATCAGGTAAATTTCCGCCTCATCTTCATTTTGGACTTTATCGTGATAACGGGCTTACCGAATGGAGCTTTGATCCTTACCCCTCCCTTCGCAAATGGGAACGAGAAGACCGGATGAAAAAGAAAAAATAAAACCGCTCCATTATTGGGGCGGTTCTTTTTTTGTCTTGCTTTCTTGCGTTGAAACTCCTTCTGTCTTTGGTGTTATTGTAGTTCCGCCATTCGGTATGCTAGGCAGCGATAAACTTGGTGGACTCGCATCCTTATTACTCCCCACAGGCTTTCCTTTATTATCATAATAATAGGTAGGGACATCCCCAACCACGAGAGAATATGAAATAGGAATTTCTGTTTCCACAATTTCAGTATCAGAATCAAAGGGAATAATCACCGATACTTCAGCAATAATACGAACATATACTTCAAACATAACCATATTGATTCCCGCATTTTGAGAACGTGTATTCAAATCAACCTTTACAGTCCCAACTGGTAGCAGCCGAATTGGAATATCAGGGCCAAATGAAGAAAGAATCGCACTATTCATCGCTTGCCCAACCGGAATATGCTCAGAAATACTTTGCAAATCTTTCAGTTCACCTTGCACAGTTTTAATCGTATCCGCAGTTATACGCATATGTTCATTATAATTAAGCATGAAGCCTGTTATTTTACCATTTTTATCCATTTTCCAATCAATTAATTGCTCCGCACTCGTACTTCCAGCCACATGATCCGCTATAGCACTATTAATCGCTTGTGTCGCTATCTGCTTGATACGTACCTTTGCCAAATTCATCAGCGGAGGTCTAAGATTGCGTTCTACGAAAATAAAAAACTGCACGGTAAATAAGACAAAGATGAGAAGACCGATCAACAGCACCTTTTTGCGGTTTGTTTTCCCTGTAGGTCTGCTTCTCCAGCGTCTCCTTAGCAGCATCCCATTCCCTCCCCCAGCCACTTAAATCAATTAGTACTACCTTATGCGGACATGGAGTGAAAAAGAAGGCGCGTTCCCTACAGCAAGTCCTATCAACACTCATACGTTCAGTTCCTTTGTTAACCTATCTATTCTCCGTCCCCATTCCATTTGTGCCTCGTCCATGCGTATCCCGTATCGTCTACACATTATTTTATCTGAAACCCCATCCACCTAACCCGCTTCCCTCCTTTTAAGTTATCCCCATCATTTAGTATCCTCTCAAATCTGGATCATATCGTCTCCGCGTCTTCTCTTCTGCGACCCATAATCTCAGCTGCTTCTCATGTACGTCTTATTCGTATCATCTCACTCCAGCGTCACATCGGTCTCAACTTCCTCTCATTTGTGTCTCAACCCTCTTATCTTCTTATTCTTGCTGCTACCCATCATCTAAGCATCTTTTCACATGCGTCTCATCCATTTCGTATCTTCTAACAATGCAAAACATCATAATAGCATCTTCCCACTTGCATCGCATACTTTCCGTATCTTCTCACGTCTGCCCCCATCGTCTCCGCAACACCCAAGTTTTCTCACTCATCCTTCCGTCGACAAAAAGTGTCTTGTTGTCCTGATCTGTTCTGTTTGTTCTGTTTGTTCTGTTTGTTCTGTTTGTTCTGTTTGTTCTGTTTGTTCTGTTTGTTCTGTTTTGTTCTGATCTGATCTCCTCAGATCTGCTCTGATCTGATCTTGTCGGTTCTGTTTGGTTCTGATCTACTCTGGTCTGATCTGATCTTCTCTGTTCTGCTCTGCTCTGCTCTGCTCTTCTCTGATTTGTTCTGTTCTGCTCTGTTCTGCTCTGTTCTGCTCTGCTCTTCTCTGATTTGTTCTGTTCTGTTCTGTTCTGTTCTGTCCTCCCTGTCTGCGACATGAACCTCATCTTATTAGTATCTTCGCTCTCACGTCACCTCACTTTGCATCCAACCCTACTTTTCTGCACTTCTATGGACACTATCCCAATCACTCAGAAATCAGAAAATAACCTCGATCTTCAAAGAAATATTTTCCACATTCCATTGATATAGGATCGTATGTTTGGTATAATACTAATAAGAACGTATATTCTCATATCGGTGTAATGGAGAGGTGCATATGAATTTTGCAAGTATGTCTCTTGATCAATTTCAAAATCATTTTTCAACTGATAGTGCTTGCATCGAGTATATTTTCCATACTAAGTGGCCTGATGGTTTTAGTTGCCCGCGTTGTAAACACAGACATGCTTATGTGACAACTACTCGGCGTCTTCCGCTTTACGAATGCTGCCACTGTCGACATCAAACGTCTCTTATTTCCGGGACAGTTATGGAAGGAAGCCGAACTGAACTAAGTAAATGGATGCTGGCTCTTTTTCTATTCTCTCGTTCCAATAAAGGTACAACCGCAACCGAACTTTCTAAACTTATTAATGTTACTTATAAAACGGCCTGGCTAATCTTACATAAAATCCGCTCTATGATTCATAGTTCCGATAATCAAACTCCGCTTTCGGGCTCAGTTTGTATTAATTCGGCTATCTATGGACGACCTTATAATCCTTCTGTTCACAAACATCCGCAAGAGCACCTTCTTCTCATTGGCTCTTCAGTAAATGAATGGAATGAGTCTACCTACCTCAAAATAAAGCACGTTCTTCTTGCGAATCCAAAAGAAAGACATATTCCTCGTTTTGAAACAAAAGCCTTCCATCAACAGCACATTGAATCCGATACCCAAAATATTGAGGTTGTCACAGGTTTTTATACCCTTTCACGACTTCGCCCATTGCTCGTATTCGCTAAACAAGCTAGTAAATGGATAAATAACACCTTCCATGGCCTCGGACCCAAGCATTTACAAAAATACCTAGACGAATTTAGTTATCGACTGAACCTTTCTTCAAAAAACATACCTATTTTTGCCCATTTAGCTCAACTCTGCTTCAAATCGGTTAGCTAATAATAAGACTATTAGCGGTATTCTATTTGACCATTTCAATTTCTTGTCATATATAAATAAAACTTAGTTTCAATTGAGGAACAACTTGATCACACGCACGTACGCATAAATACATAAATACATACATACATCTTACTTGCCTACTTACTTACTTACTTACTTACTTACTCACTAAACTTACTTTCTACTTACCTTTCTTATTTTCATACTTATTTATTTACTTATTTATTTACTTATTTACTTACTTATTTACTTACTTTCTTTCTTACTTTCTTTATTACTTTCTTAATTTCTTACTTTCTAGCTTGCTTACTTACTTTCATGTTTGCTTTTCATTCTGAGTTAAAGGGATAGTGAACATAGGG
Source organism: Paenibacillus andongensis (assembly GCF_025369935.1). NCBI lineage: Bacteria > Bacillati > Bacillota > Bacilli > Caryophanales > Paenibacillaceae > Paenibacillus > Paenibacillus andongensis. The sequence continues at coordinate 1,600,368 of NZ_CP104467.1, read as the reverse complement.
AATGGAAGTGAATGACCACCTTTGTTGAAAGGTGGTCATTCACTGGATTCATAATTTGGGGTTTGGGGTTTGGGGTTTGGCTCCTGGTTCTTGAGTGTTCTGTGTTCTGTGTTCTGTGTTCTGTGTTCTGCGTTCTGTGTTCTGTGTTCTGTGTTCTGCGTTCTGCGTTCTGCGTTCTGTGTTCTGCGTTCTGTGTTCTGCGTTCTGCGTTCTGCGTTCTGCGTTCTGCGTTCTGCGTTCTTCGGTCCTCGGTTTCTTGGTTATTGATTCTTCTATTTTCGGTTCTTTGCTTCATGGGTCTTCTATTTTCGGTTCTTTGCGTCTTGGTTCTTCTATTTTCGGTTCTTGGTTTTCGATTCTTTGCTTCTTGGGTCTTGTTCTCGATTCTTAGCTATTTGGTCTTAGTGCTTGATCTTGGTTCGTTTTTATGGCCGGCGTCTTATAGATAATGGTTTAATACCGGTCCATGATTAGTTGTGTTTTTAGTGAATCTTGAGCGAGGAACCAGCCTTTATTTTGTAGATAGGTAATTAATTCATCGTGCTTAGTGGATGCTGTCGATTCACTATTTGTTTTAAATGAAGCTTCAACAATGTATTCAGTTCCCGTACCAGTTGCGTTAAGAATTGGCCATACTTCGATATAAAGCTGTTGGCCGCTCCATGTTCCGATTGAACGTTTAGCTAGGACAGGACCGTAGACACGAGAAGAGGCAAGCTTGCTAGTCCCCCAACCACTGTAGAGCCAATTATTAAATTTATCAGGTGCATTATTGATCAGAAGACTGCGGGAATCGGTCAGGTTTGGGAGATCCATACCGCTATAGCCTGATTTACTACCTGTCTTTGGACGTGTGATACTTAGTGTCTTCTTCTGATATCCCCACTCGACTTGTGCCTCATAGCCCGTGTCGCCGGAATCAAAGCCTTGTTGGTTTGCGAGTGTTAAGGCACCATTAATATCGTTGTCAATAACGGCATAACGCTTTTTGTAGGTAAGCTCGAAGTCGTTTTCTCCCTCTGTCTTACGAATCCTTGGACTCCAGCCATTGTTATAAATATCCTTGGCGTTCGTGTCCAGGAACTCGACGTTCATCTTGGTCACGCTATCAGGCATGCCAAATGCACTCTTTACGCTGCTTGTAAGTTTAAAGTCTGATCCAAGAACTGCGCTTGGGTTAAGGAGAAGCTTCACTTCATAATTCGGTACCATGTTGCTAGCAGCTGCTACAGGCTGGGGGGCTCCGCCTAGACTAGCAAGTAAACTAGTTCCTACTACGGCCACTAGGACGACCGTCATAGCATTTTTCTTTAACATGAATTCATCTCCTCTTCCATTCTGGAAAGTTTAACCTTTCAGATTGACATTAATGGAAGAATGTCAGTGGACGATTACCTACACATGTATTTATTGTAAAACTGTTTCATTTTATAATTTCTCGAAGTTCATCCCAAGATTCAATCCTAGGCAGGTTCAAGTGCTGATTATACGATCTATCTTTCACATATAGGTTCAATGGGAGGTGTGACAAGGTTTCCAGAACGGCCGGTTTGTCATCAAAATAATAATCCAAGTTCAGTTTTTCAATAATATGTACTTTCTCGGAATCACTCATCCCACAATAAAAATGTCCCTCAACTACCGGGAAACCATTGGCTATTAACCAGTTTTTCGTTCGGTCTGTATGCTCTTTGGCCCTTGCCGTGATATAGTACACCTCATGACCTTGTTGCACTAGTTCCTGCAAGATGTCAACGGCGTGTGGAAAAGAGGGACACTGCGAATAATAAATGTCATCGCGAAGGCTAAACCACAGCTTGCCTCCTTCTTCTTTCGTCAAACCGAAGGCACTGTGGATTTCCATCGTCGTTAAGGCGTGGAACGCGTCCAAGCCAATATTTTGCTTTAGTTTATGGTTATAAATATGAAAGGCATGTTCTCTTAAATTAATTAGTGTATCATCGATATCAAAGCCGAATTTCAAGGTTAACTCCTCATTTCACGGATATACTTGGCTGCCGGAGCAATTCCCTTTATTATTTCCCCTTATTCCTTCAATATAAGTCCAAAAAGACTTGCAAAAACAGAGGCTTGTCCCCTCGAAATGATGCAGCCGCGCAAATCCTCAATACTCACACCTAAACTTGTGAATTCACAGCTGCTGATATCAATTCCTGCAAGCTTTACACCCGTGAATTGTACACGGTCCAGCTGACAATTATCGAAATATACTTTTTGCAGCGTGGATTCGTAAAAATCGGCACTTAAAAGTGAACACTCTTGAAAAACAATCTGCTTAAAATTAGCCATACGAAAGGTCGCATAGTCGGCCAAGCATGTATGGAATAAGACGTTTCGAATGGTTGCTTCTGTCAGGTCAATGCCCATGATTTTGCAGTTTCTAAATTCAGTCCGATGGATTGTTGCTTCACCAAAATCAACGTTGGATAGATCGCATTTCTCGAAAATAACATCAGTCAGCTCGATGTCTTTCATTGATATTCGAGTAAAAGTGACATTACGAAATATCACTTTATCAAACGCGACTTTATATGCGGACTGATTGTCAATGATACAATCACTTATTAGACCCGTATGAAAGCTATCTTCCGGCTGCATTTCCTCATTTGGCAGTGTAATGGCAGGTATTTCTTTGGGGATCTTCGGTGTTTCTATTTTGGGATTGCTCATCTGGTACTCCTTTGTATCAAGTGATAGGGCAAAAAAATAAGCCTTACGGCTTTTTGAACATTTACTCTTTGGTTTTTAGCGCTTCCTCTATACTACCATCTCTTCTTCCCGCCAGACAAATCTTGATCGCTTAACCCACTCAATTTCTCATACGATCCTTTCCACATCAAATAAATGGATTGAATCTGGATAAATTCCTCGTCCGCCGGTCCCGCTCCTTGCATGAACATAGCTTCTAACATTTGTTTGTAAAAAGTCATTCGTTTATGAATAATTTGTTTCTCCATATCTATAATTTCATCCAAGGTATGATAATCCATAAATGACTTTATATCGTCGGGAAGCTCTTCATCCTGTCGTTCTTCTCTAGGTGAAGGACTAGGTGTAGACGTGCTTGTTCTATTACTTAAATCAACCGTCGTCCGCAGTTCTGACAATAGGATATTCTCTTTCGCGCACATGACATGAAAGTATTTATTTTTGAGCAGTTCATTAATTACAAGCTGACACATATCTTTATTCCGTATTAACATACCATCAAAGGGATGAAGTGTCCAAACATGATCTTTCTCATATATATTGAAAGTGAACCATTCATTGGCATACAAAATTCTGGTATTAATTGTAGACTCATCAACAATCTCAAATGTAAAATCCAGCAACGTTCAGCCCCCTCCCCAGCTTTACAAATCTATTCTTATATTCTACCAAAACTTAACAAAAAAAAGAAACCTTTTCAGGTTTCATAATTGACTATTTTTCAATAAATTTAGACACAAATTCTGCTTTTTCAGCGCTTGCTACGACAATGAGCACAATGATTATTCCAGAAAGTATAATCCCGCTTATGATCATCCTGTGCACCTTCTTTGACAGATTTGTTCATCTTATTCAAAGATATGATGCACGGTTTCTTTTATTCGCCTAAATCCATAATAACGTATTTCTCAATATGACTGGCCAGAATGCCATAATTAGGCTTTTGGTTGTCCACATGCCCACCCAAAATTGATTTCACTGCTAAATAAGGGAAATTAATGCCAGATAGACAAGTCACATGCAACCCGCCAGACATTCTCGGATTAATCTCAAGTAATTTAGGCACACCCTGATTGTACTTCACTTGAATGTTGTAATTAAACGGGATCTTGTAGGTGGCAGCAACCTGATGTGCGATTTCGATCAGCTCAGGCACTTCCTCAAGCAGTCTTAGCCGTCCGTCCGCTTTGCGACGCGGTACAGCTGCAAGTAATTCCCCTGAAGCCGTTGCTAAGCAATCGATGCTGTACTCAAAGCCGTTTAATAATTCCATCACCATCAAGTCCTCGAAACGATCTACGGATGATAAAGTCTTGTACACCTGTTCCGTAGAGAGATAGGGAGTAACTGTGCCGAACAGGTCACTTAATGTATCCCGCCCATTGCTGATGATTCTGAAGCCCATACCGCCTTCGGCATTCGTCGGCTTCATACAAACCTGATGACCTGCGCTTACGAGCGCCTCATAGGCTGTCATAAATTCATCTGCCGTATTGACCACATGATAATCAGGTATTTCAATAATGTTCTTTTCCCTAATGGCTTCATAAAACTTTTGTTTCTCCAACAAGTTCTCTAAAAGCTCTAGGTCACGGCAAACCGTTACTTTCGTTCCTACTTTTTCGAATAAATCAATATGCTTCGCAATGGCATACATATGCAATCTGGGAATGAATACATCAATGCCATGCTTTTTACAGAAATCTAGAGCAAAGTCCACATAATCATCATCACCTAACACGGGTTCGGTATCTGCGAAATCAGCCGCCTGTAGAGCCATGTGAGTACGGTCCGGATGAGTAGCGTACATTTTGAATTGGACGCCATCTTCATTATTACGAATGCTATTCATGTAATGAAAGGCTACCGAGAACCAACGGTTAAACCATACTTTTTTCATGAGGACTCCTTTATGACAAATAGATTCGTTTGCCCTATGTTTACGGATTCAACATACTTAAGTATTTCGTCTGCAGCGAAAATCCCGGATTCCTCGGTAAATAAATAGTTCCCCGTCGATTGAAGCTGCTCTTGTCGAAATAATTCTCCATGTCTTGGTACGATAGAGAAATCAGCGAAATCAATCAAGATCTGATCCAAGAGGGAATCACCAGATGCCACAACTTGGCGCTCCTCTGTTAACTGTTTTAGATACTGAACGGCATCTCTTTTATTAACGACTTGGGGAACGACATAGACCTTTCTTCCTTGAATGGAAGTGCTCCAGCCCATGCGCTGAAGTTCTGCACTCATCTGAGTTACTTCCTCCAGCGGCATCTTTGCTCGGTCAATGATATGGGAAAAAAATAGCTCGTCGCAATAGCTAGAACTGATGACCCACTCCGGACTAAGGACACGATCTAGCAGTATCCTGACATCCTGCACATGCTCACTTGATTCACTAACGCGAGCAACAACAGAGGCTTGCCACTCCAGATCGGGTTGTCCATTTATTAGAATATTTCCGCCGTTGCTCGTAACGGCATAGGTGGGCTTCAACATTTGACTAATTAAATGTATACGATTGTACTGCTGCATGGTTCGTGTCGTTACCGGGATGAAAATGAGTTCTGACATCAACTTTTGAAGCAGCTGATAGGAACTTGAGGACATATACGATCTCACTTTACCGTCAATCAGTTCTGCTGTAATAATCCGATCGCCTAATTCTTCGGCGCGCTCTAAAGACTGTGAATAGATTAACGTTTGATCTAAATCACTTGCAAATATCATTCGGCATCTCCTTTCACGGATTTTATAATACCACAACAGGAATAAGTGAGATCTGGGTACACTTCTACTGGTACGTCCCTAGCTTCAGCTAAAAGGAGGATATGACGTATATTCGGATTATCTAATCGGTCAACTAATATTCGCCATGGCACTCTACGGAGCAGTACACGTGTCGTTTCTCCAACACCGGGTTTAATCAAGTTGATATCCGCAATCTGATACTCGCTCTGAATCGTTTGGATATCCCGCAAACCCTTCCATGAAACCGTCGGAGGATGCTGGAGTAATCCCAAGGCACTATGCTGCGCTTCTTTCATTACCTCACCAAAAAAAGGCACGATCTCCTCAATAAAATGATTGGAGAGATCCTGTTCCAACCACTCTTTATAATATTTGGAACCATGAAAGTCATGCGGCCCAATAAGATCCTCACGCAGTACCGTTCGACTCATTAAACCGGATACCACCGCATTTAAGCATGCACTCGGAATCAAGAAGTCTTCTCTAGTTCCAAACATATCCGTGCAATGGCCAGGATCAGCAAGTACAGCAAGATCATCGTCCAGCTTGATTCCGTACTCTCGTTCCAGCTTACTGCAAGCCTCTATAAGCACTTTACGGATTGCTCCTTTGCCGGTCCACCCGTCAACGAATTGAAGCTTCGCCTCTGGATGTTTTTGCAAGATATAAAACAAAGCGTTCTCGTCAATCCCTTTACCTCGAATAATCGAGATGCTGTAATGGGGCAAGTCTAGCTGATGTACTTCTTGCAGGTAACGTCTTATTAGAATACCAACCGGCGTGCCCGCTCTCGCAAGAGAGACCAGCACCGTGTTCGGTCCTTTCTTAGTTCGAATAAGCTCTGCCGTTGTTGCGACTGCGAATGCAACCTTCTTGGCCGACATCTGAAGCGTCTCTCGGTACAGTTCTAAATAATCGGACGTTGGCAGATGCTCTTGTGGTAGCATCTCTGAGTAATGCGTACCCGATTGAATGGCTAATTCTCTCGCATCCATCGACTTTTCCAGCTTAACCTCGCTCAAATCCTTAAGCAGGAATGTCACATCGGAAGCTGGATAGCTGCCCAAGTGCACAGGCTCCTCTATTGGTTTAACTCGCCAATCTTCCAAGCAGTGTCCTCCTTCCATTTGACTGTTTGAGGAGAGAAAAAAACAATATGAATCTGTTTCAGCCCTCGCGTTTGAAGAATTTGAAGCAATGGCTGCATCGAAGCTGGATCTGCTTCTCTTTCCATAAATACATAAAGATCATCATACATACCTTCTGGAACATTGTATAGAAAATGAGTTACGTCGGGATCCTCCGGAGATGAGTACGGATAGCCTACCTTAACTGCGTAATCCTCTGTATCAATCGTATGAATGGGACTCCTCGTCGTCGATTGGTAAGACACACCTTCTCCCATTTCAGCGGCAATTCGCATGGGGATATACATAAACTCACCTGTGCCGACGCACAACGTCTTCTTACCAATACGAGTAAGTTTCAACTGCTTGGCGGCTTGAGATATCGAATGACCGGATAGTTCGCTTTCCTCCGGCGTAAGACCAAATCTTCCACTGTGCTGTAAATAAGGATGCTGGCTCACGTAAGGAGCATGAGCAAATAAATGATCTATATACGTGAAATGAATGGGTTCCATTTGATTTGGAACAGGAAGGACAGGCACTTGGGGGGTTAAACTTTCAGATGAACCCGTTACTTTTACCTCACCTTTGACTAAGGAAAGCACGTAGATGGAGATACCTAACTCCAGTTCTAACTTCAGAAACTGCTGCTGATCCTCTGGGGTTCTCCAATCAAGCAGAGCAAGGATGTAGTAGGTTTTCTTCGGAAATTTCCCCTGCATATCTCGAATAATGTTCAAAGAGGTCTTGCCTGTCGTAATTTCATCATCTACAAGGACAACAATCTCAGGATGCGTAAGCATCTGAGGATCCTTCGCGTAACAATAATGAGCTACCGCATGGGAATGCTCCTCACTGAAATTAATGATGGATTCCGATCCTTCGATCACTTCACGCGTGGTATGAATATAGCTGCCCCCATGACCAAAGGTTTCATGAACCGCATGCCCGATGGCTGTGGCAGTTTCAGCAAACCCTATAAAAGCAACAGATTGCGGCAAACTTAAACGATAGGACATAATTTCTTTATAGGCCGCCTCGGCCTGAGAAGGATCTATAATGCCCTGAATGGCTTGAGGAATTAACTGTAGCGGCATAGCACCTTTTAAAGCTTGTTGTAAAAGTAGTCCCAATGAAGCCCCGCTTAACAAGGAGGAATACGGATTGACAGGGATATGTTTACCCAGCACTTTGCTAACAAACAGAAACGATCGTTTCTTATTGATTCTTGCCGCCATGCCGAAAAGAGAGTCGAGGGGAATCTCAAAGGGGTTAGAGGTCAATGTCACTTGAAGCTCTAAATCTCCCGCGATCTTATACGTATGCTCGATTATGCTTGAGCAATAATCCGTCATATTGTTGTTGTTCATGCAGCACCCCATAGATTTGTGATCGTAAGAGAATACGTCTAGCCCAGCTTAAATGAGGTTTGATTTCATTCATTTTATTGGCATATGTGCTCTTCATAACGCCATGATCACCATTATTGTTCGTAATGATGCTTGTTGCATCGGTATACTCTTCATGAGTCACCGTGTATAGTGATTGAACGGGTTTAATATGAGTGGGATGAATAATTGTCTTGCCAATCATGCCGTTCTCTTTATCCATAATCACTTCACGAACTAAACCCTTTTGAGGGAAATATTCCCATACAGGTCCAGAAATAACGTAAGAGGCTTCAACGCGGCCAAATATATTAATAATGTCAGCTAAGCAATCTCGAATCGGCGTTATATCATAAATGGTCATGTCTGGGCTGCGTCTCAAACCAAATAAGCTGGAGAAGTCCGTAGCACCAATTCTTACATTGAGGACCAAATTCTTATACTGCTCTAGGATCTCTTTAATCGTTTGAAGCGTATAGCTGCGGCTTTCTTTATAAATAACAGGTCCAGATTCTAGAATTGGCAGACCATATAGTATTGGGGCGGAAGGCGGTTTCTCATCATTATAATTTTCAAGTATTTGAAAATAAGCTTCGCTATTGTCTGCAGTAAATTTCGGGAATACAAATCCCGTTAAAAGGGTTACATTCTCTTCTAACCGTTCGATCAAATAATTTAACTGATTCACACTTCTTACACGTACGAATAAAAGCGGAATATTGTCCGTATCGAGAATTCCGACCTCGATGAAGGTGGCGAGCTTATTCATTTGATTCACTAAGGATTCTTCTGCGGCATGAACCTCATTTTCACCAACAGCATCTTCCAAATCAAGAATAACAGAAACAAGACCTTCAATTTTACCAAAAGCGATATCTTCCGCGAATGTGGGACGTGTAGCAGGCATATAAAGAGCAGCACCAATGGAATAAGCAAGGATTTCTTTGCGCGAATGATTATGGAAGGAAGTCGGAGGTAAATAAAATAGAGCTTTCTCTTCATCCGCTGTTAAATAATTAAAATATCTCATTCCCGATTCCTCCCTCTTTCGTTTAAGAAACAAATCCCCCCGTAAAGGAGGGATTGTCATCGTATAGTCAGTATTATTAGTTAGCTGATTCCTGCTTGTCCTTTTTGCGAAGTAAACTAAGAACGATCGTGCCTCCAAATATGACAATCAGAGTTGAGAAGAAAAGAACATGTGAAATATGAACACCGAATGCGCCGGCAATCATCTTAAGACCAATAATGATAATAAGGATGAAGGCTGCTTTCTCCAACTCTGGAATCTTGTCAATGAGCTTTAAGAAGACTTGCGCCACGCCTCTCATCATAAGTACACCGATGATGCCTCCAAGGAACAATACCCAAACCTGGTCACTTACGCCAAAGGCAGCAAGTACGCTATCGACACTAAAAGCAATATCCATGACTTCTACAGCAAGAACTGTTCGCCAGAAGGAAAGTCCTTTATTCTGAACCTCCCCTTCCTCTTCATTCTTCTTGAAGAAAAGATTACTGATGGCAATCCAAAGGAGATAGGCGCCGCCGAGCACTTTAATCCAAGTAATTTGAACAAGGAACGTACCTACACCAATAGCTATAAACCTGAAAATGTAGGCACCTAGAAGTCCGTAGAATAAAGCTTTTTTCTGCTGCTCCTTCGGCAAATGCTTTACCATTACGGCCAGCACCAATGCGTTATCTGCGGATAAAAGACCTTCTAATAAAACCAGTGTCCCGATAATTCCCCAGCTAACCGGATCAGAAAGTGTTGTTGAAAGCACTTCCCAGTTGAAAAAGTTAAGGAAGTTGTTGATGAAACTTTGGAAAAAATCTGACATGCCTTGACCCTCCTGTAAATTTCGCAATTAATTACTTATTTCCTGCAACCCATCTCATTCCCCATCCAAAGGCTTCATCTAACGCCTTATGACCGGTGAAATATTGAACAAGCCGCTCAATGCTAAATGTTTCATTATTTTGGTTACGAATTAATGCAATAGCACACATGCCCTGACGATTATCATGTTCATTCAATTTCACTATGATGTCGGGTCCACCATCTTGTTTGATGGACACTACGCCATCTGCTTCAGACCAAGTTGTTGCACCTTCGTAAATGAAAGTAAAGATTAGAATTCTTTCAAATTCTGAGAGCTTATTCCCATTAATTCGTATGTTTTCTCCCGTTGTTACCGAGCCCGTACGATCATCACCGTCTAAGGCAATGTACGGCTCTCTATGGAGTGAACCGAAGCGGTTGCCAAGCGCTTGAATAACGCCCTTCTCACCGTTCTTTAATTCATATAAACAAGCTAGATCCAGATCGATCACTTTGCTTTTACCGAAAAATCCACCGGATTTCTTCTGATTCCAGTTTAAATTAATGACAATTTCCCCGAGATTTCCTGTTGTCTTCTTCTCGAGACTAATGCGATCGCCCTTCTTCTTCAATTCAATCTTATTCAGATTAATTGGAGCTGGAGGGATAAGAGGAGGTTTACCCGATTGCGCCGGAGTTGAAACTGGGGGCGGCACAGGTAGCGGATTAGGTATAGGGCTAGGTGTCAGTTCATCCTTAACCTCGATTCCGAAATTACCGCACAGCGCCTTCAGACCGCCAGAAAAGCCAGATCCAACCGCACTGAATTTCCATTCCGTACCATATCTATATAATTCCCCTACAACAATAGCTGTCTCGACGGAGAATTGATTTCCTAATTCATATCGCAACATATCTTGCCCTGTGTTAGGATGAAAAATCCGTAAATAAGCTTGTGTCACTTGGCTGAATTGCTGCTTCAGCTTCTCACCTTCATGAATGGTTAATGTGATAGCAACTTTCTCAACATGGGCTGGAACGCCCGAAAATTGAATAGAAAATTGCTTCTTATCGGTCCCGTGAGAGGGTTGATCGATGAAATTCACACCGCTTTTTGTGGGATTGTTGTAGAATACCAACTGTTCGTCATTATCTACCTTTCCATTAGCGCCTAACAAGAATGCTGAAGTATCCAAATCTATGTTCGCAGGAGAGTTCCATCCGAGTCCAATACCAATCTGTGAGAGTCCCGGATTTGTTTTTGTAACATCCGTCTTTTGGCCTTTGACAAGAGATATATGCATAAGGGCTGTCCCTTCCGTACTTCATAATTGAAGGGTGATGCCTTACTCGCACCACCCCACCTGTGAATTTATTGGGCATCAAGTCCGTAGTTTTTACAAAGGGCTTGAAGACCGCCTTGAAAACCACTTCCAACAGCTTGGAACTTCCATTCTTGACCTTGGCTGTCTCGGTACAATTCACAAATGACAACAGCAGTCTCTACAGAAAAGTCCTCACCCAAGTCATACCGTAAAATCTCGCGATTCGTTACCTCATCAACAAGGCGAACGAACGCATTCGATACTTGACCGAAATTCTGATTACGACTAATCGCATCATGGATCGTTACTGCAATGCCGACTCGGTGAATATGCGCAGGGATTTTGGAGAAATCAACTTTAATTTGCTCGTCATCTCCATCGCCATCACCTGTCCGATTGTCGCCTGTATGTTGAACGCAACCACCCACACCAACTAAGTTGTTGTAAAAAATGAAGTCCTCAAGACCTTTGGCTTTACCTTCAGCATGCAGCAGAAAGGCTGACGCATCCAAATCGAATGAATGCCCACCACTGTATTTGTTCGTATCCCAACCTAATCCGATAATAGCCTTACTGAGGCCAGGGTTCGTCTTCGTTAAGTCAATTCTTTGACCTTTTGACAAGCTGATTGACATTGCTGCATCTCCTTAGAGTTTTCGCAAGAAAACTAGCATTATTAATAAGATCTTAGGAAGTTTGTAAGCCGTAATCGCGAGCTAATCCTGCAAGACCGTCTTTGTAGCCGCTGCCGATTGCGCTGAATTTCCATTCGCCGTTGTTGCGGTACAATTCACCGATGACTACGCCTGTTTCAATGGAGAAGTCTTCGCCAAGATCAAAACGAATCAATTCTGTGCCTGAAGTTTCGTTAAGAATACGAACGTAAGCATTGGAAACTTGTCCAAAGTTTTGCGCTCTTGCTTCAGCATCATGGATTGTAATGCAGAAAGCAATTTTCTCAGTCTCAGCTGGAATCGCACTTAGATCGACACTTACTTGCTCATCATCGCCATCGCCAGCACCTGTACGGTTGTCGCCGTTATGTACGATTGAACCATTCGCATTCTTCGGGTTGTTGTAGAAGATGAAATCAGATTCAGATCCTACTTTGCCAGAAGCATTAACAGCGAAAATGGAAGCGTCTAGATCGAAATCTTTACCGCCATCATATTTGTTCGTGTCCCAACCTAAACCAACAACAACTTTAGTTAAACCTGGGTTTGTTTTTGTCAAATCTACTTTTTGACCTTTGGATAGTGAAATTGCCATTGAAATAACCTCGCTTTATAGGGGATTTGGTATAGCTCTTATTGATATCGTTTAACTAATTGGCCAATCGTTGTATCTGTGCTGCCTTCACCAATCGCGTTGAATTTCCATTCGCCGCTATGACGATAAAGTTCACCAACAATCAGGGATGTTTTACCGGAGTAATTGTCCGAAAGATTAAATTTAATTAATTCTTGATTATTGGAATCATTCACGATCCGAATATAAGCTGATTGAATGAGTCCGAAATCTTGTTTTCTATTTACGCAGTCGTAGATATTAACAACGAAAACGATTTTACTAACATCCGCAGGAACTTGTCCTAAATTAACAGATACTTGCTCATCATCGCCATCGCCTTCCCCTGTGCGGTTATCACCGGAGTGAACAACGGAGCCATCAGGACTTTGCAAGTTAGCGAAGAAAACAACATTCTTCTCTTTCGTCAATTTCCCATTCTCATCTAATAAGATGACGGAAGCGTCGCAATCAATTTCAACAGCTGTTTTTTTGGAACCGAAGAAACCTTTCTTCTCAACAACCGCAGGATCCCAACCTAGTCCAACTACAACCTTGGAAAGACCAGCATTACCTTTGGTTAAATCAATTTTTTGACCTTTGACCAAGCTAATTGTCAACGAGGTCACCTCCTCTCATTTCCTGTATTCACTCTTTCATTTGATACGGATGAAGTCCAAACACGTTTCACTTTTCAAATTAAATGTTTTGTAAATCGACGATCACAGACTAAATTCGCTAGGATTGAGGTTCAGCGCTGTACAAATATCTCTGACAACTTTCTTCTCTTGATCATCAAAATCACCGTCTGCAGCACCAATTGCGCAGCATACCGCAATGATGATTCGTCCAACTTCAGGCTTATTGTTAAACTTGGAAATAACTTTAAGCGCCTCTTGCTTGCCTACAATATTTGAGAACTCAAAGTTGCCAGCAAAATGATTGAAGCGAGCGATGACATTACTAACATCAAATACTTTAAGCTCTTCGCTACGGCTGATGTAACCAATCATCTTTTCTTTTTCTGAATTGCCAATGCTGCCATCAGCTGCCGCAACAATCGCACAACCCGCTACAACGGCATCCAGAAAATCTTTGTTTTGAAATTTTTTGACTTGATCGGACAAGCCTGATTTGGCATTTGAAAACCATGATTTAAACGTACTCATTTCAGCACCACCTATAAGATTTAGTAACACATTACGACTATAGGCTACATTTTTCTCCACAATAGTCTATGTTCACAGTTTAAACGATTACACATTTGTTTTCAAATTTTGGAATTTCGACGCTGCATTGGGAAATACTTCAATCTAAACGCCATAAAACCGCCCTTAACGGGCGGCTAAATAGATTGAATATATAAAATGAAAATGAGTATCCATCCACTCTAATTATTAGATAGTTGCCTCTACTTTCGTGTAGCGATTAGCCGGAATCGGTACGCCTAGGTTTCCGCGCAGCGTGTCAGATTCATACTCTTTCCGGTATATACCGCGCTCTTGCAGGATAGGCACAACGAGATCGACGAAATCGTCCAATCCTTTGGGAAGAGCTGCAGCAATAATAAAGCCGTCTGCCGCTTCTTCTTTGAACCATAGCTCGACACGATCCGCTACTTGTTCAGGTGTTCCTGTAAATTCACCACGCGGAGTTGCCACGTTAAGCGCCACTTGTCTCAAAGTGAGGTTTTTCGCTTTGGCCGTTTGCTTGATTTTATCTGTACCGCTGCGGAAACTGTTGCTGCCGAAATCACCAAGATCCGGGAATGGTTCATCCAGTGGATATTGAGAGAAATCGTGGTGCTCAAAGAAGCGTCCGAGGAAATCCAATGCTTTATCAATCGTAACTAAATTAGCAATTTCTTGATATTTGCTCTCCGCTTCTTCTTCCGTACGTCCGATAATCGGGCTAATCCCAGGAAGAATAACGAGATCTTCGGCTGAACGGCCATAAGCTACCGCTCTGCTTTTAATATCCTGATAATAAGCCTTCGCTTCCTCAATCGTTTCGTGTCCGGCAAATATGGCATCAGCGACTCTAGCCGCGAAAGCCCGACCATCCTCAGAAGCTCCTGCTTGGAAAATAACCGGCTGACCTTGCTTCGAACGCGCGATATTGAGTGGTCCCTGCACGGAGAAGAACTCCCCTTTGTGGTTCAACGTATGAAGCTTGCTCGGATCAAAGAATACGCCGCTTTCTTTATCCCGGATAAAGGCATCGTCTTCCCAGGAATCCCAAAGTCCACGCGTTACTTCCAAGAATTCATTCGCGATTCGATATCGTTCTGGATGTGTGGGGTGTTGGTCTTTGCTATAATTTCTAGCCGACCCCTCTAGCGGTGAAGTCACGATGTTCCAGCCTGCACGCCCATCACTGATCAGATCAATCGAGCCGAATTGTCTGGACACAGTAAATGGTTCGCTGTAAGAGGTCGAAAGCGTACCAACAAGACCGATGTTGGATGTGACAGCAGCCAGCGCCGAAAGAATCGTAATCGGTTCAAACCGATTCAAAAAATGAGGGATGGATTTCTCGGTAATGTACAGACCGTCCGCAATAAAGACCAGATCGAATTTACCGGCTTCAGCCTTCTGAGCCTGCTGTTTATAAAAGCCAAAATTGACGCTGGCATCCGTAATCGCATCGGGATGGCGCCATCCTGATATGTTTCCACCAACACCATGAATGATAGCTCCAAGCTTCAATTGCTTTTGTTTTGACATCGTCATCACGTCCTTATGATTATTATTGAAGAATCGCTGCTTCTTTGAGCTGCAGACGATAGCTTTTTACTACGTTTTCGCCCTTTAGAATATCCTTATCAAATGCCCGTTCGAAACCTAAACGCTCATAAAGCTTCACGGCAGATTCCATCATATCGGAAGTGTGCAGATGCAGCGTAGATGCACCCAATTCCAGCGCTCGCCTAGCACTTTCTTTAATAAGCTCCGTAGCAATTCCCTTGCCTCTAGCCTGGGGGGAAACAGCCAATAAGCGAATAATCGGCGTATGGATATCCAATTCAGGAAGTCCATAGGCAACCTGAGAAGATAGGAACAAGAGGGAGCTGCCAACGATTTCCCCATTGATTTCGGCAATTAGTCGTGCAGAAGGAGCGTCGCCATCTACAGAGGCAAGAATGTTGTCTTTGTATTGCTGCCATCCTTCAGGAGGGAGCACAGTTTCGTACTGACCATAAGCATCAATAAGAAGCTGTCTGATCACCTCACGGTCTTCTGTACGAGCGTCACGAATCCGAATCCTATTTATACTCATTTCCCCACACCTCTTTCTATCCCATATAGGTTTAGTCCGTTTTAGACCATTAAAGATTCGCTGCTCGCTCAGCTTGTTTAATCCGCTCAATTTGAGCAAGGTGTACCTGCACATGTGCGGTAAAAGATTGAACGACATCCGTCAGCGCTAACGTCTGTCCTTTGAAGTTAACACCCGTTTTCTCCCAGTCTTGGGGGGATAATCTTCGCAATAATAGGCTGTTATAGGTCAATAACGCTTGAAAAGCGTCCAAAATATCTACAGCTGCGCCTTCATTGGCCTTGGCACTACTTACCCATGCATCTTGCCCAAAGGCAGGCAATTGAACCGTCGATCCAGAAATGATCTCGCGAATGCGAAAAGAAACAACGATGTTGTGATCGGTCAAATGAGACAGAACTTCTGTCACACTCCATTTATCCGCATTTTCCTTCCATGTCAACTGCTCATCCGTAAGACCTTCAATCGCAGCCCTTAACTGTTTATTTGTTTCTATATAAGGCCCAATATCGATTACAAGTTGACTCATCCCGATACCTCCACTTCGAATTTGGAGCTTATTTGCTTGAGAGCTTGCTCCGCTAATATGGCAAAATAGTTGGCGCTGATTGGCAGCGCGCGCTCATCGAGATCAAAAGCGGGATGGTGCCATTCCTGCGCACCCGATGTGCCCATGAATACGAAGATGCCTGGCACCTTCTTCTGATAGAACGCGAAGTCTTCCCCTGCTAGCGACGGTGTAGGCGTGATGACTTGCAAGCCTGCAATACCCGCAGCACGGGTTGCTAATTCCGCTAACCCCGCATCGTTATGCACGGCTGGCGGACCCTTGATCCATCGTACAGATGCTTTCGTCCCATAAGCAGCCGCTACACCATGAACCACCTGATCGAACCTGCTCAGAACCGTGGCTCGAACCTCCTCGTCAAATGTCCTAACCGTTCCGTCTAAGACAGCTTTATCCGGAATGACATTCCAAGCGGTTCCACTGTGTATCTTGGTAACGCTTATCACAGCGCTTTGCAGCGCACTCACATTCCGGCTTACAATCGCTTGGAGTGCTGTGACGATATGTGCGCCGGTTACAATGGGGTCTATCCCCGCTTCAGGCACTGCAGCATGTGTACCCTTTCCCTCGATTTCAACAACGAACCCATCTGCAGATGCCATGAGTGGTCCCGATTTAATGCCGATTGTGCCCACAGGAAGATCGGGTTTGTTGTGCATCCCAAATACCGCATGAACCCCCTCTAAAGCACCGCTTCGGATGACCTGCTCCGCTCCTTGCGCTTTCTCCTCCGCCGGTTGGAAAATGAAACGGACCGTACCCCGCAGCTCTTTCTCTTGCTGCTTTAATATGAAAGCGGCGCCCAGAACGGCTGCGGTATGAAAATCATGTCCGCAAGCATGCATGGTGCCCGGAACTGATGAGGCATAAGCCAGTCCAGTAGCTTCTTGGACAGGCAAAGCATCAATATCGGCTCGCAGCGCAATAATGGGTCCTTCGTGCAGACCTCCAACCTCCGCGATAAGACCTGTTTTCAGCGGAAAGTTATCCACTCGGATGCCCGCTTCTTGCAGCCAGCCTCGGATCGATACGGTCGTTTGAACTTCTTCGTTCGATAATTCCGGATTTTGATGCAGATGGCGCCGAATCGCGATCAGCTTCTGCTCAAATGCCGACTGTGATTGTTCCGACAGCGCTTCGCTCATGCTCATTCCCCCTTTGTAAAGCCGTATGGCGTTATAACTACACAAGCAGCTCCGAGAAAGCCTCACTAAGCAACTCAAAGGAACGCAAGCGTTTGGCGAAATCTTTCACCGACGTTGTAACGATGAATTCGTCTACCCCATACGTTTGCTGGATGTCCAGCAGCTTTTGGCGGACGGATTCTTTGGTACCTTTCGTAATCTCCGCTACCTTCTCTTCAACGGTGAATTTGGCCTGCGTTTGCCGCCCATACTCCTCGGCTTGTTCAAGAGTTCCAACCGTCAAGGTTTTACCGTTTTCCAAATGGATTTTGACATTTTTATACTCGCCAGCCAGCACTTTGGCCTCTTCTTCTGTATCAGCTACAATTAAGGACAGAGCCAAGATCGCCTTCGGCTGTCCGCCATGTTCTCGATTAAACCCAGCATGATACGCTTCAAAAGCAGCTGCTGCCACAGCATGATCACCATTAATGAATTGGGCAAATACATAAGGAAGCCCTAATTCAGCAGCTAATTCTGCACTGGCCGCAGTGGCGCCAAGCAGATAGATATCCGCTGGTTGTCTCGGAATCGGAGATACCCGAAGCCCTGTTAACGGATGATCAGCATCCAATCGATTATGAATAAATTGTTTGAGTTCCTTCAGCTTCTCAGATAATGTAGCTGGCTCCGTGATGCCTTGCTGTAGAGCTTTGGTAGAACGAGGAAGCCCGCCAGGCGCCCTTCCGATACCGAGATCTACTCTTCCAGGTGCTAATGCTGCCAGGACATTAAAGTTTTCAGCTACTTTGTAGGGACTGTAATGCTGCAGCATAATGCCGCCAGAACCAATGCGAATACGCTCTGTTTTCGCTAATAAATGAGAAATGAGCACCTCGGGCGAAGAACCGGCCAACTGATCGGAATCGTGATGCTCCGATACCCAAAAGCGGTGATAGTTCAGCTTTTCCGCTAATTGCACAAGCTCTATGGTATGCTGCAGAGCGGCTTCCGCATTCTCGCCCGGGAAAATAACGCTTTGATCCAAAATACTAAGTTTGATCCCCATGTCATCCACTCCATAAAATTAAATGTTATACGTATATTCCGGCGTAATTCGTTTCAGAAATTGTCTTGTACGCTCTTCCTTTGCATCACCAAAAATATCCTGCGGCTTTCCTTCTTCCACAATCACACCTTGGTCCACGAAAACAACATGATTCGAAACTTCTCGAGCAAAGCCCATTTCATGCGTAACAACGATCATCGTAATGCCTTCTTTGGCAATTTTCTGGATAACCTCCAGCACCTCGCCGACCAGCTCAGGATCTAGTGCAGAAGTTGGTTCATCGAACAAAATCACTTCTGGATTAAGTGCCAGCGCACGGGCAATACCCACCCTTTGCTGTTGTCCACCTGACAATTGGCTTGGATATGCGTCCAGCTTACTGCCCAGCCCCACTTTCTCCAGCATTTGAATGCTAGTTTGCCGTGCGATTTCCTTGGATTGCTTCTGTACAATGACTAGGCCTTCCATCACATTTTCCAGCACCGTTTTATGCTTAAATAAAT
Source organism: Paenibacillus andongensis (assembly GCF_025369935.1). NCBI lineage: Bacteria > Bacillati > Bacillota > Bacilli > Caryophanales > Paenibacillaceae > Paenibacillus > Paenibacillus andongensis. Next base: position 1,581,389 of record NZ_CP104467.1, on the reverse strand, counting down.
TGTAATGTTGAAATACCATCGCTGTTTTCTTACGGAGCGTGTGAATATCCTGTTTGCTTGGGCGCTTGCAATTGATGGTGAAATCTCCAATCGATACCTCACCTTGATTCGGCTTCTCCAAGTAATTGATGCAGCGAAGCAGCGTCGTTTTGCCTGAACCGCTTGGGCCAAGGATACAGACGACTTCTCCTTTTTTAACCGTCAAATTGATACCTTTCAGCACCTCATGCTTGCCGAAAGCTTTGGTGATATTCGCCATTTTGATCATCGTACACCACCTCGGTTGTAAATATTTATTCGTTTCTCGAGCAGCCCCGTTAGCTTCTCGATCAGAATCGTCACTCCCCAGAATAGGAAAGCCGCGGCAATATAAGATTCAAAAAATTTCCAATTTGTCGTAGCAACGATTTGCGCTTTGGCGTTAATTTCAACAACAGATACCGTAAAAGCCAGTGTAGAACCGTGAAGCATACCTATGAGCGAATTGGATAAGTTAGGCAAGCTAACAGCCAATGCTTGAGGAAGCACGATGCGCCATAATGCTTGCGGTGTTGTCATGCCGATGGAATAAGCGGCTTCAATCTGTCCTTTATTCACGGCTAGAATGCCCGATCTTACGACCTCTGCCAAATAGGCTCCTGCTGTAATCGAGAAGGAAAGGAAGGCAAAACCGATCATTGGAATAGAAGTCGAGCGGAAGCTCCAACCGATGGCTGCTGCCAAAGAGTCAATAAGCACAGGCAATCCGAAATAAATGAGCAGCAAGTGCATCAGCATCGGTGTTCCTCGGATAAACGTCACATAGCCGCTTGCGATGTAATGGATAAAAGGAACGCGGTAAATTCGGATGATCGCCACGGCCGATCCAATTAGAAATCCGAAGAAAACCGATACAATCGTAATTAGCAGCGTAATGGGCAAAGCAGAGAGCAGTTGAATAAAGGCGGAACCGATAAACCCTAAATCGAGCTTCATGGCTGATACCCTCCTTTATCCGTTTGAGCGGATGCAGCCCAAGATGTCTTAAACAATCGCCTAAATGTAAACTTCGAATCACGTTGAACAAGGGGTTGATCGTGGCGCAGCAGTCTCTTTTCAATATCCAAGAACAGCTTCTCGAGCCCGTAACAAATAACAAAATAGATGAGCGATAAACAAATGTAAGTTTCAATAAAATGCTGAGTTGCCGCACCAAGCGTCTGCGCTTTCCCCATCAATTCCATTGCGCCTAACGAAAAGGCTAATGAAGTATCCTTCAAATTGGCGATAAGCAGATTCGCAAAGTTCGGTATCGATATGGCAAGCGCTTGAGGCATGATGATACGTGTAAAGGCTTGGTAACCTGTCATACCTATGGCATAGGCAGCCTCCACTTGCCCTCGATCCACGGCTTTCACGGCTGCCCGAATGACTTCCGAGATATAAGCCCCGCCATGCAGCCCAAAAGTCAGAATAACGAAGGTCAGGACAGGGACTTTAGAGACGTCGACGTTAATAAGCTTCAATATCTCTGGAAGACCATAATAAATGAGGAACAGCTGGATGAGGATCGGCGTCCCCCGGAAAAATGACACATAGATTTGAGACATCCTTCTTAGCACCGGAACCTCATATAACCGGGGCAGGGCTATGAGGAATCCGATTAGCACACCCAGCAGCATAGAGCAAGCTACAATAAACAATGTAATATGCAGATAAGAAACTAATTTGGGCAAAAAATCAAAGACATAGGTGATATCAAATTGTTGTTCCATTCGGACGATCTCACCTTTCTGTACCGTACTTATTTAAAGCAGCATTACTCTTTCTTCGTATAGTCTCCGCCGAGCCATTGCGTGCTAAGCTTGGAAAGCGTTCCATCTGCCTTAACAGCCTTCAATGCCACGTCGATTTTATCCGCAAGATCTTGCCCGTCTTTATCATTTTTGCGGAAAAGGAAACGAACCTCCGCTTCTTCAATAATCGGTCCTACGGCTTTTAATTTGCTTTGCGGGTCGACGAGCGGCAGCAAGAAATCCGCTCCTAGTGATCCGTCCGCACGACCTGTTGTAAGCTGACTAACCAAGTCATTGGCAGCACCGCTTTGGTAAACAATTTTAATCGCGTTATCGTTTGCTTTATTATAATTTTCTAATAGCGTAGCTTCAGCACTAGTCGCTGTCGTTAACGCTTTTTTACCTTTCAAATCATCAATCGATTTAATGTTTGTATTGTCTTTTGCCACAATAACTTTGGTTTTCCAGTAGGCATAAGGCTCGTTGTTGAAAAGGTATTTTTGCTCTCTTTCCTTGTTCTTCTCGATCTCGTGGGCTACAAAGTCAATTTTGTTCGTTTCCAAGCTGAGGAGCAGATTGGCGAAATCCATCGTTTTGAATTCAAACTCGTAATCAGGAAGCCGATTATCCAATTCTCTGACAAGCTCGATATCATAACCGGTTAGTTTACCGTCTTTATCAAGAAAAGCCACGTTCGGAAATTTAGTTCCCGTTCCAACAATGATCTTCTTCACTTTGACAGGCTCAGTCGCAGTTGTTGCAGCTGCAGCAGCTTTCGTACCTTCAGCGGCTGCCTTTGGTGATGCGATCGTTTCTGTATTTTTCGCCCCGCAGCCTGCAGCTACCAAAGCCAAAGTTAGTGTTGTTCCAAGGATTGTTAATTTTTTCATCTGTGTATACCCTCCATTTTTTCGTTTACAAACATTAATCTCATAATTCCTACCCGTTTTGTATGAATTACTTTAGAATTAATTTATCATCAAGTTTCACAACTGGATAATAGAGTTTTTCTATAAGCATATATAAGAATCTGATATTACCCTTTCGTTCGGCCCCATAATCCTTTGCAAATATCCAACATACTGTTGAAAAATAACGTATTCTCCCCAGTTAACGTAATCAAATTCGTCTGTAAGGCAATGCCTGCTGTCTCTGGAAAGTCAATTGGAAATAGCTTATTGTCCTTAACTTCCTGACTAACGCTAAGCCCTGGCAAGAAAGCGATACCTGCCTGCTGAAGAACCAACTTCTTGGCAGTTTCAGAGTTATCCGTCTGAATCTGGATGTTTGGCGACTCTTTCAAATTCTCAAATACACGGTGAATACGCATCCAGTCCAGAGAGCCGCACTCAAAGAAAATAAGAGCCTGACGTCCGATATCTTGGATCGTTAAGTTTTCTTTCCCAATAAAGGGATGCCCTTCATAAACATAGAGTCGGATAGGATCTTCATAAAATTTCGCTGATAAAAGACTAGGATGGGTGATTCCACGCACAAAGCTGATATCCACATCTCGGTTCAGAACCTTGTTGACGAGATCATCTGTGATTCCAGTCGTCAGTTTAAAATTGATTTCCGGGTATTTATGCTTCATCTTCGGGATGATGGCTGGCATCATGTAATTAGATACAGATACCGTACATCCGATTCGCAGTTCGTTAGGCAGCGCCTTTTTCTGCTTAAGATGGATTTTACTCTTTTGAAATGTTTGCAGTAATTGCTGCGCGTAAGGGAGGAACTTCCTGCCATCATCCGTTAAATGAATTTGCTTGCCAATTCGATCAAAGAGCTGACAATCCAGTTCCCGTTCTAACGATTGAATTCTAGCCGTTACCGAAGGCTGGGAAAGGAATAATACTTCCGATGCCTTGTTAAAGCTGCCATAATGGATGACATAGACGAAAGCCTCTATATTCTCAATATTCATCGCAGTGCCCCTCCAGTTGACCTAAAAAATATATTTTCAATTATTCCAATCAATTAACTCGGAATTAAATATTTTTATAACTATAAGCTATCTACCAATTGCTGTCAATATAAAAATGCTGTTCGTAAAAAAAGACCTTAGCTCCTGCCGCAAGTTGTTGCGGAGAGCAAGGTCTTCTGATCATGTAAACTTAGGATCGTAAACAACGGTACAATTCCGCCCTTTACCTTTGGCAAAATAGAGCGCTTGATCCGCATGTTCAAGCACTTCATGTGCCGTCACTCCATCTGTTGGAAATGAAGACACTCCCAGAGATACCGTGATGGGTTGACCTACTGGGCTTATTGTCAATTCCAGCTTATTGCGGATTCTCTCTGCATACAGATAGGCATCCTCTTTCGTCACACGGGGCATTAGAACAATGAATTCCTCTCCGCCAAACCGGAAATAGTGTTCGTTCTCACTTGCCATTGCCAGCAAAAGCTTGCCTAAATATTTAAGAACCGTATCTCCTACAAGATGCCCGTGCGTATCATTAATAATTTTGAAATGATCAATATCCAGCACAATAAGAGAAAAATCGATGCCATCCTCCAACCAATCGAGCATTTGTGTTTCCATGCTCCTTCTGTTGGCAAGGCCCGTTAAATTGTCCGTTTGAGCTTCCAGTTCATATTGATTCGCTTTCTTTTGCAAAGCATCAATCGTGATTAGCATGGTTTTATTCAAATGAAAGGCTTCGTACGTATTCGTTCTTACCTTCGGCAGATCTGCGATTTGCTTGCCATTCAAGATTTGATAGGCGGTCGCAGCCAATCGAGAAAAGGGAAGAGTCAACTTCTTGGCCAGCCATGCTGTTAGCACAAGGATGAGAAGAAGAAAGGGTAATGAGTATAGAATCGCATTTTGGATCAAACCCATCGACTTTTCATTTATCTCTTCCAGCGGGGATTGCACCACGATTCCCCACCCATTGGCAGGGACATAAGAATATCCAGCCAACATGGGTACGCCGAGTGTATTCACGACTTTATCCTTGCCGCTTTGACCGCTAATGAGCTTGGCTACTACTGGATTAGCACTCACATTTTGACCTAAGCGATTGTGTTCTGGATGATAAATCAGATTGCCGGCCCCATCGACAACATAGATATATGAACCCGATGGCGAGTAGCTGTTGGAACCGAATATATCATTTAAAACATTGTTTTCTCGCAAATAAATGGCGCCCCCTAAAGAGCCCATATACTGACCTGCAGAATTAAATATGGGATTTGTCATTAATACAATAAGCCGATTCGTTACAGATTCAAAGGATGCTGAGATCGTAGGTTTTCGTTGTTCAATCGCATCTAAAACGGCTTTCGATGTCAGCTTTTTGCTAGTAAGACCTACCGAAGCAGGGGATATGGCTAAGACATTCCCGTTGGCGTCATTGACCATTTGTGAGTTAAAGTAATTGCTGCTCCCCGTTACCAAATCCAATTGCGCTTGGATAGAATCATGAGTTTGCATACTACTCTCTAGGTGTTCAGAGGTCACTTTCAAGCTGTTCTCCATCGCTTTGAAAAGGGAGTTCATGGTCACGCTCATTTTTTTTGCACTTTCATAATTAAGCTCTAGTGTCGTTTCATACAAGGAATCTCGTTGTGCCTTAAACGAAGCAGCTATTTGAATGATCGATATGATCAAAATAGATACAAGCATCAATAGGGTTATAAAATGAACAAGTCGTATCCGCGGAGCAGCATCGGTTGTTCTCATACTCCTCATCTCCTAAAAAAGATAGTTACGAGTCGTTTCGACAACTTTCGACAGAACTCCTTCATTTTTAATGCTAAGCTTGCAAATGAAAAACTGTACAACAACTTGCCTTCCTTATTCAGCCTTCCGCCTATTAGTGAAAATAAACGGTTTCGTGGTAACTAAACCTTCCAGTTCAATACGCTTTCCAGCATGGAAGTCAGATGCTTCACGCGGTGCAGCTCAGGTTTTGCTTTTACTATTTTAAATTCATCCTTGATATGTTGGATAAAATCCATCCGTAAGTGTTCTAGCTGCTCCTCCGTTAAAACGTACAAATAATCTTGGACTGATTCGTACGTGTGATACCATTCGCTGTTTTCCAGGAACGTAAAGGATGAACGTTGGTACCACGCCTTTACATGACTCTTCAATGCTGCTGTAATAGTATCATCGTTCCCCGACATGGCATAAAGTCGATCAGAGGAAAGCAGGTTTCTGTACTTGATCATACTCTCATCTGCGAACGAATTGGGAAGGGCATAGAACTGAATGACATGGTCCAAAATTTCAATATAGGCATGTGGTCCAGCCGTTTTCGGATGAAATTGACACTTAACCGCGGCATAAGCGATGCTTTTCAGTAGGTGGAGTGCTTCTGCGGCTTCCTTTTTATCAGGTGAACCTTCAAAAAATAACCCTTGTTTTCCTGCACGAATTTCAGCCCGATCAATCGCGTCATGGAGCGCATCTTCAAATTGATCTTTACTGTACGGGGCCCATTGATCGATATGATCTGTAAGTTCCACACTCATGCCAAACTCCCTACGGATAATGCTCAACAGGTTAATCCCGCCGCTGCCGTTAACTACAGCAAATATATCGTATAAAAACCTTTCCAAGTTTTTTGCCTTTTTTGTTGCCCCCATAATTTCGCTGGGAATCGTGTAAATGGTCTCAGCCGCCTTTTGTTCGAGATCGGTAATAAGCTGCTTCAACTCTGAGAGTAATGGATGTTCCATTCTTGAATCCTCCGCGTTCTATTTATTACTAGATGGTTCCCCCTCCAACTCATTTTTATCAGGTTCAGACCATTCACTCATCAAACCCATCAGCCTCCTTTGGGATATTCCCTTCATTAAAGCAGAAAACCCGGACAAGTATGCCCGGACTTTCTTGGTTTATTAACGTGTTTCACGGTGAAGCGTGTGACGCTTCAGACGTGGACAATACTTTTTCAGCTCCAACCGAGAAGTTTGGGTTCTTTTATTCTTCGTCGTTGTATAGTTTCTGTCACCAGTTTCCGTACACGCCAATGTAATAATGACTCTCATGCTGTTCACCTCCTATCGTTCATCATGGCTGCATTTATTGAGGTAAAGGACAGGCTTCTTCCAACTCCATCACGGCATTCGGCAGCTCATCCTCGAAATGATTCCAATCTCCTTGCATTTCAGCATCCGTTAGCAAGCAGGCATCCAACGAAGCGACAATACCAGCTCGGTCCATCTCCATGCCAATGAATACAACCTTGTTAATGCGATCTCCATAAGTATCATCCCAATGATTGATTTGATCTGCATCTTCTTCGAGAACAGCTTCTCTTTCACCATCTGGCAGCGCCGCTACCCAAAATCCTGCTGGACCGAAGCGAATAGAAGGGCCTGCTTGGCTTAAGTTCTGGGCGTGATCGTTGCGCGTTGCAAGCCACAGGATCCCTTTGGCACGGATGATCTCAGCTGGCCAATCTTCCATCCAGCTCATCAGCCGCGAAGGCTCGAATGGACGAATTCTTTCGTAGACGAAAGAGGAAATGCCATATTCTTCGGTTTCTGGTGTATGTGTTTCCTTTTCCATTTCGCGCATCCAACCTGCAGACGTACTTGCTTCATCGAAATTAAACAAATGCGTGTTCAAAATATCCGCTGGAGCAACCTTCCCGTGAACCGAGCGAATGAATTTGGCTCTAGGTTGTAATGTGCGCAGCACGCCCTCTAGCTCAACCAGCTCATCTTCATCCAGCATGTCACATTTGTTCAAAATCAGAACATCACAAAATTCAATCTGATCAATTAGAAGATCAACAACTTCGCGTGTGTCATCTTCACCTACAGCTTGACTGCGTTCAAGGAGCGTCTCTCCAGAGGAGTAGTCTGTCCAGAAACGATAAGCGTCTACGACGGTTACCATCGTGTCGAGACGGCAAAATTGCGTAAGATCAATCCCCTGCTCTTCATCCAAATATGTGAATGTTTGCGCAACCGGTAAGGGTTCACCTACACCCGTTGATTCGATCAGGATATAATCAAACTTATCCTCTTTAGCAAGTCGCTCTACTTCCTTCAAAAGGTCTTCACGCAATGTGCAGCAGATGCAGCCATTGGACATTTCAACCAAGCTCTCATTCGTGCGGGAAATCCCGTTGCCTTCTCTAATCAGCTCAGCATCAATGTTGACCTCACTTAAATCGTTGACAATAACCGCAACTTTTAAGCCATCACGATTATGTAGAATGTGGTTTAATAACGTTGTTTTGCCTGCTCCCAAATAACCGCTTAAGACGGTTACAGGTATTTTACGATCCACCAATATCACAACCTCTTTCTATTCGTAAATTTTACGTATTTAATTTATAAAAAAAGTAAAATCAAGAGTTGCTATTCGCACTATTTATTCATTCAGCGCTTTTTTCAATGCTTCCAGGTTATTCGTCATAACACCGATGTAATCAAGGTTTTTCTTTTTATCATCGTCCGTTAATCCCTCTATGGGATTCAACACAGCCGTTTTCGCACCGACTTCTTTCGCAATTGTACTCGCAACCTTTGGATCTACCAAGGTTTCAAAGAAAATCGTCTGTACCTTATTATCTTTCGCAAATTTAATAATTTCTGCCATTTTATCCGGAGCTGGCTCTTCTTCAGGGGAAAGTCCGGCAATAGGAACTTGTGTCAGCCCATATTCTTTGGCCAAATAACCAAAAGCAGCATGCTGTGTGACGAATTCTTTATGCTTTACGTTTTTAAGACCTGTTTTAAATGACTCATCCAAGGCTTTCAGCTTTCCGATATAGGCATCCGCATTTTTCCGATAATCATCCTTATGAGCAGGGTCAGCTTGGGTTAATCCAATTACAATAGCCTCAACTTCTTTTTGAGCAAGAACAGGCGTTAACCAAACATGCGGATCTAGGATTTTGTCTCCATGCGCTTCATTCTTGTGATCTTGATGCTCTTCTTCCGCTAAGCCTTCCATTAATTCAATTCCTTTACTGGCTTCAACCACAACACGATTCTTATTCTCAGCGCTCTGAAGTGACTGCTCCGCCCATCCTTCTACGATACCGTTGTATACGAACACATTGGCGTTCTTCAGTTGTTTCATATCTTTCGCACTAGGCTCCCAATCATGGGGTTCGGCCCCCGGCGGGATTAGAGCAATCACATTGGCATGATCACCAGCAACCTGTTTAGTGAATTCATACATGGGATAAAAGCTTGTTACGACATTTAATTTGCCATCGCCTGAAGCCGTTTTAGACGCACAACCCGATAAGAGAACAGCTGTTAGTACGGTAAAAGCAAGTGATTTCGATACCCAGATTTTTTTCATTTTTTCCTCCTAAAATTTGTTGAATGATGAAATGGTCGTTTCTTTGGACATACGAGGGATGGTGTCAATGGCATTTTTTGCTTTGCTTTTGCTCAAAGTTAGCACAACCTTTTTCAAACCAAGGCCAGCAATAAGAATAAATAAGAGAAGCAGCGCTATCGTTCCACCTGGGGGTGTACTAAGCTGATAGGAAGCAGTAAGACCGGAAATAACACCAAGTAAACCAATACTCATAGCTATAAAAAGGGCGGAAGTAAAACTAGGTGCAATTCGAATGGCAAGCGCCGCGGGCAATACAATTAATGCCGAAACGAGAAGAACTCCCACAATCGGCATAGCCACAGATACAATCATACCGGTTAAGACGCTAAAGCCAAGTGAGATCCATTTCACAGGAAGCCCATTGGTTTTGGCCGTATCTTCATCGAATGTAATCTGATAGAGCGGACGACGGAATATATAGAAAAAGATGCCCCCGATTATCGCGACCACAAACATGAGAAGAAGCTCGGTTTCATTCACAGCAACAACAGAGCCGAATAAATAAGCGGAGAAGCCTTTATTGATGCTTTGCTTGAGACTCATGATGATCACTGCTGTTGATAATCCACCCACCATAATGATGGCAACCGAAATTTCACTATAGGTTTTATAGGACCTCCTTACATATTCAACAGCTATTGCTCCCAGTGTAGCTACGACGAATCCAGTTAAAGTTGGATTGATGTTTAGATACGCGCCTCCTGCAACCCCTGCCAAGGAAACATGGGAGAGCATGTCAGCCATCAGTGCTTGCCTGCGAAGCATCAGATATACCCCCAGAATCGAAGCCAGGATGGCAATTAACCCACCGGCACAAAATGCCCGCTGCATGAAGTCGTAGTGCAGCATTTCCATCCGCCATCCCCCTTTCTCTCCAGCTCGATAATACGATCCAGATAGGGAGCGACCTCGCTGAGTCCATGCGTCACCATCACAACGGTTCGCCCATGAGCTTTCACTTGATGATGCATCAACTCGTAGAAACCAAAGCGGCTATCCTGATCCATCCCTGTTGTCGGTTCATCAAGAACAAGCATGTCGGGCTCCTGTACAAGCGCTCTGGCAATGCAAATACGCTGCTTTTGGCCGCCGGAGAGCTCACCGATCCTACGCTTGCGCAAATCCCACATCCCAACCTGACGGAGTGCTTTCTCCGTCTGCGCCTCATCTTCTTTGTCGAGTTTACGAAACCACGATCGGCTTGCATACCTACCTGATTGGACAAACTCCAATATCGTACTAGGGAATCCACTATTGAAGGCGGAAATTTGCTGAGATACATAACCCACTCTCAGCTTCTTCCCCTCTTTATTGGTTGAAGACAAGAAAATACTCCCTTTCCAAGGATCAAGCAAGCCAAGAAGTAATTTCAGCAAGGTCGATTTGGCTGCACCATTGGGGCCCGTTATAGCTACAAATTCACCCAACTGAATCTCTACACTCGCATCTTGAATACATGGGACGTCATTGTAACCGAATTCCACCTCATCCATGGAAGCTAACAGCATAAGAACAGATCCTTTCCGATTTTTATATGTAAAAATTACGATTTTACATCGTGACTTTCCTCGATTTATATGTGGAAGCCAAAACTACAAGAAATTTATTAGGCATTGCCGCTGCGATAAATCGTAATAATTACATTTACACTGAAGAATATATCTTTTTCCAGTGGTTGTGTCAAGAACAAATAAGTGTGAAAACGCGCTATCTAAATCGCCCGAACCAATAAGGACGAAATTTAGTATGTATAAGAAAAAACATTCACCCCAAGGAGTGAACGCCGTATGATGCGCCACCGTCTTTACTGAAAAGCGCATACAGTTTTATTTTTTTATTAATCCAAACGAGGTATTTAGAATAGTTTCGATTTGTTCCACAGGCACTCCTGTTTTCTCTAGAATGCGGGTACCACGCAAGGCATTTGCCAAGAAGGCTCCTAATTCTTTGCTTGAGAAGCGTGTCGTAAACTCTCCAATTGCTTGCCCTTTGCTAATCACTGCCTCGAGTACAAGCTGGACATCACTAAACATTTTTTCAACTTCTTTGGTTACTTCCTCATCGCTCATTCCAAATTCCAGCGCCGTATTTACCATCAGACAACCGCTATGGCTATCTTCATTTTTTGAACAAAGTGAAGCGGATTTAACGGCGTCTAGAATTTCCGTTGGCGACCCGCCTTGATCGACCATTTCTCGAAGTGAATCGAGATTTTGCACTCGATACAGGGCAAGTGCTTTTAGAAAGAGTGAACGCTTGTCTGCAAAGACGCCATACAGACTTTGTTTTTTTACATGAGTCTTATTAGTGAGGTCTTCGAAGGAGGTTGCTTTGTAACCTTTTGCCCAAAAAACTTCCATCGACTGATTCAAAACCTTCTCAACATCAAATTCTCTTGGTCTGCTCATAAGGAAATCATACTCTTAGTTGACTACGCAGTCAATAACTTAGCCGCAGCTTCTGTCTAATATCGCAAATAAGCAATAAGTAGATGATTTCCTGCTCCGAAAATAATTTATATAAGATGAATAAAAAACCATTTAATCCACAAAATACTCCTACATCACAAAAAAGGAGTGGATCAAATGGCTAGAAGAAGAAACAGCAATACATTAGTCGTGCAACAAGCAAGAGCAGCTCTTGAACAAATGAAATATGAAGTCGCTCAAGAATTAGGTATTCAGATTCCGCAAGATGGTTATTACGGCTATATGGCTACTCGTGATACTGGCGCAATCGGTGGTAACATTACGAGAAGATTAGTTCAACTGGCCGAACAACAACTAACCGGCGGAATTAGACGCTAACTCCTTTGGTGATAGGCAAGAGAACAAAAAGACTGTAACCACCACTTCCTCCTTTGGTGATTTCAGTCTTTTTTATTTAGATAACGAATTCCATGAATACTGGCGACCTCAGCTTTCCGCTTTTGGTCCAATTTCTTGTCTTAATCTTTGCCATGATTCGTGGTTCCATATAGGCAAAATTCTGGTCTTCCTTGAATACTAAACGTTTCTTCACTCTATCTAGAATTTTCTGGTGAATGGATGTTACACCTGACTCTATAACCCCGACTGGGAACTTGGAGCCATCAGCTGCATCAATAGAGGCCAATAAAGCAAAATTATTTTTTCTGTAACCGGAAATGTACACATCCGCATAAGTCCAATTAATCACCTTTTGCCACTGTTTGGAGCGTTTTTCTATTTCGTATTTGGAATTCTCTTTTTTAGATTTCATGATGATGCCGTCAAGTCCCCGTCCACGAACCTGCTCAAAATACTCAACGGCATTTCCCTCAAATACTTTAACCTTCTTATAGTTCTCGGTTTCAACGAAAGCCTTGTCCAACAGTTCTTTACGCCTCAGTAAGGTTAAACCGGTAACATCAACGCCTTTGTATCTCAATATGTCAAATGCGCAGAATATCACAGGTGTTTTGTTTTTATTTGATAAAAACCTGGCTGACATGGCTTCAACGTCTGGTTTCCCTTGATCGTCCATCATGATTAATACGCCATCAAGTATGGTCCCTTCAGGCAGGGGGCAATTATACAACTCGGGGAATTTATTTGTAATCAAGTTATTATGTCTCGTATAAACATAGAGTCTATCCATGTTGGAAATAATACATCTTAGACCATCTAATTTTAATTCCGCTATATGATGTTTACTGTGAAATGGTTGATTGTTTTTTGCATTGTACGCTAGCATAGGAGAAATGAACATTTTTTATCACCCTACGCTAAATGATACTTCACTGTTATTCATCTGCCTAATGGAACTTGAAGGAAAACTCATTTGAGAGGGAATACCGTCAGGATACGAAGCATAAGAGGCGTTGTGGCTCCCACCTCCATGCGAATGCCGTAACGCTAATGTTGATGCTATGCGGTCCGTCATGTCCAACCAATACGAAATCATCGACAAAGTCAAATGGGTGCAGCTTCGCGAATGATCCTCCTGCATCGAGACGATCCATGATCAACATCTCTGCGCACGTTTTCAAATCAGCTTCACCGGCAAGCGGAATCCCTTACGCGGTGTTGTTTAGGGAAAACAGCAATTATCGAGAATAATTCGGTTAAAGGCGAGTAGAAAAAATCCCGATGTATCAAATCTTTGGGCCACATCGGGACTGATGCCTATTGGCATTTGTTGGAATGACAATTATCATAAATCGTTCAACAGAACCGTTAGTTTGCCGATATCTTCTTAAACACCTCATAGCTGCGTTTGGCACATTCCGAAATCGCAATCGGATGAAATCCTGTCACTTCTGCGTATAACGTATCGTGAAGCGGTTCTGCCCAATCGGGCGGAAGTTTATCTGCTCCGATCTTCGCACCCATAATCGATCCAACGGTAGCGCCGTTGCAGTCGGTATCCCACCCGCCAAGAACGGCTGTCGTAACGGCCAGTTCAAAATCATCCTTAGCGAAAATCAGCGAGGCAGCAACTAAAGCTGCATTATTGTTCGTGTGGACACAATGATAGTGCTTGAACGCTTCCCAGATCCGATCGACTAAATCCAATTGATCAACGGAGCTGCTCGCTATTTCTACAGCTTTGCGAATATCATGAGCCAATCGGCAGTCTCTAGGAATTTCACTAAGTCCAATTTCAACAATACGTTCATTGTCGGTTTCGTTAAAAGCCGCTGCAATCATGGCGGCCACAAACATTTCCCCATAAATGCCGTTCTTCACATGGGAAAATGAGGCATCTCGCCAAGCTAATTCCGCTGCCAGCTCTGGATTTCCCGCCGCGCCATAAGCAAAGCCATCGGCTCTGATTTGAGCTCCAATCCACTCCCGATAAGGATTTAACCAGGTTCGCACCCATTCACTCTTCTGTGCCCAGTCCGCCGTTTTTTCACCTTGCATATGGGAGGTCACTTGAGCGAAATTCAAATAAGCCTGCGTCTCAGCTGTACATACTTGCTGGTAGCTCAGATACTTATGCCACAGCTTGCCAATATCCCAAGCATCAAAATCCAATCCTTTTTCCTCTAAAAGAATTAAGCCTAACACGGTATAACGAATATCATCGTCGGATTCCATAAACTGAATATGTTCTTTCCAGCTTTTCTGGCACCAATCATTCACTTTCAAATCATACTCGACGGCCGCACGGGAGCTTCCAGGCGTATATCCGCGAATGGGCCAGGCATCTGCGCCTTTGAACCATAGCTCAATATTTTTCCAGCCCGCTTTTCCACCGCTGCCCGACATAGAATGACCATTCTCAAGCGGCTTACCCAAGGCACATCCGATACTTCGGCCGAGCCATGCGCCTTGAAATTGATTAAGCCAATCAGCTTTCGATTTATCCGCCGTTAGTTGTCTGGGGCCTTCAGGCCTCAACGCAAGAATACCAGGCAAATCCGAAGGTTCTTGATATGGGAAATCAGCACGAATTTCAAGCGCCATCAACTGCTGATAAACCGCCATCAGCTTCGTTTCATCATCTCCTGCTGCAGCCCATTTGTCTTGAAACCCACTGACATTGCAGCCTTCTTCTCCCCTTTGTATGATTTCTAAATGTACAATTCCCTTTAATCGTTCCCAGCCAGCCATCGTAAAACCACCTTTAATGTAAGATTTTAAGCTGATTATACGGATTTGGCCATAGAGAATCTTCTCAATTTCCTTCATACTTCTCAAAATAATTGCTTAACGCCAAATTGTTTGCGATATTCTTGAGGGGACATGCCGACTGAGGAGTTAAAGGCGCGATAGAAGGACGCCAAGCTCTGAAACCCGCTGGAAAAACTAATGTCTGCGATACTATCAAGGTTCGTGACAAGCTGTTTCTTAGCTTCGCTAATACGCAGCAAAGTAACGTAATTCAAAAAGCTGCTGCCCGTATGCTCCTTAAAAAGGCGGCTTGTCCGTGAGTTGCTCCAACCTAAATGAGCAGCAACATCCGTAAGCTGAAGGGGTTCACGAAACCGTTCTTTGACAAATAGCATCATTTCTTTGATCTCACGCTGCGAACTGGACATCTTTACCCATTGCTCTTTACTGAACGAACTCCTGTAATGGCGAAGCAGAATAACACCCAACTCCAGCAATTTGCAGCGGGAAATGGTAAGATAACCATCCGCTTTCGCGTTTAGCTCCTCATAGATCTGTTGAATGAATACGCCAATTTGCTGTGCAAGTGGTGTTCCCCCTGCAATATGATTCTCAAATCTCTCAGACCGATAGGCAAATGGCAGTAATAATTTTTCATCTTCTTCAAGGAAGAGACTCGGATCAAAATTAAGAAAAATATATTGGCTCGGATCGTGCTGAGCCGATTGTGCAATATGAAGCTCCGTATTATTGACAATAAAGACGTCACCTTTGCGTACTTCATAAAGCTTATTTTCAAAAATAAAATGCCCTCTGCCTCCCCGGCAATAGCCAATTTCCAAGCTTGAATGGAAATGAAGAGGCTGCGGATACGGTTTTGGACACCAAAGATACGCATTAATTGGAATTAAATTGTCATATTCTATTTTTTGCTTCATTTGGTTTTAATCCACCTTTGAAAGAAGTTGCTCTTGAACATCGCGCAGCTCCAGATAACTACCAGTTATTAAAGAACCTATTTTCATTTGTCCGGCACACAAAAAATCCCGATGTATCAAGGCTTTGAGCCACATCGGGACTGAACTAAGTAGTGACAAAATTACGTTCCAAACGGTGACAAAGTGAATTACAACTCACAGAGTCATGAGTTTATTTGCGCTAGACCAACCGCTGCCGCGAAGCCTCAAACAGCAGCACCGTCGCGGCCATCGCGACGTTCAGCGATTCCGCTTTGCCCTGCATCGGAATAATCACCTGCACATCCGACTGCGCTGCGACCTCCGGCGACACGCCCTTGGCTTCGTTGCCGAGGATCAGCCACGTCGGCTGCCGCAGGTCCGTGTCATAACACGAGCGCTGCGCCTGCAGACTCGTGGTCACAAGCCGCACGCCGCGCTCACGCGCGCGCGGCAACAGCTCAAGCAGATCTGCCTCGACAATCGGCAGATGATACATCGATCCCATCGTCGAGCGGATCGTCTTGGGGTTGTACAGATCGACCGTGCCGCGGCCGAGCACAACAGCCTTGGCCCCGACGGCATCCGCGCTGCGGATGATCGTGCCCAGGTTGCCCGGGTCCTGAACGCCGTCCAGGACCACGACAAGATCATGCTCGCCGGCGAGCAGCTCGTCCATGCCAAGCTTCGGCCGTGTCACAACGGCCAAAACCCCCTGCGGCGTCTGCGTATCCGAGCATTTCTCCAGCACAGCCTGGCTGACGCCAACCCATTCCACAGATGGCGTGACCTGCTCAGCTAATCCAGCAGGCCACCCTTTTTCCAAGCTATACATGATGGTCTCCACTGGAGCTCCCGCACGCAATGCTTCCTCGACCAAATGGTAACCCTCAATGATATATTTCCCCTGTTTATCCCTGCCCCGGCGTTCTAAAAGCTGCGCCCATTCTTTGACTCTGGCATTCTGAACAGACATAATTTCCGTGTGTGCACTTGTCATTTATCTTTACCTACTCTGCAAAAGTCACTTCAAAAGTTTGAAGATCTGAATTTTTTCCGACAATAACTAGAATATCGTCCATCCTAAGCGGGTCTTCCGCACTTGGAGGAATAATCAGCTGTTCATTTTGTTTGATCGCAATGACATTACAGCCATATTTTGCCCGGATATCCAGCTGTTTCAGGCTTTTACCAATCATTTGTTTGGAAACCTTAATCTCAACGATACTGTAATCGGCAGATAGCTCTATGTAATCGATAATATTAGATGAGATCAGATGATGCGCCACACGCTGTCCCATATCTCTTTCCGGATAAACGACTTTGTCTGCGCCAATTTTCTTTAACACTTTTCCATGAAGATCATTGACAGCTTTCACTATAATCGTAGGTATGCCCATTTCTTTGAGGATTAATGTAGTCAGAATACTCGCTTGAATATCCTCCCCAATAGCTACAACCACAACGTCAAAATTGCGAATACCTAGAGCACGCAGCGCTTCCTCATCCGTAGAATCAGCTTGAACGGCATGTGTGACGAATGCTGAGACATCTTGAACCGTCTCTTCACGATGATCAATAGCAAGGACCTCAAACCCTAATTGTGACAATGTTTTAGCGACGCTAGACCCGAATCTTCCCATCCCAATAATCGCAAATTGCTTTCTCACTGTTGGTGTGTCCTCCAAATTCCTAAGATGATTATAGTATAACATACACATGGTTCGCATCTCACTATGCATGGAAAGTGGCGAAGTGAGGAGGATGAACGGCTAGAAACTTGCACATATTAATATCGATAACGAAAATGGAAGCGAGGTCCACGAATGAACATCACCTTAAGACAGGCCATCGTCCAGCGAGTCCAGAATAAATCAAATGATGAGCTTCAAGAAGTTATTGAGGACTCCATCGGCGGAGAAGAACGGGTATTGCCAGGGCTTGGTGTGCTTTTCGAAATCATATGGCAGCATAGTGAAGCCAATATTCAAAACCAACTCGTAGAAACGCTCAAAGACCATCTCGAATGACCTACAACCTCTAGCTGGCTAGGGGGCTGCCTATGGCATTCCCTTAGCTGGTTTTATCCTAATCCGGGAACTTACAGGCAGCAGGAAATCTCCCTTGAAGACGGCGAATTGCTGTGCCATTCGGATACGAATCCCAAGCTGGTCCTCTGTGTTTAACCCAAAAAAACCTGCCCAAAAGGACAGGTTCCTACTCCAACTATTTAACTCTCACTACTTCGCCTTATAACTTAGCCCACTCAAGACCGCAGAAAGCATCGATTGGAGACTCTCCTTGAAACGGCTGCTTGCCAATCAAACATCTAATAATTTCCTTCTGTACGGCTAAAGTAGCGTTATAGGCATTTATCATCGTAGGCATGGACGGGAGTTCATAAAGTGTGTACGGATTTCCCAGCGAGATAAACAGGGTCGGCACCTGTGTGGGGTACCATTTGAAGAGTCCGCCTGTTTCCTGGGGTGAAAGCCGCATGGAATTTTGCATGAATCCAGGTGATTTCTGAACAAGAAAGACTACCGCATCTATTTCGTTGCCCTCTTCTTTTACGTTATATTCCCGAACAACCGTGAAGCCTTCCTCACTTAACATCCGGGCGAATTCATCCCCCGTTGCAGCCTTATCGGCAAAAAAGGAAGCCTCATCCGAAGCAGCTAATAGTAAAATCCGCTTGTGCTTTTGAGGTGTTAGTGGTAAGAGGCCTTGTGTATCCTTAACCAGAGTTACCGATTTGCTCGCAATTTCCGCTGCTAACTGCAAATGTTCTGCAGAACCCACCACTCCAAGATCCCTTTCATCCGCATGAGTCAAATGAAGACCAAGTGACGCTTTCAGCGCTAGTATTCTAGTGACCGCTTCATTCAGCCGCTCCTCCGTTAGCACGCCGTCATGGACGCCTCGAAGCATAGCTTGAAAATCTTCCTGCATATCATTCGTAAACAGAAACATATCAACGCTCGATGCAATACATTGAGGAATGATATCTTTACGCCGGCCAAAGCTCGTCATGCCAATCATCGATGTGGCATCAGAAATGATAAGTCCATTAAATCCGAGCTCTTCACGCAGAAGCTTCGTGTTCAATTCGTGTGATAAGGACCCCGGAGTATGTTTGGTTCTTACGTCCGTGATTCCTAATTCTTCATAATAGCTTGGCAGCGAAATGTGAGCGCTCATGACCGTCTTGACTCCGTTCTCGATCGTGGATTTATACACACGGCCGTAGGTCTCGCGCCACTCTTTCATCGTTAATGTATTATTCGTCAGCACCTTATGCTGATCTCGGTCATCCATGCCGTCACCGGGCCAGTGCTTCACGCAGGCAGCCATCCGATTGTTCTTCTGAATAGCCTTCATGACAGGCAGAGCAGTCTGCTCTACGATACCCGGCGTATCGCCGAATGCGCGAATGTTGACGATGGGATTTTGATAGTTGTAATTGATGTCAATGACCGGTCCGTATACCCAGTTGAACCCCATAGCGTGACCCTCAACTTCAATTGCAGCTCCGAACGCGGTTGCAAGTTCTGGATCGTTTGTCGCAGCCAACTGCATATTTGAGGCCAGATTTGTTCCATCGTTTGCCCCGCCTTGTCCTCCGTTCTCAAGATCGCCGGAAACCAATAGCGGTACTTTACTGCGCTTTTGCAAGTCACGGATGATAGCTGCCTGATGCTGCTTCGTTGCATGAGGGGAGAATCCAAATACATGGACTCCGCCTGGGCGAATACCCAGCAAATCCTTTTTATCCCCAGTATCAAACGGAAGATCTACGGTAATAAACAGTTGACCGACTTTTTCTTCCAAGGATAATTCACGTAATGTTTCGTTGACCCACTGAATCGCTGCTTCGTCCAAATGAAACGGTTTTGTTTTCAGATTAATCATGCACGACTCCCCCTTTTATCGCGAACTCACGTTTACTTTTTCTGTGACGGCATTCAAGTTTTTTAAATCGTCAGCCAACATCTCTTCGGAATATTGCCCTTGCCCAAAGCCAATCATTGCGCGCAGCGGCATATATCTCATCATAGCCATCAGCATGTCCGGGTTATCGCCCAAGAGAGCGTCAAAGCCGAATCTCCCAATAAATTCTTTCGCTTTATCGGCCGTGAGCGGATTTGCCATCAAATCGCCGATTAGTGAGTTGCGAGTATACGTCCCCGGAAGAGTGACTGTAGATTCGACCTCAATCGTTGTGCGAAGCTCGATATCCCGCGAAGATTTTCCAAGTAAGATGTCAAATGCCCCGGTTTCCACATACCAATCACCGATTTGAACGTTGTAGTAAGCGAAAGATCTTTTATCCAAAACAAAGGTAACAGTTTGTTGTTCTCCTGGCTGCAGCTCGATTTTTTGGAAGCCTTTCAGCTCTTTTTGCGGACGATTGACGCTGCTCTGAACGTCTTTGACGTAGAGTTGAACGATTTCTTTTCCGGCATAGTCCCCTGTATTTTTCACAGTCACTTGAACGGTAACCGTCTCATTATCTTTGATCGCTGTTTTGTCTACCTGAAGATCGCTGTATGCGAAATTGGTATAGCTGAGTCCGAATCCGAATGGGAATAAAGGCTCAATCTCTTTGGTATCGTAATAACGGTAACCGACAAAGACGCCTTCTCTATATTCCACTTTGTCGCCCTCACCCGGGAAATTCAAGAAGGATGGGTTGTCACTTAGTTTCACAGGGAACGTTTCCGCAAGCTTGCCGCTTGGATTCGCGAGGCCAAACAACAAGTCTGCTACCGCACCGCCAAAAGATTGCCCTCCCAGGTATCCCTCCAACACGGCTTTCGCTTTGCCGATCCAAGGCATTTCTACCGGCGAGCCGTTGCTCAAAATAACGATAAGGTTGCTTTGAACTTCCGCCACCGCTTCGATCAGTGCGCGATGATTGGCTGGAATGGCCATATGCGTTCGGTCATACCCTTCCGATTCGTAGCGATCCGGCAGTCCGACAAATAGAACAGCCACATCCGCATTCGCCGCTGTTTCCTTTGCCTCTCTTATCAAATCTTCATCGATTTCATCGTTATCCAGCTTGTAGCCTTGCGAATAGATAATTTGTGCGCCGTCTCCTGTGACATTCATCATTTCTTCAAGCGCATCGTCCAGCGTGGTCGGATTGACATGTGAGCTGCCGCCGCCCTGATAACGCGGGTTCTTGGCAAACTCACCGATGACAGCAATCTTCCCTTGCTTGCGGAGCGGAAGAATATCCCCTTCATTCTTGAGAAGCACCATGCTTTCATGTGCAGCTTTTCGTGCCAACAAATGATGTGCTGCCGGATCGTAAACAGCTTCTGTCTTCCTGCTATCTGCAGCCTTAAAGATGAAGGTCAACATCCGTTCAACCGCAACATTCAGCGTTTCCTCCGAAAGCTCCCCGCTTTTCACTGCCGCAACAATCTTGGCGTCTCCGATTCCTGCACTTGAAGGCATTTCCAGTTCCAAGCCAGCCTGAAGAGATTTTACACGTTCGTTAACCGCACCCCAGTCTGAAACAACAAAACCTTCAAAACCCCATTCATCCCGCAAAACCTGTGTCAGCAAAAATGCGTTCTCCGAAGCATATTCACCGTTGACTTGATTGTAAGAACACATCACGCTCCACGGTTGTGCCTGCTTCACAGCGCCTTCAAAGCTGGCTAAATAGATTTCCCGCAGTGTCCGCTCGTCAATGACAGCATCCGTGGACATTCTCCGATGCTCCTGGTTATTGGCGGCAAAGTGCTTAAGTGAGGTGCCAACGCCCTGACTTTGAACGCCTTTGATGTGATTGGCCGCCATTTCCGATGAAAGGTACGGATCCTCCGAGAAGTATTCGAAATTTCTGCCGCACAGAGGCGACCTTTTGATATTGGCTCCCGGCCCAAGAAGGACCGCAACGTCTTCCGCTTGACATTCCTTCCCTAATGCCTCGCCTACTTTGCCGATCAGCTCACGATTCCACGAGGAAGCCATTCCCGCAGCAGAAGGGAAGCAAGTTGCAGGTACACTATTATGAAGGCCAAGGTGATCTGCATCTTTTTTTTGTTTCCGTAAGCCGTGAGGACCATCCGTCACCATAAGTGAGGGGATACCGAGCCTCTCTATACCTTTCGTATGCCAGAAATCCAAACCTGAACATAAGCCCGCCTTCTCTTCCAGCGTCAGTTTGGAAATTAGTTCTTGGATTTTCGAATTCATGGGTTTCTCCTCCAGTAAATAGAAGTTAGTTTTATACCACGCCCTAGTGAGAGCGGAAAATGCATTCCTTATTTCCTGTCACTTCAGCCATTGAGGAACGTAGATGCCTTAAAACTTAGCCAAAAACAAACGGCTTCACTTCCGGAAGCGGCGGTATAGGCTGTGTCAACACATAGCTGAAACTGTATTGACCCGAACCCGCTTCTAAGCTCACTCCCATATCAGCTGCCTTAATATTCCAAATACCAGCTGCCTCTTTAAGTGCTGTTCCGCCTTCTGTCACACCATCCGCCGGAGCGTAAGGCAAGCGAATTTCAGCCGTTGTGTTCGGCGGAATCACCACCTGAATGTCTAATCGTTCACCATCCGATTTCGACCAGCGGCAGCTAACCTCCCCATACATCGTGTCGATACGCCCCTCTGCCCATGTCAGGCCATCACCAGGCATGGGGCGAATGATTACCCTTTTATAGCCAGTATGCTGTTCATCCGTATCAATTCCAGCAACAACACGGTAAAGCCAGTCTCCAATGGCTCCGTAAGCATAATGATTAAAGGAATTCATATCCGGACTCCAAAAACTGCCGTCCGGCTTAATCCCATCCCAGTGCTCCCAGATGGTCGTGGCGCCTTTGGTCACTTGATACAGCCAAGATGGATAATCCTGCTGAAGTAACAGCTTATAAGCGAATTCCGATTTGCCGTTATCGCTCAGCACGTGGTTCAAATAAGGAGTGCCGACAAATCCGGTAGTTAGATGAAACTTCTCCTCTTCGAGCAATTCAAGCAGCTTGTGCACGGCACGTTCCTTGGCATCGCCCTCGACAAGTCCAAACATAAGGGACAGCACCTGTCCCGTCTGAGTAGGCACAGATAAGCGACCAGTTGGCGTGACGAACTCCTGTGTAAAAGCATCGAGAATACGCGTATGCAGCTCTGCATAACGTCCCGCTTCCTCTGACCTCCCAAGCACCACGGCTGCTTTCTGCACCAACGACACGGAATAAGCATAGTAGGCCGTTGCTACAAAATCTCGCGCTGTAGCTCCTATATAGCTGTCTGGTCGAGAATCCAATGCAAGCCAATCCCCGAAATGAAAGCCGGAATTCCACAAGTATTCGTTGTCGCCTTGGCGCTTGATATACTCCACCCATGCCTTCATACTTTCGTACTGCTCTTCCAACACCCGCTTATCCCCATAGCAGACATAAAGAGTCCACGGAATAATGACCGCAGCATCTCCCCATGCGGAAGCGGACTGCGCTTTCTCACTCAACACATTGGGAACTACAAACGGCACGCCTCCGTCAAGCTCCGCTTGCTCGGCCTTCAAATCATGCAGCCACTTCCTGAAGAAAGGCACTACATTCGACAAATAGGCGGACGTACGGGCAAACACCTGAGCATCCCCTGTCCAACCCAGCCTCTCATCTCTTTGCGGGCAGTCCGTAGGAACGTCCAGGAAATTCCCTTTCAGCCCCCATCGAATATTATGCTGAAGCTGGTTAACAAGCGGATCGGAGCATGTGAACTCTCCCGTTGTCTCCATATCTGAGTGCAGCACGATACCTGTAAAATCCTCCAGACGGATCGGTTCTGGAAACCCAACAAGCCGGATATACCGAAAACCTTGGAAAGTAAAATGAGGTTCGAAAGTTTCTCTCTCTCCTCCTTTGAGCACATAGCGGATCGTTTGCTTCGCTTTACGGATGTTGTCCAAGTAGAAGTTGCCTTCAGCATCCAATATTTCGGCATGACGGATGCTGACCTCCTGACCAGCGTCCCCCTGCACGGTAAACCGGATCCATCCGACCATGTTTTGACCCATGTCAATGACCGTTTCTCCCATGGGTGTCGTGATAAGCTCGATAGGTTGAATGCTCTCGATTTTACGGACAGGCACGTTCTCCTGTGCCACCAAAATGTCTTTGCGTTGTTCGATCACATCGACAGGATGCCAGTCACTATCATCGTAATCTCCACGGCTCCAATCGGGCCGCTCCAGCCGCGCATCATACGTTTCACCGTCATAGATTTCCGACATCAAGATCGGACTTCCCGACACTTTCCAACTATTATCAGAAACGATAACTTCTTGCCTGCCATCCGCATAATCAATGTGGATTTGTATGAAAAGCGCAGTCCGGTTTCCGTAATGCTCGTTTTTCCCGTCCCATCCAAGAACACCTTTATACCAGCCGCTGCCTAATAAAGCGCCAATTCCGTTCTTTCCGCTGCTCAGCAGTTCCGTAACATCATAAGTTTGGTATTGAAGACGATGCTTATAGCTGGTCCA
This sequence comes from Paenibacillus andongensis, assembly GCF_025369935.1. Taxonomy (NCBI): domain Bacteria; kingdom Bacillati; phylum Bacillota; class Bacilli; order Caryophanales; family Paenibacillaceae; genus Paenibacillus; species Paenibacillus andongensis. The sequence continues at coordinate 1,557,246 of NZ_CP104467.1, read as the reverse complement.
TCCCGGAGCAAAATAGTGGTCCCCCACCCGTTTCCCATTCAACTCTAACTCATAGATGCCAAGCGCTGAGGCGTAGACACGGGCCGCGCTTACTTCGCTATCAATGAGAAATTCCCGCCGAAACATTGGAACTTGATCGGTGCCCGCTGTCAGCGCTGGGGGAGCACTGATCCATTTAGCCGACCACTCCGAAGAATCTATGAATCCGGTTTCAAAGTTAGCCTGATCAGACCAGCCAGAACTTAGCCCATGCTGATTCCAAGCTTGAACGCGGTAGTGATACCGTTTACGCGCAGCCATTTGAAGCCCTATTAATTCCACGTGAACCGATTGATCTGAATCCACTTTCCCAGAGTCCCAAACCGGCTGTTGAAAATCCGCGTCTTCTGCCACTTCGATGCGGTAAGCCGATTGTACCGCTGCTCTTTCTGAAGATTGCAATCGCCAGCTAATCCTGGGAGTCTTGTGATCTAACCCAATCGGATTCACTTGATATTCACAACGAAGATCTTTCACTTTAAACATGACTATGTAACCTCCTACTCAGAATGTACGATCAAAATTTAAGAAAGAAACCGTACCCCACCTGTTGTAGAGTACGGTTCAAGTTCATCCTTATTTACCTGCAGCTTTAGCCCAAGCATCAATCTGTTTTTGTTTCTCTGCGATGATCTTATCGAGTCCCGCAGTTTTGAGCTTCGCATTGAACTCGGCTGTCAATGCCGGATCTAATGTACCGCTTTCCAGACCTACTTTATATTGATTGATAACGTTAGTCGCAGCAGCAAGTTCTGTTTTAACCGGGTCTACGTTGAAAGTAAAGCCGACTGCTTTCGATTTAATCGCAGCGTCATTATGCTTTTTGGTCAAATCCCAAATTTTCGGATCTGTACCTTCCCATACGTAGGTCAGGAAGTTATTGCCGACTTCCCACTGGTTGAATTGGTAACCGCTTTGCTTAACGCCATCTGGAAGCGCAATGATGTTATCCGATTTTTTTACATAGTGCTTTCCTTCAATACCCAGGGAGACCAAGTTGGCAATGTCTTTGTCCGTGTACATCATGTTCATGAATTGCATAGCTCTCTCAGGGTCTTGACTGTTCTTCGTGATCGACATCATGAAGCCTGTGATCGAAACAGACGTTTGCAAAGGCTTCGTCAATCGAACAGCAACCATTTCTTTTCCGGACAAATTCGTTTCCTGCGCCTCAAAGCCCGGCTTCATATTCGATGTATAAGAGAACGCCTTACCCGCTTTGACCAGGTTAACTCCCGTCTCTTGCGAAGTAGCGATATCTTTCATAATATAACCTGCCTGATACCATTTACGAGCTAATGCAATAGCGTCTGTAAATTCCTTTGTTTCGAACAGATTCACGATTTTGGTGCTGTTCCCCGGATCGGCAAGTACACCCAGATTGTCTCCTAATGTATCCACGATAGAGTTGTACATATTGGTTCCCGGCATACCAGTGTTCGTTTGCTGTACTAAAGGCGCCAGTCCTGGCTCGTTATCTTTGATCGTTTGGAACACAGGATCCAGATCCGCCCAAGTTTTGATTTTGCTCAAATCAATCTTGTACTTGTCCACCAAATCCTTCCTCATGATCAAGCCATTGTCAGACCCAATATCTCTTAAGCTTGGAACCCCATACACTTTTCCGTCGATCTTGGATCCATTAATTAAATCCATGCCAACTGTGTCTACAAGACCTTTGCCATATTTCTTAAGCAAATCGTCTAATGGCTCTAATTGACCTTTCGCGACTTGGCTGCCGAAGTTGCCAATGATAGAGGAAGAGACCATCAGATCCAGCTTCTCGCTTCCTGCGAGCATCAGATTCATTTGCTGCGTCCAAGCGGAAATACTGATAGGCACCAGCTTAACGGTTGCATTGATTTTTTCTTTGGTAATTTTGCTGATTGCCTCAGACACGAGATTCGAGTCCGGCATATCATTTAGCTGTATATACGCCATCGTGATTTCATAGGGCTTGGAATTCGCAGGCTTAGCGCTATCTGTCGCTGATTTATTCCCATCATCGCTAGTGCTGCTGCCACAAGCTGAAAGCAAGGTCGACGTTGCAAGAACAACACTTAATAATCCACTGGCTCTTTTCCATTTCTTTTCCATGGTTCATAATCCCCCTAATGTATATGAATAATGGTTGATCTATACTAATCGAATCCGAAAGGGATTCAAGAGTAGCCTCGGTCGTTAACCTTTTATAGCACCAAGCGTAAGACCTTTGACGAAAAATTTCTGAAAAAATGGATAAGCGCAGAAGATCGGAACGATCCCGATAACAGCTATAGCCATGCGAACCGAATCTGTCGGTATGTTCGAAGAAGCTTGTGAGGCGTTGGTCATGCTGCTCTTCTGAAGGAACTGAATATCGCTCAGCATCCGATTCAGCATATTTTGAATACTGAAGAGCTTGCTATCGGTTACATAAATCAATCCATTAAACCAATCGTTCCAATAGGAAATACCCAGCATCAGTCCGATGGTAGCCAGAATCGGCAGCGAGAGCGGAAGCACGATGCGGTAAAAAATCTTGAATTCGGAAGCGCCGTCAATATACGCCGATTCAATAATCGCTGCCGGAATCGAAGTGCTGAAGAACGTTCGGATTAGTAAAATGTAAAAACCGTTTGTAAGTAATCCCGGGATGATAAGCGCCAAAATCGTATTTTTAATATGGAAAAATTCGGTGTAAATCAGATAGGTCGACACAAGTCCGCCGTTAAAGAGCAAGGTGAAAAACACGAGAAACGACATTACTTTGCGAAGCGGCATATCACTGCGTGATAAAGGATAGGCGAGCATCGTCGAGATAGCCAAACCCACAACCGTCCCGAAGATCGTAATGAAAACCGTGATGCCATAAGCCCGAAACAACGAAGTTGAGCTCTTCATCATATACTTGTACGCATCTAAACTAAACACACTTGGTAAGAGTGAATAACCATCATTGATAATTGCTTTCTGATCGGTAAAAGATGCCATAACAAGCAGGACAAACGGGAAGATGCTGGCACAGGCCATGAGAATAAAGATCAGGTTGACCGCGTATTGATTCATGTGATTCGATTTCAAGATAGCACGCTCCTTTCTTTTAGAATAAAGCTTGTTCCGGGCTTTTGCGGCGAATGATAAAGTTGGATACTAGCACCAATACGAATCCTACGACTGACTGGTAAAATCCTGCCGCTGAAGACATTCCGATGTCGCCGAGCGTCATTAAACCCCGGTATACATACGTGTCGATAACATCCGTTGTTGGCTGTAGTGGGCCAGAATTTAGAGGCACCTGATAGAACAAACCGAAATCTGAATAGAAGATGCGTCCAATGCTTAACAAGGCCATGATAATGATTGCCGGTGATAGAAGCGGTAGCGTTATCGTGCGGATTTGCTGCCATTTGTTCGCGCCATCTAGCGTTGCTGCTTCATAATATTCGTTATCGATCCCAACAATAGCTGCCAAGAAGATGATGCATAAGTAACCCACATTTTTCCAAATGTTTACTATTGTTAAGATGTATGGCCAGTATTTAGGTTCTGAATACCAGGAGATAGGATCGATTCCGAACAGCGGTAAAATATGATGATTGAGGAAACCGTTCTCTCCATTCAACATGGCAAGTGCTAAATATCCGACGATAACCATGGAGATTAGATAGGGTAATAGAATGACACTCTGGTAAAAACGGGACATGAACCGATTTTTCACTTCATTCAGTAAAATAGCTACAGCGACGGCTAGAGCCAAATTGATGATAATGAAGAGCCCATTGTACAGAATCGTATTTCGGGTAATGACCCAGGCATCAGCGGTTTTAAACAAATATTCGAAATTTTTGAGACCAGCCCATTCACTTCCAAATATCCCTTTGCGGTAGTTGATATTTTTAAAGGCAATGATAATCCCAAACATAGGGAGATAATTGTTAATTATCAAATAAATCATGCCAGGCAAGACCATTAAAAATAGCGCACGGTAGCGTTTAAACGTTTTCAACGTCTTCTGCAGCGTACCCGTCTTCCTTACAACCTTAGCGTTTTCGTATAAAACTTCTGCTTTGGTGTTCATCGGATGTCAACTCCTTTTCTTTATAGTTCTAGTATAGAAGAAGTTTAACTAGACTGCTCACCACGAATACGACTTTATACTTTAGGTTTTCCGACATTTTCGAAAAAAAGACTCCACGCCTATGTTTTAGGGCGGAGTCTTTCTATCTTTTCTCAAATTGTTTTCTATATTCATTAGGATTCATACATACTGCCTTTTTGAAAAGCGTCGAGAAGTAAGAAACATTCGAATAACCCGCTAATAGCGCTATATCGATAATGGATTTATCCGAGCCCGCAAGTAAATCCTTGGCATATTGGATCCGCTGCTGCTGCAAATAGTCAGAAATGGATAAGCCTGTTTCTTTTTTGAACACCCGTGTCAAATAATCCGGATTTAAAAATACGTGTGCCGCGATAATATCCCTGGATAATTCCGATACGGAAATATGAGCCGCAACGTATTGTTTCACCTTTTCAACAACGGACATGCCCCCTTCGGTCGAATGGATCTGATTCATAGCCACCTCGATGACGTATTGCACCCATTCTTCCAAAGCGGTTATAGATCTCAGAACCAGTTCCGGCTTTTCCGTGAATAGATTGGCTGCAAATACTTTATTCGCTTGTAAACCCTTCATCTGAAGAACGAAGAACAGCATTTGAAGAAAATCCTGATAGAAGCTGTGCAAGAGCGGGGCGCCAATTCCTTCTCTGGTCTCTCTTAACGATTGGAACAATAACTTAACCTCGTTCAACAGCTTTTCCTTTGATCCTTGCTTCATCCACTCTGCCCAGTCATTCAAAGATGGAAGTTCTACCTTGCACTCACCCTTCTTCACATCCCAAAGCACGATGGTTTCATTTACAACAGAAACATTGTCTCGATCCAAATCGTTCAGCCTTTTCACCATAGGCACGACTTCACGAAGAGACGCGGGTTCGCTGATATAGCAGCATAGATCACAGTAGAAGTATTGATTGCAGGATTGCACGTATTCCTCGCATACTTCCCGAAGCTCCAACATTTGATGTTGGCGTTCATATGGGACCATGATCAATAAACACCCAATATCCGGAGAGATGATCGCTGTATGCTGATTGTCTCGTGTAATTTTCTCTTCTGCGGCATTCTTCAATGCATATTCCATAATTCGTTCATCCCGCTGATTCAGGTTCTTATGCCAACGCCTAACGCGAATCATAATCATCACAAACCGCATAGCATCCAAGGATAATAAATTATACTTTTGTAAATGTTCCGTTATCTTATCCTTGGTCGACGGAATCGATTGTTGGATCAGATCCTGCCAAAAGCGTTCTTTCATCAAAGGCTGATGGGACTCCCATAGCTGGTAATAATGCTTATAGGTTTCTTCGAAGGAAAGAAGCTCCTGATCTTTTTTAATTTTGGCCAAAACCTTCAGGATCACCTCTTCAAGCTCTTCGTAATCCACAGGCTTCAGCAAGTACTCGAAGCTGCCCAATTGGATGGCTCGCTTCGCATACGAGAAATCGGAATGACACGTTAAAAATATCGTCTCTGTTCGGGGATAATGCTCTCTGACCCAGCTCAATAAATCCATGCCGGAACCCTGGGGCATTTCGATATCACAGATCATCAAATCAATCGGAGATGCTGCATAGATTTCTTGGGCTTGCTTCATACTATGGGCCGTATGAACCGTAGAAATATGGAGCTTGTCCCAATCTACACCGGCCTTTAACCCTCTCACCGCGTGCACTTCGTCGTCGACGATTAACACATGAACCATATTACTCACCTCCTGTAGGTGGAACATTTGCCGGTATGCGGATTCGCACGCACGCGCCTTTGCCGGCTTCATTATAGAAATCAATAGCGGCTTTATCGGCATACAACAAGTGTAGTCTACGTTTGACATTCCAGATCCCGATGTGTTCCCCTTCATCACTAGTCAAATCCATATTGCTTTTCAATAATTCCAAAATAGGATCCGGAAAGCCTGCTCCTGTATCCTCGATATGAATAACCACCCATTGGTTTTCTTCGTCTTCCTGCGTATTCACGCGGATATCGATCCGAATCTGTTCATCCATATTAACCGCATGTTTAATGGAATTCTCCACCATCGTCTGAATGACAAGCGGAGGGATCTGCAGTGAAAGAACAGCTTCTGGCGCTTCAATCTGATACGATAAAATCCCCGGAAATCGAAGCTCTTGAATACGCAAGTAGTTCTGGGTATGAAGCAGTTCATCCTTGAGTGTTACCAAATAGGAAGTACTTCGGAACATAAACCGGAAGTAAGCAACTAGACACTTCGTCATCTCTTGTATTAATTTAAAATCCTTTACTGTTGCCAGATTATAGACGATGTTCAGTGAATTCAAAAAGAAGTGAGGGTTGATCTGAAGCTGTAGATGCTTAAGTTCCGCTTGCTGATGCATTAATTTTTCTTCATAGACATTAATTTTCAAATGTTGAATCTCAGTGATCATCCGGTTATAGGTTTCATTCATCATACTAAACTCGGTAGAGGTCGGATAATGATCGATTTGCGAATTCCAACGCCCATCGCCTAATTTTCTCATCGCCAGAATGATCCGATTGATCGGCAGCAAAAACACTTTTCTCATGTAAAAGACAAATATCAGCAGAAATACGATGGCTCCAATCGATATGATGGAAGAAATACGTTGTAAATAAGGTAGTTTCTCCAAAGCCGTTTCCTCGGGAATTAAGGCGAATAAATAAAAGTTTCCTTTCTTCGACGGTTCCCCCATAACTAAATAATCCGCATTCGTTCCCGAGAGTGTGTAAGCCTGATTGGTTAGTGCTAAATGAATGCCTTTCTGTGCAATTAATTCTCCGTGACTCATGGGTTCTAGTCGTTCCGAGGTCAGAAGCGCCGCACCATTAGATCCCAGGTCAATGAGTTGAAGAGGGATCATCAGCTTCTTTGCATCTACCCATGCCCCAACATAGACATCACCGGTTTTTATCACATGATAGACATAGTGATTTCCTTCCGATTGCCAGGTATACCATTGATAAACATTTGGAGTCACTGAGCTATCCTGCAGCATCCTTACAATTTCATTTGCAACCTGGTTACGTTCATCAAAGCTGCTTCCAAAACCTTGCGTCATGAGCAAATCTTTGTTTAGGCTGGAATATATAAAAAACGAATCGATTCCCTTGTAATAGCTGACACTGTTGTTGATCGTTTGAAACAGACGAAGCTTGGCTTTCATATAATTATTTTCGTTCGCAATCCTGTCCGTATCCAAATCAAGTAAATCCAAATTCGTTTGTGATAAGTTGATCAAAAAGTTGTCCACTTCCTGCAAATTGCGATCAATCTGCCCCATGTATAAGCTCAGCATGTTTTTATTGGACTGGGCCACTTGGTTGCGAACGACTTGAGCCGAGTAATAGTTGATAACAAGCAGAACGACGATAAGTGGAACAATCGTGAATAATAACCCAGAGAAAAGCTTGAAACGCAAGGAGTTCAGCCATAATTTCAGTTTTCGCATGAAGACGCTCTCCTCTATAAGGTGTAAGGTCTCCCTATTGTACAACGAAGACAGGAACAAATCACCCTGCGATGTAACCTCTTTCATTGAAAAAAAATGACATGCCAAACTGTTGTCAGCTTGCATGCCATTATTGTTGTCGCTTAAAACTCTATATCTTCCGTAATCTAACGGCTATATACGGTGTCCCAGGCAGCTCAATCCGGAAGGCTCCCTCATAGGTCCCAGCCTGCTCTTGGATGGTCATATTCCATGTGTCGATAACATCCACTTTGTAACGGACGCCTGGCTTCATGTTGTAATTTCTGAAACTAGGTTGGTTAAAGCCGTAGTAGTACAAGTAATATTCATCGGGAATGCCGGCTGAAGGAACATCCCACTCGGACTTTAACGGATTTAGACCTTCTGCTGGTCCCTCTTCCATGATTTTGCGTAGGAAACCGATCCGTTCAGGGCTGCTCCCGTACAGTTTCCCACCCTTCGACCACCATAGGATGTCCTCGTCATGCAAATAGGTTTCACCGTGACCGACATAACCGCCTCGAATGGCGCCTTCCCAGAAGCGGCGCACCATTTCCTGTCCGGAAATGTTCCCCCAACCCTGATCAATGTTCCCTTCATACGCGCATTCGTCAATGACAATTGGCTTCTGCCACTGCTCCCGCCAATCGTTGGTATTTTCCGCAGTCCGGTAAACATCGACCCGCTGTATACTGCAATGAGTGATCCAAGGCCGATTGTAATCGTAGAAGCCGAAACAATTGTGAATGGAGATCAAATGATGATACGGATCATTCTCCGTTACGATCTCAGCGAAGCGTTCCCAATCTTCGGTCTCCTTTTTCCACATCAAATCGTATTCATTCGCGAGTGACCACCAGACATGACGATAAGCCGATAACCGAGCCGTCAAATAACGCAGGTAACGGTCATCTGCGGATTTGGACATTTCGGAGAAACCCCAGCGGTCATAACCATGGAATAAAATCAAGTCAGCTTCGATGCCAAGCTTCCCAAGATCAGCGATTCTATTTTCCAAGTGCTGAAAGAAGGCAGGATTGAATCGGGTATAATCCCAACCTTCTTCCACGGAGCCCTCGTAAGGGTAATACACCGGCTCATTCGCGTTGAACTGGTAGGATTTCGGGAAGACGCACATACGCATCTTATTGAACGGGGCGGTTTTAAGCGTAGCTAACGTCTCTTCCTCCAACTCATCGCCTTGATGGGTCCAGACGTAACTGGTGGTCCCGACCGGAATATATGGCGTCCCGTCCTCGTAAGCGAAATGGAAGGTATTCTTGACCCGTACCGGTCCATGACTCCCCTCAGCCTGGGCTATGCATATAAATTGCCCTGTAAGTCCACTAAGGGAGCGCGCGTTGCTGTTGGTTCTGTACATCCACGTACCTTCCACATCCGGCATAAAACGGATCCGATAAATTCCTTCCCCGTCATAAAAACCTAGGGTTCGGACAACACGGCCTTCAAAGCTGAATTCAGCCCCCAAGCTTACATCCACGAACGGATTTCCATGTTGAGGCCCTTGAAGCGTTAGCTCGTAGACGCCCCATTTGTCGATTTGATTGGGCGCATTGATTCTCGCCGACCCCAGAGCTACGGATTCGTTCTCATAATCGAGCGCTGGTGTGATATCTACATCCGTTTCTGTTTCAACTTCGATTAGTGACAATTCCGTGAGCATCGACTCCAGCAATTCCGGAGCTATTGACCAAGCTGGATTGAACGCAGCGTATGAGGGCAGCGTATTTTTCTTAATGAACGAAAGAAATGGGGAATCTTTGAGATGAGGTAAATATTTCAAAAGCACGGCTCGACCTGCTGTATTCTCCCAAATTTGACCGATCTTCGAATTTTCACTAAACGTCATGATCTAGGCCTCCGTCTTCTTGTTTAGTACCGAATCTACGGCACGGTTCCATCCGTTGATATGCTGCTCACGTATGTTTTCCTGCATCTTTGACTCATAAACGGAATAAGCTTGGCTTCGGTTCTTAATCTCTTCGAGCGATAACCAATAACCGACCCCTAACCCTCCCAAATAAACGGAACCCATCGCGGAAAGCTCGGCAACCTCCGATTTGATGACGCTGCGTTCCAGAACATCTGCTTGAAATTGCATAAGCGTGATATTATCGGAAGCGCCACCATCTGCTCGCAGTTCTTTCAGCCTGATGCCGGATTCAGCTTGCATCAACTCTACCGCATCCTTGACTTGATAGGCAATGCTTTCAAGCGCTGCACGGATGATGTGCGACCTTCCACTTCCCCTGCTCATCCCCATAATGGCCGCCCGGGCATAGGGGTCCCAGTAAGGAGCGCCTAGTCCGACGAACGCCGGAACTAGATAGACACCTTCGTTATTCGGAGCTTGAGCTAGCAATTCCTCCATCTCCTCAAAACTGCTAAAGAGGCCCAGTTGGTCGCGAACCCATTTAATCGTATCGCCGGAGGTGCGGATAATAGCTTCAAGCGCATAGGTGATCTTGCCGCTCATCCCCCATGCAATGGTCGTCACCAAGCCATTTCCAAGCTGATCATGCTTCTCACCGATGTTCATGAGTACGGAGGTGCCGGTTCCATAAGTTGCTTTGGCCATACCGGCATCAAAGCATTGATTGCCAAATAAAGCAGCTTGAGAGTCGCCTATGATGCCAGAGATAGGAATCTTTGCAGAGAACAACGCTGGATCCTGCGTATAGCCGAAAATCTCATCTGACGATTTAACCTCAGGCAGTAAGGCAGATGGAACCTGGAACCATTTACATAATTCTGTGTCCCACTCTAATGTATGGATATTGAATAATGACGTTCGGCTAGCATTCGTAAAGTCAGTGGCATGCACGCTGCCCCCTGTGAGTTTCCAAAGGAGCCAACTGTCTATCGTACCAGCCAGAAGCTTTCCTTGTTCGAGTTTCTCCCTAGCACCTTCTGCATGCTCCAATATCCATCCCCACTTGGTGGCAGAGAAGTAAGGGTCGAGGAGCAGGCCCGTCTTGGCTCGAACGATTTCTTCCATATTGGCAGCTTTATACTCCGCGCATCGATCCGCTGTCCGCTGACACTGCCAAACGATAGCGGGATAGACGGGCAGACCTGATGTTCGATCCCAAACCACGGCTGTTTCTCTCTGATTGGTGATGGTCAGTCCGGCTAACTGATCGGTTTTAATACCGGCCAATCCCATGGCATAATGAGCTGTTCTTTTGACATTGTCATAAATCTCAACTGGATCGTGCTCCACCCAGCCAGGCTGCGGATAACTCTGCTTATGTTCGGCCGTACTGCGAGCGATAATACGTCCGGAACGATCTACGATCAAGGCCTTCGTACCCGATGTACTTTGATCTATGGCTAGGATATAGGTTTCAATCATGAGCTGCCCACCTACTTTCCAATCATCTCAAGCGCTACACGTTTGAGATTATCTGCGTGGATCCCGTAATGCTTGAATACTTCCGAGCTTTTGCCCGCGATGGCCGGCTCATCCGGAATGCCGATAAGACGCATCGGAACGGGTTGATGCTGGACGACTACTTCTGCAACTGCTGCACCGAGCCCGCCGAAGATACTGTGCTCCTCTACCGTAATGATATGCCCCGTTTCCCCTGCAGCCCGAATGATCGCTTCTTCGTCTAACGGCTTAATCGTGTGCATATTGATGACGCGACAGGATACACCAACCTCTCGGAGAGCTTTCTCCGTATCAAGTGCCACCCGAACGGTTTCCCCTGCAGCAATGATCGTCAGATCCGTGCCATCACGCAACGTCACCGCTTTGCCAATGACGAATTCATAGTCATCGGATTCGTAAACATCCTCTACAGCATTTCTACCAATACGAACATAAACACCGCCTTCGTGCCTAACTAAAGCCTCTGTCATTCTCTTCGTTTCGTGACGATCGGCTGGCAATACTACCGCAAGTCCCGGAATTGCCCGCGCTACAGCTATATCCTGAACCGAATGGTGTGACATACCCAGGGCGCCATAGCTGACTCCGCCGCTTATGCCAACAAGCTTCACGTTGGTTCCAGAATAGGCCACATCCACTTTGATCTGCTCAATGCTGCGCATACTTAGGAAACAAGCAGGCGAAGTGACAAAAGGTTTCTTCCCGCTATGAGCTAGACCAGCCGATATGCCAACAATATTTTGCTCAGCGATGCCAACCTCAACGAATTGATTTGGGAACACCTTGGCAAAAGGCGCCATAGCCGCTGAACCTCGAGAATCACTGGTGAGAACCATAATATCTTGATCGGTTTCAGCCAAATTCATGAGTGTCTCGCAAATAACCTGACGGTTAGGGATCGTGTTCATGTTTAGCGCACCTGCCCTTCATGTTTCAATAACTCAAGCGCCGCTGAGAGTTCTGCCAAGGCTTGCGAAAGCTGTGAATCGTTCGGCACATGATGGTGCCAAGCAGGATTATTTTCAGCAAAGGAAACACCTTTGCCTTTCACCGTATTGGCCATGACCAAGGTAGGTTTTTCAGGTACAGTTGGCACCGCCCCGAAAGCCTCAACCAGTGAATCCATATCGTTTCCGTCAATGGAAACAACATTCCAACCAAATGCCGCCCACTTCTCTTCTAGTGGCTCAAGCCCCATGACTTCTTCCGTGCTGCCGCTGATTTGCAGGCGATTTCGGTCAATAATACCTACGAGATTGTCAAGCTTGAAATGGGGACCAGCCATAGCTGCTTCCCAGACAGAGCCTTCTGCCTGCTCACCATCACCCATGAGGCAAAATACCCGATAGCTTTTACCATCTCGTTTAGCCGCAAGCGCCATACCTACCGAAATAGCAAGCCCATGCCCAAGAGCACCGGTATTCATTTCAATCCCAGGCACCTTATTGTTAGGATGGCCGATTAAACGTGTACCGAACTGACTGAAGGTCCCAAGCTCTTCTTTCGGGAAAAATCCTAGGTCTGCGAGGATGCACCAAAGTGATTCCACAGAGTGCCCCTTGCTAGCGATGAAGCGGTCCCGCTCAGACCATTTCGGATTCTGTTGATCGATTTTCATAATTTTATAGTATAAGGCCGTCAAAATATCCGTATTGCTGAGGGAGCCTCCAGTATGTCCTGTCTTGGCTCCGTGTATCATCTTCAGCAGATCCATTCGGATCTGGATGGCTTTTGCTTTCAGTTCTGTATGGTTCATTGGGCCCTCCTTAGTGGTTTTGCCAGATAAACTGGCTTCGCAAGCTTTGTTTATAGATCAGAGCCACGCAGCCACGCCTGAATTTCTTGCACAGTCGGATCCACTGGATCCGGGGAAAGACCCGGTATATATTGGCACGCTTCATAAAGCGCGGGAATCACGTTAGCATGAATACCAACGGCATGATGAACGTAAGGACCTTTCACCAACTTCTCTTCCCATAACGGCCAGTCATTGACTTCCACCCAGACATAGGAACCGCGTGTATAAGGACCTTGGATACCTTGTGCACGACCTAAAAATAATTGATATTCCCCATGGTCACCGTCAAAACGGGCCAAGGTTATTCCGCCGCCTTTGATTTCCCCTTCGTGTGTACCTGGCGCATGGTCATCGAACAAGAAGTGCTTGCGCAGCTTCGGCTTATCCTCAACCGAGAGAGAGACAGGGAAATTACCGCAGTGAAAGAGCAGTTCTCCGTTCGGATTCTCAGGATGACGGACCGTCAAATCAGCGAAGAATGTCGGAGCTTGATTCATCGAAGCTGCCTGCACCATGATGGAGGTAATCGCTCCGTGAATGTCGGTTTCGCAGGTTACCGGAATCTGCTCATCCGTTAGAATCGCATTAGCCAGACAAGGCATAATTCCCATAGCATCTTGAAGAGAAGACCAACACTGGATTGCGATAGCTGTGCTTCCGGTTTTGGTTGCGTATTGTTTCATAGCTACTTTCAGGGCAGCAATGCGTTTCACATCATCCTCAGTTACTTCGCTATAATCAAGCTTTTCTTTGATGTATGTAATGGCTTCATTCAGCTCAACGCTGTTTCCTTTTTCAATCTGCTTCGATGTCCGTTGAATATCAACCAGTGTAATGGGATGAATCTCGATGCCAAATCGCTCCAGCAGCTCCCCCTCGTTGCACATCATCGTTAAGAAAGAAGCTGGCCGAGGCCCAATTTGCAAAATACGCAAGTTGCGCATTTGACGAACCACGTTCGCAGCAGCAATGAAATTGGTAAACCCACGTTCAAATACCGGATCATTCACCCGACTGTTCGTCACATACGTAAAAGGCACATTAAAACGGCGCAGCACTTTACCTGTGGCGAATAGCCCACATTGGGTATCCCTCAACCGCATACCGTCCTCAAGAGGCGATTCATCGCGAGGTCCCCATAACAACACCGGCTTTCCAAGCGCTTTACCAACCCGGGCTACGGTATCCTCGGTACCAAAGTTGCAATGCGGAAAAAAGACGGCATCCACCTTTTCCTCTTTAAAACGTTCAATAATCGCATCTGCATTGATATGGTCGTCATAAAGCAGCCCCTCGGAATTCAGACCCTCCAAATCCACGATGTCGATGTCCAAACCGAAGCTTTCGATTTTCTCCCGGATTTGAACCTTATACTTGAAAGCATCTTCAGCGCTAAATACAAAACGACGGGTAGGGGCGTAGCCCAACTTAAACTTCTTCATGATATGTCTCTCCTCTAAAAATCAAATGATAAACGGATGAATAAACAACTAAACACAGTAGTAATGAATACAACAGACCAACTAAACTTAACTTTTATTTTAGTATTTAATGATATAAACAATTTACTTAACTTTCTTTATGAAATCATCCTATCACCCTAAAATTCTGGTGTCAACGACTTATTTTAGCTATTTTAAAATAAAATTTAGTTTATATCTCACTAAACTTAACTAAACAAATATAATTCAACTTGTATATGTTTATCAATCGTTGTAAACTAAACTTACTTAACGAATTAGTTAACATGAAATGAGGAACCCGATAATGAAGATGGAAGATATTGCGAAATTAGCAGGCGTTTCCAAATCTGCCGTATCCTTTGCTTTCAGCGGGAAGCCTGGAATCAGCCCAGAAACCCGTGAACGCATCCTGCAAATCGCACAGGAAAGCGGATACCTCCCTAGAGCAAAATCCCCATCCATTGACCATACAGCTAAATCGCTTACCTTTTTAGTCATTTCAAACTCTGGCATCGTACTAGAGCAGTTTTATCAACAGCCATTCTTTAGGGAACTTATCCAATTCATAGAGGAACGTTGCCGTACGAAAGGCTATTCCTTACTTTTTTCCTCCATCGATATGGAGTTTTTGGAGAGGGATATTCGGATGGTTGCAGAGGAAAAAAAGAGCAATGGAATCGTCCTTCTAGGTACGAACTTAAATAGGGAGCAAATCGCAGATATTGCCAATAATCTTCAATCGCCTCTTGTAGTTTTGGACACTTGCTTTGATACGCTGCCTATTCATTTTGTAGAGATTAACAATTTTATGGGCGCTTATCAGGCCGGCACTCATCTCTGTGAGATAGGACATACTGATATTGGCTATATTGAATCGAATGTGAGAATTCATAATTTCGAGGAGAGAAAGCGTGGCTTTACTTCAGCTATCCAAGAACATGGCAGGGAGATTCTGAATACCCATAGATTTTCCGTAGCGCCTACCATTCTATCCTCCCAAGATGCGCTCAAAGCTCAGTTGCTAGCGTTCCTGAAGGAAGGGCATCGTTTGCCGACCGCGCTATTTTGCGAATGCGATTATATCGCCATCAGCGCTATGAAGACGCTTCAGGAGCTCGGATACCGTATACCGGATGACGTGTCTGTTATCGGTTTTGACAACATCTCCGAAGCGGTCATTGTTTCACCAGAATTAACGACCGTCCATGTGGAGAAACAAAGAATGGCTTATCTCGCTGTGGATCTGCTTATTGAATCGATTGAATTAGAGCAAAGTGCCGGCACTAAAATCAAGGTTGATACGCATTTCATCGAGAGACTGTCCTCGCGCGTAAATCAGGCACCGATAGACTAGGTGAAAAGGTCCACGTTCCGTCAAATGTTGATATGCCCACCATTTTGACATAATAACGAACTCTCGTTCCGCTAAATCATACCCGCCTCGATGACTTAACCAATACATAAAGAAAGACTGCCCCTCTAGGCAGTCTTCTTCGTATAACCTCAGCAGTTACGCTTCCTCAATAATCGCAATTCCCCAGCGAGTCAGCTCCCTGACCTCACCTTGCTTCACAGCCTGTCCGCTCAACAATTCTTTCCCCTCCGCATGCGGGTACTTCAACGTCTCGGTACGATCCGAGTAATTGAAATAGTAACGAACCGTCTTCCCTTGGTCATTAACGCCCGATTTCACAATAAGGGGATAGTGGATATCCTGATCCTTCCCCCATAGTCCGGCATCATAGACCGCCTTTTCCAGCACCTTGCTCATCACGGCAGCGCTCGGCAAACAACCAATATAAGTCGTAGTACCTTTCCCGTAGCGATTCTTTGTTATAGCCGCATACGCTCCCCAGTGAGGATGGTCATAATAGGCTACTACCTCTGCTGTCGTAGGAGTAAGCAGTTCCATCCATGTGTTCACTGCGTTGTCCTCAGGTCCAACTTCAAATGGGTCACCCTTGAATGAAACGGATTTCGGCTCCACAAACATACTGTAGCGAATACCGCAAGCTTCATCGATAGCGCCAGGTTGATGTGTAGTGCGGACTTTGACATGTTCGTTGGTAAAGCCGCTTTTAAACGTGTACACGACATGCCCGCCATTTCTGACGAAAGCATTCAACCGCTCCAGCAGCTCATCTGACGCTGCATACAGTGCCGGAACAAGAATCAGCTCATAATTCTCAAACGTATGACTGTCCGGATGAACGATATCGCAGCCGATATTCATTTTATATAACTCATCGTACATAAGCCGAACAATATCGTTATAGTTGACTTGACGCCCAGGCAAAGGAAACCATTCCATCGCCGTCAAAGCCTCATTGCTGACCAGCATCGCAACCCGATTCGATTTCTGCAGATTCACAAGATGCGGCGACAATCGATCAAAATCTCTGCCAATGGTCTTGGCTTCTTCATAAACGGGATTCGACGCCAAGTCGTGGCTTAGCAAGCCCTTCCAGTAGGTTTCAGCGGAATTGTGGATCGAATGCCAGTGCCAATAAGAGACCATGTTCGCCCCAGAGGCCAGATGGCTGAATGCTTGAAGCCTTAATTGTCCCGGGTAAGGAGTCCAGTTAGGAAAAGCTTGCGCCTGAGTTTCCAACACGAAATAGTTGGTTCCTTTCAGAGAACGGGTAACGTCTCCGCCAAACGAAATTTCGGTTCCAGTCAACTCATCTTGGGAAGGGTGATAGATATCGACTCCAGCGATATCCAAAGACGCCGACGCAGCAAAATGGTCTACATCCGGTTGGACACCGAAGGAGTGACCTCTCCATTCGAAATCAAAATTATGCGTGACGAATTGACCTGATCGTTTATATTCATTCACGATAGCAGCTTGCCAAGAAAGAAAATCAGTAACGAGCTTCCTTTGGAATCGGGCGAACTCCGCTCCTAGACTGCCGTTGATCGTTCCAACGACAGAAGGAAAGTCCTCCCAACTGTTAATTCGGTTGCTCCAGTAGTCCAGCCCGAATTCCTCATTAAGGCGTTCTAGGGTTCCAAACTTATCTTTCATGTACTTCACGAACATGAACTGGACGTTGGAACCTGCCGTCTGATAATGTTTAGTCTCATTATCTACCTGATAACCGATAATCGCAGGGTGATGTTGGACATGCCCGATCAGCTTACGGATGATCCTTTCAGCATAAAACAAATACGTTGGGTTCGTAATGTCCATAATTTGACGAGCGCCATAACGTCCCGGCCCCTTCGGGGTTACAGCCAAAACGTCCGGATGCTCCTTCACCATCCAAGTGGGAATCGCATACGTGGGAGTTCCTACGATGACCTTAATACCCGCTTCATGCATCGCATTGAGCACCCGATCGACATGCGTGAACTCAAATACCCCATTCTGCGGTTCATGCGTACTCCAAGTCGACTCAGCAATTCGCACCAGATTAATTCCGGCATCCTTCATCATCTGGATATCTTGATCCAATCGTTCATAGGGCATGTATTCCCTATAATACGCTACACCATACAGCAGCTCTTTCATCGTCCATTTCCTCCACTAAACACAATTGTATTGAATGAGTCTGGTTCAAGTTCAAATGTATGAACCCTTGTCCCATCTGAAATACAAACAACCTTGGATTCTGCAAAAGGATTGGCGATCACGACCACTTTTTCCCCGTTCGGCTTTTCAAATGCAAGCGCATTTCCGGTCCATGGACCTTTTAAACCTAAGCGTGTAGATTCTGGAGCTATAAAGTGGGAAAAGTGCTTCATCACATAGTATTCTGGGTTGTAAGTCGCTGCCTTAGTCGCTGGATCTACCGTAATCATTGAGTTTTGCTCCCAGCCCCATGTGCTGCGTCCCTTCGGCTCAAGCACCATGTTCCAATAAATATAGGCGTTCACGCCGTTTGTAAAATAGTGCTGATATAAATTAAAAATATATTTGGCATAATCCCACGTATTCGTGCCGTCTCCACATTCATTTTCCGTCTGCATGTAACGAAGCTCCGGATAGCTTTGAACGGTTCGTTGGATGCCGTATTTTCCGGCCCATTGGTAGCCGACACCTTTAATATACTTATAAGCCTCAGGATCACTCAGCACGGTAAAAGCATAGGCATTGAAATCCGACGACGATTTTTTCAACCATTCCTGCCACGGCTCCGGCGCATTAATCGTTCCCAGCCAAATTTCAGCATCGATCCCATGCTTCTCGAAAGCAGGTCCTAAATAATCCCGAATGAAATCGCGAAGCTGTTCCCCTGTCCACAAGCAGGATGGAAATTTTTGATCAGCGACAACTTCGTTTTGAACGTGAATTTGATGAATCGTAATCCCTTCATTGCGGTAAGCTTCTACATATTTAACGAAATAAAGCGCGTAGGCTTCTAGTATTTCTTTTTCCCAGCGTAATGTGCCATAGTTATAGACTCTTGGGAACTTCATCCAAGTTGGAGGGCTCCAAGGGGAGGCGAAAAACTTCAAATCCGGATTATAGCTTAAAGCTTCTTTGATATACGGAATCAAGTACTTCAGATCCCTCTCGATGGAGAAATGCTTCATTTTCAGATCTCCGTCTGTCTCATTTAGACTGTACCACTCGAGTGCATAATCGCTTGCCCCGATCGGAAGACGGCAAATACTAAACTTTTGGTCGCCATCTGGATGAAAAAGGGAGTGTAGAACTTGCCCGCGTTCTTTTTCCGATAAGAGAGAAAGCGCGGCGAAACCTAACTCATTGAAACATCCCCCGAAGCCTTCCACCATTTGAAATGTTTCATCGGTTATCGCAAGGTTTACATCACCGTTCCCACGATTAGACACTTCTTTATTTTGCCACGCGGATTCTTTGGTGCTTGATATCCACTCAATGTTAGCGTTATCCATGATCTAAGACCTCCATCTATTTTTGGTACGACTTGATCCTTTTCTCTCTTTATTATAGATTGAGAATAGATCCCTACGCGATTGTCCAATCAACGTGAAATTTACCCAAAACCAAGGTGAACCGAGATGGCTAAGGAAAAACAGTATGTAAGTTGGGAAAACGCTAATTGGCTTCCTATGTTTGATTGGAATGTCAAATTTTTTGGAGCTCACTTGCAGCAGGTGGAGAACAAGTGGGAAATGCCCATTGAATCTCATATAGGCTTTGAAGTTAACCTAATCCTAGATGGCTGTCAGGAAACGATGATGGAAAAGAATCGTTACTTGCTGAAAACAGGAGATATCATCCTCATCCCGCCAGGATTCAAACATGCTAACCGTTGTATTTCAAAGGAAGGCATGACATATTTTACTGCCCATTTCAATGTAGACGACCCCCTATTTCGGCAAGAAATGATCAAAAACTCAAAGATTCTCTTCCCATCCGAGACCGAGGAAAATGGTAAACTGCGAAAAGTTCTCGATTATTGGGTTGAAATGGCGCAGCAACCTCGTGAATATACGACAGCGGATCGGTTTCGCTTACAAGCTACTTTGTTTGAGTTATTTGGAATCTTGGCGCAAATGGTTAGTCCAGCAGAAGATCAGAACGAAAGCATTCCCCCCACGTCCGTTCAGTATGCCAAAGCAATTGCTGAGTCCATCAAAGCATCCTTCAACCCATATTCTCAGATGGATGAAGAAACGCTAGAAAAGAAATTGAGTATCGATGACATTGTTTCCTCGCTTGGGATCAGCTCTGGTTATGGACTTGAGGTATTCCGCAAAGTGTTTGGGATGTCTCCACGACAGTATTTATCCGATCTTAAATTGCATGAAGCGAAAGTCCTCATTGCGCAGCCCGATCTACCTCTCAAAAAAATCGCCTCCCTATTGGGTTATTCTCATTTATCCCATTTCAGCAGGCAATTTAAACGGTGGACGGGGATGAGCCCCTTGCAGTACCGTCAATCGAAAAAAGCTGCCCTACATTAGGCAGCTTTTCTTTAATCCTCAAGATTGTTCCGGTACTGGCTGGGGGTCATGCCTGTATATTTTTTAAAAAATAACAAAAGGCGTTACCGCAGGTGCAGTCAAGGGCTGATGTCGGAGGACAAGAACATGGGGTTAGATAACAAACAAAAAGCAGGTACCGCTACCTGCTTTTTTTTCTACGAAATCTAAATCCCCCATAATCAATGACTACGATCTGTTTACTCCGCTTTAAACGCAAGTGCTTCTTTAAACGCAGGTTACGGGCATACGATTTATAATAATTGCCTGTACCCCTGGATGGAATGATTCCATTGTCCAAAAATTTCTTTACTAATTTCATAAGCAATCGTCTATTTATTGAGGAATTCCGGAATTTCCGATCATATTTTTTCATAATTACCCAGCGATAATCCGTGTCGTAATCGATAATTTGCGCAAAATATTTTCTTAACGATTTCAAAGATGATTTATACATGTCTACTTCCCTCTTGTTGCATTTGATCCCTTTTTTTGATTTTGCTATCTTCATAACATAGCCGTTACCTAAATCGTATACAACTCGCGTTACACCAGACCCAATGAATTTCTTCCCTTTTATTTTCCTTTTCATGTACGGATTCATCTTAATCAAGACAGCTCACCTCATTCTCAATAATGTAATGCCCTCCAACTGCGCCATTTACGGATTTAATTATAAATTTAGTATATGTTCAGAACCTCGACCCGAACTGGTTGTACATATAGATTGTAAAAAAATGGTCTTTACGTGAATTTATACTTTCTTATCAACTCAAAAAATCCCCCTCTTAATCAAGAGGAGGATCCATGTATTAATTTATTATAGTACGGTATCAGGTGACAGCGGGGCTGGTCTCTCACAGCTGCTTTGCATCACATAATGCTTCCCTGAGTCGGACGCATCGTGAAAGCCATGCATCGCCTCGAGCACGTGGTACGCCAGCTCCCCATTCGCGCGATGTGCATCACTTTGGCCGCTTATCAGAGCCTCAGCCATCGCTGCAACACCTAAACCGCGGTGGTTTTCTGTGTAGCCGTGCGAAAGAGGAATCGGCTCCCAATCGGATCCGCCTTTGCGAATAAGCACCTGACCTCCGAATGTATTCGGGTCCGGAACGCGTAAAGAACCTTGACTGCCGTAGATTTCAATGTGAGGCAGCTGAGTACCACCCATAATATCAAAGCTTGTTACTAACGTGGCAATCGCACCGCTATGGAAATCCAAAACACCAGCAATATGCGTTGGTGTTTCTACCGTGATTTTCTGCCCGCGTTTCTTCTCACTAGAAATTGTGCGCTCCGGGAAACTAACGGCAGCCGAACCGGTAACTCGGCGGATAGGCCCCAGCAAAGCCACAAGCGCGGTTAAGTAGTAGGGACCCATATCGAACATAGGGCCGCCGCCTTTTGCATAATAAAATTCAGGATCCGGGTGCCAATGCTCATGGCCTTTGCCCATCATGAATGCCGCCCCTGCAATCGGTGTGCCAATCCAGCCGTCATTAATCAGCTTCACACACGTTTGGATGCCTCCTCCGAGGAACGTATCCGGTGCACTGCCAACCAGCAATCCCTTACGGCGCGCAACTTCTAGAATCTGCAAACCTTCTTCGCGGGTTACAGCGAGCGGCTTCTCCACATACACGTGTTTGCCCGCTTCCAGCACTTGAATACAGACTTCGGCATGCGCAGCAGGAATCGTCAAATTAATTACAATATCAATATTCGGATCATTCAATAGCTCTTGAACCGTATACGCATGAGGAATACTGAATTCCTCCGCCCGAGCCTTTGCTCTAGCCAAATCGATATCGGCACACGCGAGCAGCTCCAAGTGCTCAAAGGTAGGAATATTTTTCATATAAGCAGCACTAATATTGCCGCAACCGATAATACCAACTTTCTTCTTGCTCATTGCTTACTTCCCCCTAATTGTTATCTTGTTGCCCACAGCAAGCCGCGGCGCATTAACTCTAGTGTTTCTGGCATACGAACGATGTTAGCTTGATGACCTAGCGAGTTATAATACACCTTGCCCGCTCCATAGGTTTTGGTCCAAACAACCGGCATCTCCACATCGCCAAAGTCTGTTACCGCATGTACGTGGATAGCTGGGTCCACATGCATGTAATACTTTTCCGAGACCACAACGAAATCATCCATGCCCTCCGTCAATAGATGCCCCCGATCCTTAATTCGAACCGTATACGTAACGCCGTCATTCCCAGGATGCGCTACCCATTGACCGCCAACCATGTATTGATATTCCACTTCATTACGGAAAGAATCTGCCATGCCGCCATGACAACCTGCGATGCCAGTTCCGCCTTCTTTTACCGCTGCAATTAACGGGTTCAGCTGCTCACTCTCGATTTTACCCATGGTCCATACTGGAACGATAAGATCTACGCCCGCCAAGCGCTCTGCATCTTTGAAGCTGTCCAGTGTATCTGATACTTCCACGCCAAAGCCTTCCTCACGCAATAACCCTGCGAAAATGCCAGCCACCTCTTCAGGTTGATGGCCGTCCCAGCCACCCCACACAATCAATGCTTGTTTACTCACGCTTAAGACCCCTCTCCATACTTTCTATCCTTAGACTTCGCTAATACTGACCCAACGACGCTGCGCAATGGATTGATCCACTGCTTCCAGCACCTCTTGACACTTCACACCATCTACGAAATTCGGGACCGGCTGACGGTCTTCCGAAAGTGCGTTCATGAACTCAACGACTTCGTGTACAAATGTGTGCTCATAACCAATCGTATGTCCCGCAGGCCACCACGCATCCATATAAGCATGCGACGGATCTGTCGCCAGAACTCGTCTGAAACCCTGTACATCCTCATCATCGCTTGTAAAATAAACCTGTAATTCATTCAACCGCTCAAAATCAAACTTCACACTGCCCTTACTGCCATTAATTTCAAAAGAATTCGTGCACCGGTGCCCTGGAGCAAAACGAGTAGCCTCGAAGCTGCCAAGCGCCCCATTCGCGAAGCGTGCCATGAACAGCGTCGCATCATCGACCGTGACCGGTCCGTGCGGTGCATCCTTGCTGCCTTTGGCGCTAAGCCCCGTCATCGAAGTCGGCAGCGGACGCTCCTTGACGAACGTCTCACTCATGCCGATAACCTCCGTCATGTCACCGACTAAGAAGTGCGCCAGATCGATGAGATGCGCGCCCAAATCGCCGTGCGACCCAGAGCCGGCAATCTCCTTCTGGAGGCGCCACACCAGCGGGAACGTTGGATCTACGATCCAATCCTGCAGGAACCAGGCGCGGAAGTGATAGATGTCTCCGAGACGGCCGCTCTCGACCAGCTTCTTCGCGAGCTGCACCGCAGGTGCAAACCTGTAGTTGAAGCCCACCATGTGCTTCACCCCGGCTGTTTCAGCCGCCTCCAGCATTTCCCTTGCATCCGCAAGGGTCAGCGCCAGCGGCTTCTCACAGAACAGATGCTTGCCGGCCTTCGCCGCAGCAAGCGCGATTTCCTTGTGCGCGTCGCTGGGCGCATTGATATCGACGATGTCGATATCGGGATGCGTGACCAGCTCGCGCCAGTCGGTGACATACCCGTCCCAGCCGAATTGTTCGGCTGCGCTGCTGACACCGCTTTCATCTCGACCGCAGATGAGCTTCATCTTCGGTACCGCTGTCTGCGGGAAAAACATATGCAAATCCTTATAAGCATGACTATGTGCTTTGCCCATAAACTTATAGCCAACCATACCGATATTGAAAGATTTCATAAAAGTGCGCCTCCCTAGAGTTTCGCCTTAGCAAAACTAGCTTCTTTAGCATTCATTTGGGTTCTTTCATCCATATACCTATTAATCATTTATGATGACTGCTCTCGATGATTGTCGCACAACCAACCGGGTTGGCAGTTTGATTCGTGTATCCTTCGTGCCTTCCGCATGCAGCAAACCCGCCAGCACACTGCGTGCTGCTTCTTTGCCCATCTCATAGAAAGGCACATTGATGCTGCTTAGCGGTGGATCGCAGAGCTTGGCAGCATCCGAATCATCGCAGCCAACTATGGCGAAATCACGTCCAGCGACCCAGCCTCGCTCACGGAGCCCTTGCATCAGACCAATCGCCATGCGATCATTGGCCGCAAATACCGCTTCCACTTGATCCCGATGTTCCCATAGCCTTGATGCTGCTTCATAACCGCTTTTACGGCTGTAATTGCCTTCAAGCAGGAGCTCAGGAGGAACTTCTAAACCTGCTTCACTCATTGCTTTCCTATAGCCTAGAAGTCTATCTCCAGAGTTTGAGTACTGTGGCGAACCGTTCAGAAAAGCAATCTTCCGATAGCCCTCTTCCTGTAAATGCCGAACAGCCCTATAACTGCCCTCTACATGATCCGCATCCACTTCATGAAAGGATAACCCCTCGAAGCTTTGATTGACCAAGCAAAAAGGCAGTCCCTGCTCCTGCAGCTGCAATAACGATTCCCGCTGCTGCGGAGTATCCCTTGAACCCAGGATGACACAAGCATCCACCTTCTGCGAGCGATAAAGTCGGGTGTAATCCAAACTCTCATCCGGTGTTAAGAGCGACAGCAGCATATCGTACCCCAGCTCCCTTACTTGTTCCCCTATGCCGCTTAATATTTCCGCGAAATAAAAGGCAGAGAAGAGATGCACTTTGGGCATATAGGGCAGTACAACGCCAAGATTACCGCTGCGCCTCCGAGCGAAGCTTTGCGCAATCGCATTGGGATGATAGTTGAGCTGTTTAGCAGATTCAAGTACACGCTCTTTCGTAGCAGGCTTCATGGGGCCTAGCCCATTGAATACACGGGATACGGTCGCCTCTGAAACCCCTGCTAGTTCAGCAACCTCTTTTCTCGTCACCATGCATAAGCCTCCAATAATTCATCCATTAAACTAACAATGTACACGCGTACATTCTCTCATTCAAAAGCCATTCATGTCAATACAAAATTAACGATTATTTTAATTTACAATATTCGACATTTTCATCAATTTTACATAAAGTTAAACAAATATTTTGCTATTTTTTGTAAAAATAACTAATTTATAATCTTGTCTACTGTTCGCCTTTCGACTTATGATAAAGGGTACAGTGGACAACTATGATGTGGGAATGAGTGATAGCAATGAAAGCAGTCTGGCGCCTTTTTCACTTCGCCGCATCGACAAAATTAGGTACTCTTAGGAGTAAGAAAATACACACTCGCATTTACCAACGCCAGCAGCTTCAAGCATTGTTAAAGCAGGCTATTGGAAGCCGATATCACGATAAGCTCACAGCTCCATTACGCACGCTTCTCATCCTTGATATTGACCGGTTTCGTCAAGTTAATTTCTCGCTTGGCTACATGTCTGGCGATCTCCTTTTGGAAGAAGTGGCCCATCGTCTGCGGAACATACATGGCTGTGACCTAGTTGTTCAATCAGGAGATGATGAGTTTGTTCTCCTTATACATGCTAATACCCAAGATCAGCTTTCCCAAACCATTCAAAGTATCCAGCAGGTTTTTGCTACATCCTTCATTGTAATGGGTCAAGAATGTTTTATTACCGCAAGTATGGGTAAAAGCGCTGTAGACATATCACTAGCTACAATTGAACAAGCTATGCATCAAGCTGATCAAGCTCTCCTAGCCGCTAAGCGTACAGGCAAGAACAAGCTCGTCAGCTATCATTCATCACACATGCAGCGTTTCTCCAATCAAATTGAGATGGAAACTGAGCTGCGGAAGGCTATACTTGAGAATCAACTGATCCTATACTATCAGCCGCGTCTTGAACTCTCCACCGGTAACATTATTTGTTTGGAAGCCTTGGTGCGCTGGAATCACCCGAAGCTCGGCTTAATTGCTCCTAACGAGTTTATTCCGCTTGCCGAAGAGTCCGGTTTGATTTTGCAGCTCGGTGAATGGGTGCTCCGTGAGGCTTGTCTCCAAAAAGCGAGATGGCTGGAAGCCGGCATTTTAAACTATCAAATTGCTGTAAATATCTCCCCTTGTCAATTTCAAGATGAGTCCTTTTCCGATAAGGCCATTCAGATTATTGAGCAGACCGGTATTGACCCTGCTTTTCTGGAATTTGAAATTACCGAAAGCTCTATTATGCAAAATATGGATACAACCGTCGCGGTACTAGAAAAGCTATGTACGAAAGGGATTTCGATCTCGATCGATGACTTCGGAATTGGCTACTCATCACTTAATTACTTGAAAGAATTTCCTATCCATTGTCTGAAAATTGACCGTTCTTTCGTGAAAAATATACATAGCAATAAAGATGATTGGGCCATTACCAATGCCATTATCCATCTCGGCCATGCTCTTGAGGTACAAGTGGTTGCAGAAGGCGTAGAAGAATGGAGCCAGCTTGAAATATTGAAAGAAACGACCTGTACGACGATTCAAGGCTATTTATTAAGTCCTCCTGTATCCGCTATCGAAATTGAGCAAACCTTTCATAGGAATAACAACAGACCGGTTATGATTTCATAACCGGTCGTAAGCTTTGGCATAACGTCTCATTTTCGCAAAAATACGTTTATCACTCAATCTCCGAAAAATATAGGGATCTGGACTCGTATTGACCTCGAGAATCCATGGATGCAGCTTATCATCCAATGCCACATCGACGCCGATCTCCTTAACCCCTTTATAGCGCGCGTTAATCGCCTTCGCAACCTGCGTCCCCAGACTGTGCAGCTTCTTGACATAATCTTTCCGCTTACTTGCAGGCAAATATTTGTGGAGCAGCGTTTCCACTGGCTTCAATGTTCCCCCATTGTGGAAGTTAGTAACCACTTTTTTCGGATGGGCCACTCTGCCTATGACACCCGTTGTCTCCCATTTCTGAAGAGGCGTTTGTTGAACCATAACACGAAGATCGAAGCGGTTTCCTTTGTATTTGAGCAAGTGAATCCCTTTTTGCACTAAATAATTCCGTTTTTTCGTCCTTCTACTGATGGATGCATACATCTCATCAAATGTTTTAAACTGTCTTAGTCGAACCCCAGACTGATACGAATATGGCTTTTCTACCCCCTCATTCCCCTGTTCCACACGAATAACACCGTTTCCAAACATCCCTACATTCGGTTTAATATACACCATTTTATATTGATTAAGCATTTCCCTTAGTGTCTCTTGATTCATTCGTTTGGTGATCGGAACATATTGACGCAGCTTTTGCTTCGATTCGATTGCTTTCGTTTTGCCAATTTTGCTTGTGACGTACCTAGCTCTACGAATACGACGAACTGGTTTCTTTGACGTCTTTTTCATGTTTTGCCTCCAGCTTCAGTCTATAGAATTCGGCCAAAGATTGTGCTGTGGCCTGCCAGCTGAATTGCTTGATGACATCGCTCCGCGCCTGTTTGGCTAAACCATCTGCCCATTCTTTCCGTTCGGCCATCGCCACAATACTTCGTGCGAATGTGCGAGGATCTCGAAATTCTTGGATCAGAACCCCGTTATGTTCATGCTGAATGATCTCTTTAATTCCCCCTATATTCGAAGCGATAACCGGAAGTTCAGAAGCCATTGCTTCCACATTCACCAATCCAAATGCCTCATGCTTCTGTGAAGGACAAACGAAGCAATTCGCGAGTCCATATACTTCATGTATCTTTCGATGAGGAATATTGCCTAGAAACTTTGCCGGCACTCCAAGCTTATTTGCCTTCCTTTTAAGCAGTGCCTTGAAGCCATTACCTTGTTCGCCCCCAGCAATCAAAAGCTTCATCCCAGGGATGGATTTTCTAGCCAGATGAACAGCGCGAATCAAATGAAATATACCTTTACGCCTTATAAGTCGGCCGACATAA
Organism: Paenibacillus andongensis; assembly: GCF_025369935.1. Classification (NCBI taxonomy): domain Bacteria; kingdom Bacillati; phylum Bacillota; class Bacilli; order Caryophanales; family Paenibacillaceae; genus Paenibacillus; species Paenibacillus andongensis. The sequence goes on along the minus strand of NZ_CP104467.1, from coordinate 1,529,206 downwards.
AGGACATGAAAACCGTTTCCGCTAACCCGGTACTTTCTTCTTAAACGTCTTCTCCTTTTCTCCGATCTAGGGCGAAATCTAGCCACATCGGTCCCGAGGTAAATCTTGTGAAGCTTATTTTGTTGTTTCGGATAAAGTCTTGTTAACTCCTCTGCAAGTGAGCTGCTGTTAGCTACAATCCAGTCCACTTTATTCAAATGCTTGGAGCATCTGCGAATAGAAGCATACGGCGGCTTCACGAAAGTTAAGGAATGTAGAAATAAAGATACTGGTGTTTTCGGAAAATGGCGTTTAATGACAGCAGCATACTCGGGTCTGTTATCGACTTGAATCCAATCGAATGTTTTTCCCTTGGTTGCCTTAAGCACTTCCTTCAAGTACGTACGAGAGCTTCCCGTAGGTACTCTAATAATCGTAAGTCGACCCTGACGTGAAATACGGCTGTACCTAGGATGCTGCCGCGAAATAACGGTGACTTGGTGCATTTTGGCAAGCTCGCGTGCAATGGAATGAATAGATATTTCGACGGAACCACCTAGTATCGGCGGCACTGGAATTTGTTCAGGAGCAATGATTAAGAGGTGCACGTCTCTACTTCACTTCCTTAGGACTGGTTTATAAAACTACTTATTAACCCGTACCTATTGTATGAAGCAAACTGTCCGTTGGCGACAAAATTGAAAGAAGAGGCTGTTCCCCAGATTAAGATCCGGAGGCAGCCTCTTCTTTAATTACAACTTATGGAGCGCTAGTTAAAAATTTAGCAGTCGGGTTTTTCTCGATCGATGATCGCAGCGCATACTCGCTCTCGAACAAGCCCACGTAATTCCCTTTTTTATCTTTGACCAGCTGTGAGTTAATGCGGAATTTGCTTGGATCCAGCTTCTCGTCTATAATCCAACGAGCGAACTGATAGTTCTGACGCTGTAATAAAATGTCAACGCCGTATTCGGATTTCATCCGATGCTCAAGTACTTCGAATTGCAGTTGACCGACTACGCCAAGAATCATATCCTCGAAACCAATCGTGGTGAATACTTGAATCATACCTTCTTCGGTCAATTGATCAATCCCTTTGAGGAACTGCTTTTGCTTCAAAGCATTCTTGATCGAAACTTTGCTGAACAGCTCCGGAGAGAAAGTCGGCAGCTCGTCGAAGACGACCGCTTCCCCTTCACTTAGGGAATCGCCGATGCGGAAAATTCCTGGATCAAACAAGCCAATGATATCGCCTGGGAATGCCTCTTCGACGATGTCGCGGTCCTGCGCCAAAAATTGCTGCGGCTGAGCTAACTTAATGTCTTTGCCCAGTCGAACATGTTTCACAGACATGCCACGCTCAAATTTCCCAGAGACGATACGAAGGAAAGCCACACGGTCGCGGTGAGCTGGATTCATATTCGCTTGAATCTTGAATACATAACCTGAGAATTTCTCTTTGGTAGGCTCAATGATACCTACTGTGCTGTTACGCGGCTCTGGCGCTGGCGCAAGCTGTAGGAAGTTCTCAAGAAACGTCTGCACTCCGAAGTTGTTCACGGCACTTCCGAAGAAAACAGGTGTAAGCTCGCCTTTCAACACTTTCTCCATATCAAACGGATCACCGGCTATATCGAGCAGCTCAATGTCCTGGCTTAATTGTTTGTGCAGGAATTCACCAGCAATTTGCTTCACTAATGGATCATCAACACCATCCACTTCGCGTACTTGAATATCTTTATGATCTTCACCTTGATACAGCTCTAATTGCGATTTCCCGCGATCGTAAACTCCGCAGAACTGCTTGCCAGATCCAATCGGCCAGTTCATAGGATACGAACGAATGCCGAGAACCTCTTCTAATTCCTCTAAAAGTTCAAACGGGTCGCGGCCCTCGCGATCCATTTTGTTAATAAACGTGAAGATCGGTATTCCGCGCATTCTGCACACCTGGAATAGCTTCTTCGTCTGCATCTCGACCCCTTTGGCTACGTCAATCAACATCACCGCACTATCCGCGGCAGTAAGTGTTCGGTACGTATCCTCACTGAAATCTTGGTGACCAGGTGTATCCAGAATGTTCACGCGATGCCCTTCGTAATCGAACTGCATAACGCTGGAAGTTACCGAAATTCCACGCTGCTTCTCAATTTCCATCCAGTCGGATGTCGCATGTTTGCTAGCCTTACGCCCTTTGACTGTTCCAGCTAAGCGAATCGCGCCTCCGAATAACAGCAGTTTCTCGGTCAATGTTGTTTTACCCGCATCCGGGTGAGAAATAATCGCGAAAGTACGCCGCTTAGCGACTTCTGTTGCGAGTTGTTTTGTGAGTTGCGTTGTCATTAGATTATTCCCTTCTTCTTTTACATATGGCTTGCTATGAATCAGGCTTGAACTTTCTGCAAATCAATACTCCAATTCGCTTCATCTAGGAAAGTTCGATTGCTAAACTCTCGGCCGCGCACGACGACCTTATCTGCAAATACTTGCACATAGATGCCCTGTGCTTTATTCTTGGCTTCTTGCTGGTAGGCCCGGTTAAGCGTTCTTCCAACCGAAGCATTGTGGAAATAATGGAAAGACTCCTTCACATAATGCGGTGTCCCATTCTGGAAATCTTGATGACGATGTCCGCAGAACACGAATACATTCTTATATGGCTTTAACGTCTCGCGGAACTTGATAGCGCGCATTAATTGATGTGATCCCCCATCTGTGCCACTAGGCGGCAGCGGCTGATGCGTCATCACGAACAGTGGTCTTCCAGGTTTGTAGAGGCTTTTCACCCGTTCTTTGAACCATTCCAATTGCTCATCGGAATACCAAGCTCCCTCACCCACCTCAGGCTTCTCTTGCACGTAGGCTTCTTGTGAAAGCAGCAAGATGGAGTGACCCTTGGTCGTAAAATCATTGTAGAGCTGCTTGTAGCCAAAAAACTTCTTGAACGACTCTCGGCTCATCGCGTCACTTTTGCCGTTCGGAACGGCTGCTTGATCCCATATATTCGCTTTATTAATCCAGATCGAGTAATAATCGTGATTTCCCATATTCGCATGAACAGGTGGAAGTTTATATTCACTTACAATGGTACGCAGCTCCTTATAATCTTGTTCCGTTCCTGTGTCCGTCAGATCGCCTGTCAACATGATAGCATCAACAGGACCGTCGAAATGGGTAATATCATCAAGCGCTTGTCTTAATTTCTTACCCGTAAGTGCATCACCTATACTAATATGAAGGTCGCTTAATATAAAATAGGACATGAGGGGACCTGCCGGCAAGGGTTCTGCCGAAGATGCTGCCACGGATTGGGAAGGCTCAGGTTTCACAGATGATAGGGAGGGCTTAGCATCCGGAATAAACTTTTTCTTAACCATTTGACTAAAAATGGCACTTAATCCAACAAGTGCAGCCCCTATTGCCAGCAACCACCTGATAAAAGCTCTTCGTGACATATACGCACCTCAAGTAATGAATAGTAAGATTTACTCCGTAATATTTATTATACCACAAAAAAAATCCAACAGGCAGAGTTCGCCAGTTGGATGTTAAGCTTGTTACCTCAAGGATAAACGGCTTACGCCGTCCATAACGAGCGCGTTTGTCAAGGTTGAAAGCAACTAGGTTAAAACCGTTGTTTTTTGAACGGCTTCCCAATCAACTTCACCTTCATTTTGACCGTTAATCGGCCACCACTTGAAGCCGTCATCGCTTAGGAGCTTCGATGCCTCTTCAGGCCCCCAAGATCCGGCTGGATAGTGTTTGAGGTCTTCCGTCTTCTCACTCCATGCTGCTGCAATACGATCCACATAGGACCATGCAAGCGCCACTTCATCCCAACGGGTAAAGTACGTGGAATCTCCACGCGTTGCGTCATACAGCAAGCGCTCGTAAGCTTCCGGCGTATTGATACCGATCTGACAGCTTTGGCAGAAATCCATCGCTACGGGAACGATGACGCCTTCCGAGCCCGGCTGCTTCGCATTCATTTTCAGATAGATGCCTTCCATCGGGTTCACACGGAATACAAGCAAATTCGGCTCTAACTCATGCTTTTTGGCCAAATACACATTATTCGGAATGTTCTTAAATTCTACAACAACTTCGGTTGTTTTGACTGGCAGCCTTTTCCCTGTACGAATGTAGAAAGGTACACCTGCCCAGCGGAAATTATCCACGTGAACTCTGGCTGCAAAATAAGTCTCTGTTGTAGATTGCGGATTCACCGAATCTTCTTCACGGTAAGCAGCCAGCGCTTTTCCTTTGGAAGAGCCGCTCGAATATTGACCACGGACCACATTCGCACGAACATCTTCGCCGGATTCGAATAAGCGGAGGGAACGCAGGACCTTCACCTTCTCATCCCGGATATCTTCCGGATGCAGGCGGCTTGGCGGCTCCATGGCCATCATCATCAGCATTTGCAGCATATGATTCTGACCCATATCCCGCAGAGCGCCAGAGTGATCGTAATAACCGCCGCGTTCTTCAACGCCAACCGTTTCACTTAGCGTAATTTGAATGTTAGCTATGTATTTATTATTCCAAAGTGGTTCAAAGAAAGCATTCGCGAAACGAACGAACTCAATATTTTGCACCATTTCTTTACCTAAGTAGTGATCAATTCGGTAAATATCTTGCTCTTCAAATACTTGACGAAGCTGTCCATTCAAACGCTCCGCTGAAGGCAGGTCGTATCCGAACGGCTTCTCAATAACAAGACGATGCCAACCTTTGGTTTCGAGTAATCCGCCTTCACTTAAGTTGTACGATACGTTGCCGAAAAGCTCTGGAGCCAGAGCCAGGTAGAACAAACGATTCCCGCCGGTCTGATATTTCTCATCCAATTTGGCAGTCAGTACATTAAGTTCATGGAAACCAGCGACATTATTGATATCCAGTGACATGTATTCAAAACGTTGTGCGAATCGATCCCATTCCGCCTCATCCGTCACTTTATAACGGGCAAAATCCTCAATCGAATGCTTTACATCATCACGAAATTGTTCATTCGTGCGAGGTCTTCTAGCCAAACCAACTACAGCAAAATTTTCCCCTAACTTTCCTTCACGATATAGGCTATAAAAAGCAGGAAACAGCTTTCTTTTCGCCAAATCGCCCGTTGCTCCGAAAATATAAAACACAGCTCCACTCATCTATGCATCATTCTTTCTCTATTAGGATTAGTTAATATGCTTAGCATACCTAAAATAGTCAAGCTATTCAACTTTTCTGAGAACTTTCTCTCATAACTTTTTCTTATACGAATCTAGACATTCGTCTATACCGATCCGCCCGGCAATGAATAGGCTGAAAGTACACAATAACACGGAGGTGCTAAGATACAATGCAGCCTGTTTATCCAATTACTGATAAAACCTGTCGAAGCTTATACGGAAAGCATGTTCTTATTTTTTTAAACAATGGTTCCGAAATCTATGGCGTATTAAGTCGTATTGAAAAAAACAAGCTGATCCTGAATGATGATGCCAATCCGAAGCTCAGCACAACTACGAAGAAAACCAAAAAAACCATTTCCAAATCAAAAGCAATGAAAACAAATCAAGCAAAGCCACTAGATCAAACACCATTCTCAGGCACAGCAGCAGAGAGTTATTCCTCCTTTGGCTTTCCTCTTTTTGGTGGCATAGCTCCTGGGAATCAAGGCCCGATCGATATTCCACTTGAAAATATTGCGGCTATGTTCAGCGAATGATGAAGGGGCTGTGGATGAAACCATCATCTGCAGCCCTTTGTCTTATCTTCTTAATTTCTTACTCATTTTATAACAGCTTAACTCGGGAATAAACGAATGGATCTCGTAACCTTTGCGTAAGTAAAATTGAATCGCTTTAGGGTTGCTTTCATCAACAAAAAGTTCAGCCGTCATACAGCGTTCACTTTTCCCATACTCTTCGGCGACCTTCATAAGCTCATTCCCCCAGCCTCTCCCTTGCTCACGAGAATCGACGGCTAACATATCAATGAATAACACACTCGATTTGCGAATCATCGTGATGAATCCGAACGGCTGTTTATACCCTCTGGCCGTAACAAACGTTTTATTCTGATTCAGTCTCTTCCGTATTTCCGAAAATGTTACGGAACTACCTGTGTCATACAATCTAGAAAAGGGTACTAACTGTTCAACGACTAATCGATGGATAGCTCGATCGTCAATGGAAGCCAATCGTTTGCGTATCACTTGGCACCGCCTCCACAAGAAGCAATAATGCTATCTTATGTTGGCAAGACTGCAAATGACTCCGCTTAAATAGGCAGCTTTTTTCTCTTCTAACGAAGCAAGTACCAATTTACCCCAGTCCCTACGAATGCTATACTTGAATTAAGCGAAAATGAGGTGATCTCCATGATTTATGCATATCCCCCAATCACAGCTTTGAACAGCTATCAAACCCATAAAGACTACTACCGGGTAAGCGCGGTTAGCGGTATTGCCGGCGGTAAATCAAGTACCATTCGACGTCCTCTTGACATGCCTTTTGCAGAACTAGCCTACAAACAACATGCTCAGTCTGCAGCGAAAGACGTAGCCGAATTTGTTCAATCTGCACAGAATGTTAAACAATCAGCACAATCCTTAGTGGAGTCTCGACTTCCTGCCATTGCCTTCAAGGCAGCACCTCTTTCGTCAGAAGCTGATAGCGAATCCATCATTGAACCTATACGTCAATTCGTACATACATATAATGAATTTCAGGACAGTTTGCGGGATTCTCCCGAGTATTTGAATCGCTCGCTTCTCATCGGACTAGAGCAAGCCGCTAAGCCCTATTCTCTGAAAGAAATCGGGATAACAAAGCTGGACGACGGAAGCTTAGAACTCCAAGAAGATGAACTTCAAGATCAGATTAAGAACCATTCTAGCTCCGCGTTAAAAAGTCTTGGCAGCATTACAAACTTCGCCGCCTCGCTTTCTAATTCGATAGGACAATTGCAGCAATTGCCTTCGGAGTCGTTGTTCCAAATGTCTCGTTCACAACTCAAGCCTTACGGCCAATATCGATCCCAGCTCCAAGCTTATCTGCCGGTTCCGATGAGCGGATTACTGCTTGATATTCAGATGTGAGTGAATATTCAAAATATATAGCTCTTATGAAAATGACCTGGCGATGCTCAGGTCATTTTTAATTTCCTAACAACAAAAAAAACGACCCTCGAATGAGCTCATGCACATGCACGCTCATCCAGAGGGTCGCTTTCTTTAGAACAGCTTCTTACCTAAAACATGATCAAGAGGGATGTATCCGATCACTCTGCTATCCATACTATTATTTCGGTTATCTCCCATCACGAAAATATGATCGGCAGGCACCGTCCATTTCTTGTTTCCGTTGGCTCTCATTGCCTCGTTAATGTATGGCTCGTCAAGAGGCACGCCGTTACGATACATCTTGTCGTCCTTGAGCTCCAATTGATCTCCCGGCTTACCAATCACCCGTTTGATCCAGACATGTTTATCATCACCATTAGTAAATAAACTGAGCAATGGGCTGTCTAACAAGTCGTTCTTGAACGTTCTCTTAAGATCCACTCTGGAGTCGATAATCACAATATCCTCATAGTTAGGTTCATATTTAAACGTATGAGAAAGCTTTGATACATACACGCGTTGACTGTCATGCAGCGTCGGATCCATGGAATGTCCCATCACCTTCGTGGATTGGAACACGAAAACACCAAGAAATACGACTAAAATAAACGAAATGGCAATGGAACCAAACCAGCTCCAAATTTGCTTTAATAGATTCATTCGTATCGCTCCCTTGTGACTTTTTGCTATTCAGCCAAACCATGTTTAAAAGCATAGATGGCGGCTTGTGTTCGATCTTCTACACCTAGCTTGGCCAGAACATTGGTGACGTGAAACTTTACCGTTTTCACACCGATAAACAAATCATCTGCTAGCTCTTGATTGGATTTACCTTTGGCAATCAAGCGAAGCACTTCCATCTCACGATCGGTTAATTCCTCATGCGGTTCTGCTGCCGGCTTGGGCTGACGAAAGCGATTCATAATCTTGGAGGCAACTTGCGACTCCAGAATGGATTGCCCTTTAGCCGCTGCTCTGATCGCTTGAGCGATCTCGGAGGCGCGTGACGTTTTGAGCAAATAGCTGAACGCCCCAGCTTCTATCACAGGATACATTTTCTCATCATCTAAGAAGCTCGTCAACACAATGACCTTGCAATCTGGGTAAAGTTGCAGCAGCTTCCTTGTCGTTTCGATACCGTCCATGCCTTCCATGACCAAATCCATGAGTACGACATCTGGTCGATATTCCTGAGCAAGCCGAATGCCATCATGACCATTGCTGGCTTCCCCGACCACTTCAATACCATCCTCTGTCCCTAGTACGGCTGCAAGTCCGATCCTGACCATTTCGTGGTCATCGACAAGCAAAACCTTAATCAACGCGTCGTCCATTTGCTTCTCCTCTCGTTAGAAAACTATTTTCGCCTTGATAGAATATCTTTGATAATAATTAATTTTCAACCGCATACTCAGCAGCCAATATAGGCACACGAATTTCAATACGCGTACCTCGATCAGGCGCCGTAATAATATCCACAGAGCCGCCGATTTCATTAACCCGCTCCTTCATGGACACGATACCATATGATGTAAGCTTCTTAGCATCTAATTCAAATCCAACCCCGTCATCGCGTATCGCAAGCCGAACACCGTCAGGACGATGCAGCAGCTTCACTTCCAGCTTATTTGCCTTAGAATGACGCAGCGCATTAGAAAGCGCCTCTTGTACAATACGGAACAAATGATCCTCAATCCCCTTATTCAAGCGGATATCCTCGTCCATATCCCAAGTAATCGCCATGGGTACTTTAGCCGCAAGCTCCTTCAGAAGCTCGACAAGTCCTTCGGACAGTCGTTTCCCTTCCAGATGAATAGGTCTTAAATGCAGAAGCAAAGCTCTCATTTCCGACTGGGCGACAGAAGCCATCTCCTCGATGAGATGAATTTGCCGTTTAGCCTTCTCGAAATCTTTATCCAAGGTCCGCCCTACTGCTGTTGCCGTCATTGATATTGCAAATAATTGCTGGCTCACCGCATCATGAAGTTCTCGCGCCAATCGCTGTCTTTCTTCAATCACAGCAGAAAGCTTGGCTTTCTCCGCAAGCTCCGCATTATCATTAGATAAGCGCTGCAGGGAAGTAACCTGCTCTTCCCACCGTTTCATAATACGGCCTAACTGATCACCCAGGCGCCCGATTTCATCTTCCCCGTTCTGGAAGCCGCCGCGGGCAAACGTCCCTTTTTCGAGCAAAATCATCGTTTCCATCATCGGCTCCAGCCTCCGAGTAATTCGGTTGCTATTCCAGAAGCCGTACACAGCGCCAATGCCGCCTATTACCAAAATCGTTATGAATGTAAACTTAACGCCCTCTTGCCAGCTTGTAAATGGCACAATCAGATTGCGTGAATTCAAAAAATAAATGATCGCGCCAAACACAACGAAACTAAAGATGATCGATTCACTCATGCTGCGCCATATCATATTCGTTAATCGCCGTTTATAGCCGTCCAATTGGTGATGAACCTCCTCTAGATCATTACGCATGCCCAAGCGCACATTCTCACAATACTTTGATCTTGATATCTCCTACGATGTAAGAAAGCACAAGTTTCACGCGGTGATCGCAGAGTTCATAGTTAGGGGACTGCCAGACCAGCTTGTTCATAACCCCTGACTCACGCTCATTCGCAACTTGAATCTGCCCGAAAGAGATGGAAGCTGTGACAGCGACACCGATATCCTCCGGCACTTTGATATCTACATCTCCTACAATGCCTTGCAGGATGACCGTGGTTTCCTTTTGCTCCAAAATCGCAAGTGAAAGATCAATGTAGGTTTCTCCAATAATGTACCAAGTTGAACTGTTACGTAAAATCCAAGGCTCACGGCCTAATCGGACGCTATCCACCAATTTCTGCTTTTGCATATACGTGTCGTCTTTGTGTACTTGCTTAGATCGTATGAAAAACAAACCTAGCGAAATTAAGACAATAGAAAACACGATGGTAATATGATCACCGAATAAAATCACTGCCCCTATGCCTATCAGTACATAACCTTTGCGCTCTTTGCGTGAACGCACCCGATGAATGCCTAGCAAGATGAGGATTATGGCAAGAATGGGGAAAAAGCCTATCGTATGATCTAGAAGCAAAAAAAGACCGGCTCCAATCAGCACTAGTGCTGTATTGCGGTTACGGTTGCTTTTAGTTTCTTCTCCCATCGCTGCACCTCCTCTGGCTGACTTTTAAATTAGTTCATATAGATTCCTAGCATACCATAAGAATGGACGACCTCCAAGATGCAAATCCTTGCGCGGCAAGGCTTCCGCATGAATCATGGAGGTCAAGGGCCCCTCTGCGCCTACTTACTTGGCGCTGGAGGGATAACACGCGGCTATTTCTTGCCGCGCGGGTCAGTGTCATCGCTGGAGCGATGCTGCTGCCACTCCTGCTGGAACTTGCCGCGCAGCGTGCGCAGTTCCTGCTGAAGGTTGCCGCTGGCTTCCTTCAGCGTCTCTTGCGACAGGCGACCCGCTTCGCGGAGCCCCTGCAGCGCTTCCCGGCCGAGCTCGCGGCCGGTCACTTCCAGCTCGCGCCATGCGTCGCGAGCCTCTTTCTCGTGCAGCCCGCTGCTCGGCGGCTGCACCCGAGGCCCCTCGGCTGCGCGCCCCGCACGCAGCCCGCGCAGTTCATCCGCGAGCGCCAGGCACACATCCTGGCTGCCCGCGTACTGCGCGCGGTAGAGCTCGCAAGCGGCTTCCTCGCGCTGCTTCTCTTGCAGCGCTAGCCGCGCGAGCTCTTCATCGCCGGCGCGCATTGCCAGCTCGGCTTGCTCGCCGCGCAGCTGCGCCATCTCCTCTGCGTTCACAATGTGGCGTCGCAGCTCAATGGTTCGCTGCAGCGCCTCCTCATAGCGCTGTTCAAGCTTATCTATCACGCTGCCCCCCCGTTCATGTTGCTCAAGCTTGCTTGCCGTTTCTTGCCATGCAGCTTCAGCTATTTTGCCAATCCGATTCAATATATTCATGAAGTTACACCTCCATTTGCTTGAAAATTAATATTCATTTCGTTTCTTCAATAAATGAAATCCATACAACACTATACATACTGCGAAAGCGATCGCGATAAAGCCCGATAGTTTAATGGTCAGTATCAATCCGCCCAAGCCGGCAATAAACCATCCAATTTTCTTCCCATTCTGAATGCCTACATAGCCTAATCCAAGCAGAGCTGCCGGGAATAACAACCCCATTAAATGAATGTGACCACCAAACTGATGCAGACAAATAAGTAAACCTGCTGTGATTAAAACCAAAGCCAACCCTTTAGATCGATCCATACTCATTTTTGCTTACCGCCCTTCACATATTCTTCATGCTTCTATCGTACCTGAAACAGATAACCGTCAAAACGGACTCGCGACTGTTTTTGTACCTAGACCTAAGTCTAGTACACTCTAAGACCTCCATCCATATTTTGGTCGTTGTCCCACAGAGCCTCGAATGCTAAACTATTTGAAGCCGAGTCCGGTGCACAGACAAAGTGCCGGTACGGGGGACGATTTACATGGGGTGAATATTTGCTCTTCAAAAGAGCAGACTAGGGAGAACCTTCTTCCCGAACCCGTCAACTAACCTCGAAGGCTCATTGAAGGAGGATTACCAATTGCATACAATTACTAAAGGGTTAACTAGCCTTGCTGTGTCTTTAACAGTGTTGGCAGGAGGCTTTCTTTCCCCATTTTCGGCGCATGCTGCAGAGATGGATGTGAAAGTGCAAGTCAATGATGAGCTCGTTCAATTTCCGGATGCTCAGCCATTTCTGGATGATAATCATGCTACCCAAGTACCGATTCGTTTTGTAACGGAGAAGCTTGGTTATGATGTGAAGTGGCAAAAAGAAGGCGATGAGATCAAAGTCACGCTAAATAACAACAAACATTCGATCACCTTAGTATCGGGACAAAAAGAAGCCAAAATCGATAGCACCCCTGTCGAGATGGACACACATGCGGAATTCCAAAACGGACGCGTATACGTGCCTCTTCGTTTCCTAAGCAAAGCATCCGAAATTCCTGTTCAGTGGGACGCTAGCAGCAAAATAGCTATTCTAAGTAAAGATGGCAATCAGCATAAGCCAGATTATGAATTATTTCAATCTACTGCCTATTCAGCAGATCCTTCTGAAAATGGCGGCTACGGAGCTATGGATTATATGGGTAATCCATTAGGTATTGGAACCGTTGCTGTAGATCCCTCTGTGATTCCTCTAGGGTCTAAGCTCTATATAGAAGGTTATAATTTCAACGGCCTTCCTGCAGGCGGCATGTATGCTTATGCAACAGATACAGGCGGTGCAATCAAAGGCAAACGTATTGATATCTTTATCCCAGGATCTAAGCAATCTTTGCAGAAATTTGGTATCCAAACCATTAAAGTGTACAAACTAAATTAAACGGCTTATAACAAAAAAAGCTTGGTTTCTGAGATGTACTTCTCAAGAAATCAGCTTTTTTTATTTAAGGTGGGAAAAACAGAAAAACTGCTCTCCCAAAAGTGCTAGAAGAGCAGCCTGTTGTTACTTAAACTTGATTTTTGGGAATACCATTTAAACTTGGGACGAAATCATCGGCATTGTGGCTCGATAGCGTTTGCGCCTCTTCAGTAAAATTAGCGTTATTCTGCTGATTTTTTTTCTTATCTGCTCGGTTATCTTCGCGGTCATACTTGGGATCGGCTTCATTTTTGGGCATAGCGTTCACCTCCATTGTCTCATAGTTAGTATGAGGAGGAGGCTTGCATTTTATCCCAGTTATCTGGAACTGGCGTCGTTCCTTATCATACTGAACTACCCTCGAGGGTTTTTGTTTTTCTTGCCGCCATATGCTCCATTAGGAAGGCAACATACGTTTCGTCCCGAACTAACCAAGCTGCATAATCTCTTTTGACATAACGTTCCGCCTCTTCGAAAGTACTAAAATGTTGGTTGGATAGGGCCCCATCCACATCGACTTCCCACTTGCCTCCTGAAGGAAAAATAAACACTTGTTGTTCATTTCTATTCTCATAAAGGGATCCATAAACAGAATTTTTCGTGTTAAATGTATTTTTATTCGCATCCGCGCGAATGGGCTCCATCGGAAATGGCTTTGCTACATACCACTGATAAGCTTCTTCTGTCATTGAGCAACCGGAAGCTTTAGCATGGCCCCCTCCTCCATAAAGACCCGCAATTTCCGAGACATCGATGTGATCGTGAATCGTTCGAAAGCTTATCTTCTTACCGCCCATATTCATGATTGCGATATAATCCAGATGAGGATTTTCTTTGCCTAGATCGTTTCCAAGTTCAGAATGATAGGATTCCGCATGAACGATGCCTACATGATGATCATTAATACGGGAGTGGATGATTTCTCTCTTTTTTCTGCGCACATAGCGTTCGATTTTTTCTTCTTCCATATCCAAAATTTTTTCTTCAAAGGGATCGAATGCAAAGTTCTCACTTTGCTGAATGCGAGCTACCATTTTTTCCTCAAATTCTTCGATGGAAATTAAATAAAAGAGATCGTTTAATCGCTTGGCCTTCATGTATTCATTCTGTTCCCATTCCCAAGTATCATACTGACGGACCAATTCGACGAATTCATCTAATCCCTTCATCGGCTTCAACAATCCGTTCTGGATCAGATACTCATAGAATAGAGAAGTTGCAGAAGCGAGTTTTCCATCTTCATACGCGATCTGAACCATTCCCCACGAATATTTGTTTAAATGAAGTGAGGTTTTATGATGATCAATAAGTTTTACTTTCCCACCCGATTTCGCAAACTCGTTAAGTCCTTGTTCATTCGTTTCATCCACGGATAAGTCGGTGATAAACAAATAGCTCTTTTTTCTTGATTTTTCTAAAAAGCGCTTTACTTGTAGATTCAACCCTCCGACAGAGTTATATCGAATTTCTACCTTTTCCCCGAATGCTAATCGAGCTATTATACCGCAACCTACTCCATCCAGATCATTATGAGTATACAAATGATACAAGGACACACCCTCCTGTTAATGATTTCCATTAACGTGCCCTTGATCAAGTCACTTTATTCGGTGTTAATGGTACCAATCATTATATCCCCTTCAATATTTTGATCGAATGCTCTACCATTTTTTTTATTCGTTCTCGCTGTTTTTCTTTCAAATTTGGATTGTTTTCACTCAGCGCTTCTCGAATTGGGATAACTTCGGTTTTTTTACGACCATTTTGAAGTTTTCGATGCACCAATGTCGGAATATAATGAATCCCGTTTATGCTTATTTTTCCTTCATTATCTTTTTTGACATTAATATTAAGAATAATGCTGCTCTGTGTGTTGTGGTTATTCTTTAATTTAGTAGATATAAAATTACCTAACGAATAAATAACGAATTGTTTCTTCCCTCGAGAGTCTAACGGTTGAAGAACATGCGGGTGCGATCCCAAAATAATATTCGCTCCATGTTTAAACAAATGTTTGACCAATTGCTTCTGCTGCAAGTTTGGAGAATGATGGTATTCATTTCCGAAATGCAAATATACGATCACCAGATCTACCTTTTTTTTCAAATTATGAATATCCTGAACAATTTTTTTTGTTCGAACTAGATTAACCAACCATGGTTTACTTTTTGGTATAGGAATACCGTTGAGCCCATTTGCATAGGAAAGGATTCCGATTTTTATACCTTTGATATCTTTGATGAGATATTCCTTGGACCCTTTTGCGGAGTTAAATGTACCCGTATGATGAATCCCATTTTGATCTAAAATCCGCAACGTTCGAAGCAAACCTGCAGCGCCGAAATCCATACAATGATTATTTGCCGTTATTAGTACATCGAAACCGGCTCTCCTAAGGGCTGGAGCCAGTTCATCCGGACACTTGAATAATGGACCCTTCGATTTTTGGCGTGCACTTCCCTTTTTTCCGGCAAAGGTGGTTTCGAGATTTCCGATCGTCAAATCCGCTCGTTTCAGATACGGAGCTACTTTTTTTAAAAGAGGGTCAAATACATACGTTCCGTTAGGCTGTTTGGCATCAGAGATGATGTAACGTTTTACCATAAGATCTCCAACAGCAGCTATCTGAATTTCAGTCAAAACCATCCGCCTCCTCTAATTTTTCATTTGCCCTTGCTTGATTTTCTAGATATATGGAATCCGCTCCTTGCACCTTCTACTCTTTCCAAGGATAAAGTATTCATAAAAACAAGCAGAAGTGTGGGTTTGAAATCAAAGATACATCGAACTACTATACGAAAGCACAAAAAGACGGCCCTATGATTTTTACCACAGGTACCGTCTTTTTTTTATCTTTTAAAAGAAATCCGCTAAATAGGTTGTCCGCCGCGGAATGGCAGCTTCCAACCGGCTAACAAGTTCATCAGAGCCTTGAAGACGCTCGATCCGGGCCATGAAGCCTGCTTTCTGATAACCCATGAACAAAGCCGTCAAAGTCTGTATGTTACATCGAAGTAGTTGATCCTCTTCAGGTATTACATCTTCAGATAACTTCGCTACGACAGCCGCCTTCCCATTGTCGGTAAACTCTAACCGGTAAACGCCTTCGTTCCAATCTGCATGACTGTCTGAAATATGTAGATATATGGTTTCCGCTCCTTCGCGAGCTTCAAACACATACTCCGTCAGAAAAGCTTCTACATCCACAATTCTCGCCGAGAAATAAGTAATCTTCTCTTGTTTGAACTTTGGATCGTGCACCAGAAACGGAAGCCCATCATCTACAGGTGCTTTCACTTCGACTTTAGTGATCATCGAATCATGATCTGCAAGGAATTTCCATATGCCGCGTCTTGCTTCCTCGTCAAGAAAAACCAACTCATGGATGGTCGCCACCGAGTCCTTTACTTGGTAAAATACATAACCTCGCTGTTCCCCTTGAGCGTTTGTATAGACGGCAGCTGTGCCCTTTTTAAATTTCATATAGCGATTATTCCACCAGTCCGCATCCCGCTCCATCATGCCATTGTATGCTTTTGCAAACTCAGCGTAGATTGGATTCAGAATCTCTTCGCTTTTGGCTACACGTAAGATCGAGCTGCCCTCTGCGGCTTGAAACTTGGGAAGCTTATCGACAGGAATTTCATATTTCAAATAATCCACGTAGATTTCCCAGCCATATTTACGATAAAATTCAAACTTAAACGGCGCAAGAAAGGAGATCGTCTGCCCCTGCTCTCTCATTGTTTTAAGCGCTTGAACCAGCAGCTGTCCCACCATCCCATTGCGTCTGTACTCAGGCCATGTGGCTACGCCCGCAATACCTCCCATCGCGAAGCTCTTCCCGTTAATCCAAGTCCGGAAGTTAAGTAAGGTAAGCTTTGCGGCCATATTGCCGTCAACGAAATAGCCCCACATTTGATTAGGATCTGTAGCGCTTATCCGCTCTGCCCTTTCCTCTTCGGTAAGCTCATACTGAAAAGCAAACTCAGATAGAGAAAAACTCTCTAGAATCTCCTCTTGTCGTAATTTACGAATTTCATTCATCTCAAATCACCTCATTTCGAATAGATCAGCTTTTCAATAAAGCGGCAACCAGAACTGACTTTCCTCTGGGCATGACACCATGAGCATCGAGCTCTAGTGTAATGGCAATCGTGTCATAATTATTCGGATTAAATGTGTAATATAACCTCATTGAGGTAAGGATACATGAACATTCTCGGTTGGTAAAGACATTATGGAAGTCCGCATTAATTGTACCCGTATAAAATGGCCTACCTTCAAAGACTTCTTAACGGAAGTTCAGCGATAGGTAGGCCATCTTTATTTTATAGGATAAATAATCACGCGTTCATCTCTTACGAACCCCTTACCTCCGGCAGGTAAATGAATCAAACAATCCGCATCTTTAATAGAAACCATAATACTGGACTTATCGATACCTGATGGCTTAACCTTCAGACACCCGTTGTTGTCCACCTGCGTCGTTCCTCTGACATAACGCGGGTAAGCGGAGCCTTTATCATAATCAACGTCCAACTTAGCGGTGATCGCTTCCGGATAAGGTAAGTGACACCCGGCCATCGCTTGAATCAGCGGTTTGGCAAACAGTTCAAACCCAACGAATGAGGCACCCGGATTACCGGATAAAGCTAACAATAACCGATTGTTCCATAGAGCTGCACTTGTCGGAGTGCCTGGACGCATGGCCACTTTGTTGAACAGCAGTTTGCCCTCAAATCGATCAAAGACATCAACAAGAACATCGTAATCGCCAACGGAAACACCGCCAGATGTAAGAACTAAGTCGACTTGGGGCAAAGTTTCCTGCAGCGCCGCCTCGACCTCTTTTACATCGTCCGATAGCGCCTGCATGATAACCGCAGAGCCCCCAGCAGCTTCCACCTGCGCCGCCAGCATGTAGCTGTTACTGTTGCGAATTCGTCCCGGTTTCAGCGCTTCTGCCACATTCAACAATTCAGAACCAGTTGAGAAAATGGCGACCCTGGGCTGCCGATAAACAGATACTTCTGAGTAGCCGAAAGTGGCTAATATCGCCGCTTCGCCAGGACCAATCTGTGTTCCTCGCTCAAGCAAGATTTCCCCTAAACCGATTTCACCGGCTATTGGCGTTATATTGCTGGCTGCGGGTATGTTTTTTTTGATGCTCACATCGTAGGAGGTCATTCCTGCATCTTGCAGGGAATCCGTCATCTCCAGCATAACGACAGCATCCGCACCATCAGGAACAGGAGCTCCTGTCATAATACGAGCAGCCATACCAGATTGGATGGTAAGCTCAGGAACCGTTCCGCTAGGAATTCGCTCTATAACACGCAATACAACAGGAGCTTCTGGTGTAGCTTGCTCAATATCCTTCGAACATACGGCATACCCGTCCACACCTGATCTGCGAAAATGGGGTACCGGATGATCGGCATAGATGTCCACGGCCAGCCTTCTACCGAAAGTGGAAGATAGCGGAACGGACTCTATAGGTGTGTGTTTAACGTGTTCGAAAAGTAGGCTTCGGGCTTCCTCAACCGAAATCACTTTACGCCCAAATTTAAGTTTAGTATCGCTCACAAACGTATGTTCCTCCTAAGGTCAACCGCCAATTTGCGACATCCGGCGAAGTGTTGGTGTATGAGACTGCTCTTCATTCATTAGTGCCTGGGCCATCTCATGATTTTGAGGTTTGATATCCAAAGCACGGAAGAATAAATCTTCTATCGCAGAATCATCTCCGATATATGTTCGAACATTAAATTCATCCGACCAGTATAGACATGGCTTCACATTGCCATCCGCAGTTATTCGCAGACGATTGCAGGTCTCACAGAAGTGATCGCTAATCGGATGTATGAGGCCGAATGAGCCTAACGCTCCGTCAATTCGAAAGTTCTGAGAAGGCCCATTTCCATAAACCGCGTCCGATGCTGAAGCATGCCAACCCTTCGCTTTACAGCGATCTAAAACGGTTGTCAGCGATAAATAGCGGCTTTTCCAATCCTCATCTTGGTGACCGATAGGCATGTACTCAATAAATCGAACCTGAATAGGTCGGTCAATCGTCATTTGCAAAAAGTCTTCAATTTCGTCATCGTTAATGCCTTTCATCAAGACCACATTAAGCTTAATCGGGGTAATTCCCACGCGGTAAGCTTCTTCAATGCTAGCCAGAACACGATGAATATCACCGCCTCTAGTTATCAAAGAGAATCGATCCGCTTTCAACGAATCCAAGCTAATATTAACACGGGTTAACCCTGCTGCTCGTAGCTTCTCAGCCCTCGATGCAAAGTAAATCCCGTTCGTAGTCAGAGCAATATCTTCAATTCCGGGAATTTGAGAAAGCATACCAATCAATTGCTCCAAGTTTTTACGCACAAGGGGCTCTCCGCCGGTTAATCTCAATTTACGAACACCAAGCCCAGCCAGCACACGGACAACTTCAGTAATTTCCTCGAAAGTTAACAACTTTTCATCCGCTTCAAATTCCATTCCTTCTTCAGGCATGCAGTATACACAGCGCAGATTACAACGATCTGTAACAGAAATTCGCAAGTAATCGTGCATCCGCCCGAATCGATCCATAAGCAGCTTCGACATAGGAGTTCACCTTCTCTCAAAGTACATTATGGCATATTTCATGACAAAATCATAGATTTCATAGCGAAAACCAACTAAAAAAACAACTTTCATGATAGATTAGCTAACATTTGCTCATACTCTTCCGGAGTATTCACATTTGTTGCGAAATGGATAGGGATATTTTTCCTTTCAAAAAAATCATTCTCTACAGCCTTCCAATCTATATGATCCAGCAGTCCCATTAAACGAAACTGTTTTTGTTTCAATAACACCTCGGCTTCGGAACCTACTATTCTTGAATATATGCCGTGAAGTGGATGAACGCGACCGTCCAGCACAGGGATAACGGCATCCAAGTTAGCTTCTTGGCACAACATGGCCATTGCCTTTGCCGCTTCGGCAGAAATAAAAGGCATATCACAGCCCACAATCCACATATGCTGCTCTGATGCGATCAGAGAGGCAGCTTGAATACCGCTTAAAGGCCCTTTTTGTACATATTGATCAGTGATACATTGCACGTTTATATTCGATACCGTAGACAGGTGAGGTCGTAAAACCTCAGGTTCATTGGTTACGACAATGACTTGCTTGCAGATGCTCGACATTTCCTTCAATTGCCTAAGGAACAAGGGCTGACCTTGTACGGGGAGAAGTGCTTTTATCCTTCCGCTCATACGGCGATTAAGCCCTCCGGCAAGAATAACGCCCGTGATCATACGCCAAGCTCCGCCAACCTTTTAAGGAAGGATTGTTTCCAACTTGCTGATAATGCTTGTATGGTCGCAATATGCTGAGCAGCTTCTACATTCATTTTTTCGTGATACTTAATTTGGTTGGCATAGGCGACTGTTACACCCGCTTCATCTTTGGCGATAAGCTTCACTTGTGCATTCTTAGAAATTACACCTTCTGTTAGCACCCTGAAATAGTAGCCAGTATAGCCGGTTTCCTGTACTTGGAGGACAGCGTCTGTCCAATCCAAACGTTTCGCTAGTTTATGACAAGGTTGACGAGGCTGCGAGACCTGGACGATTACGTCACCAATCGCGTAGGTGTCCCCGATGCAGACCTGATCTTCGAGCAGGCCGCGTACTGTTAGATTCTCACCGAACGTGCCTGCTTCCATCTTCTGGCCCAGCACTTGCTCCCAGTGTGCGTAATGCTCCTCCGGGTATACACACAGCGCTTTGTCGGCTCCGCCATGCACCGTCAAATCTGCTTGCCCGTCTCCATCCAACTGTGTCTTCGTTACATGCAAAGATGAGCTGACCGGATATTTATAAATACCCGTAACCAGCTCCTTCCCTTGATATATTATTGTTTGTGGTAAACCAACATTCACAGATACGATTTCCATGATAATGTCCCTCATTTCCGAGAAAATTCTTAGTATACACTATACCAAAAACCTCCCGGAAAGTCAGTGCCAGCTTGTCTGAGTACAAGTAAATTACGCTTTTGATCTATCTACCCATGCATCGTTATCGTAGCCTCTTACTTCCCAGTAGCCCATGTGCTCCTTCTCGATGAGCTCGATCCCTTGAAGCCATTTAACGGATTTGTAGGCATACATTTGCGGAACGATCAGCCTTACTGGGCCTCCTAATTTTTGCGGAATGGGCTTACCATCCATGAGCACAGCGACCATAATGTCATCCCCATTTGCCTGGCTCAGGGACAACGCATCCGTATATACCTTATCGCCTGAATAAAACTTCACATATTTCCCCTTGGCTTGAACACCAGCAGCAGCTAATAATTGCTTAAGCGGGATGCCCTCCCATGTGCATTTGTATACAGACCAGCCGGTCACACAGTGGAAATCACTAACCTGCACAGTCCGCTTCAGCTTCAGGAACTCTTCCCAGTTCCATGCACTGGGGTTATCGACCAGACCGGATATGGCGAATTTCCACGTATCCGAGGAAAAAGCCGGAATTTCCGTAACCGTGTATATCCGGAAATTCCCTTGCGCTCCTCCGCCCACAACAGCGGCGGAGTCAGGTAGGGGCGCCGGCGGCGGAAGCATCCGGTTGCCGTCGGTTGCGATATACTCTGCGGTCGTAGAGCCGCCAGTGTCGAATGCGCCTTTTATCCAGCGATAAAAGGCGGGACCGATCGCGATCACGAGCAGCAGTCCTGCGGCTATCCGCAGGAACGATGCGCGTGTGATCGGCGACTCCTTCAGCGCGGCGATGACCGCCTGCGCTGCTGTGCGCCTTGCCGTGGCGTCCTCTGCCGCCACGGGGGCCTGGTTCGGCGCCGCTGCGATAGCACTGGCGGCGGCTGGGGTTTGGACCGCCGTCGCGGATGCGGGCGGTCTTGCCGTGGCAGCGGCTTGATCTAGCCGCTGCTGGCGCTTAAGCCATCTGCTGCGCGAGATGGCGTGGTACACGGCATACGGCACTCCGACCCAGGTGAGCAGGTCATGCACGAAGAGTGCCGAATTGTTCAAAGCCGGTGGCAGATTGCGGAACTGCCACAAAATCCCCCCTGATCCGGCCCAGCCGATCAGGAGCGCAAGGACGAACACCAGATTCGCGCGTTGATTGCGGCGCGCGCGAATCTGGTGCCAATGCTTACGAAGCATCGGCGCGTATAACGCGATGAGCAGAATTGATGCGACACCCAAGTAAATGTGAAGCTGCTTGATCGTCACACGGAAGCTCCCCAGATCTCCCCTAATCGCACCGATACTCAGCACGATGCCCGTCACAGTAAGCAGCAGCAAAATCCACGCATTCCAGCTATGAACAGCATTCAATCGCTTCCCAAAAGACTGCTTTAGCCATCCTCTTTTTGAATCCATAACGTCACCACCTTCATCCACTTACAATCTTTTCGTTATTCTTATCATAACGTATAAATATTAAAAAAGGCTTACAAATCCGCTAATATTTCGTGTAACTCTCAACCTAAGAACCCCCCAAACTCCACTAACATCGTGGCGATGGGGGGGGGGGGTATACGATTTAAACTACTTCACTAAATAAGTATCGACCAATTCTTTCGGTACATAAGTCTTGTCATTCAAAATGGTCGGTGCAACCATGAGCACATTATCCATCATGCCTGCCTTAATTGTCTTACTATCGATTTGAATCACGAACGTGTTCCCCATCGTCACCATATCTTTCATCGTCTTATCATCCATCATGCCTTTGTCTTCCGTCATACTCTTCATTAAAGTAACCGAGCGAGTTTCCCCATCCCATGTCACCTTAAAACCTAATGATTCAGCAATCTCCCGCAGGGGAACGAGCTCCGTCCCATCCTTCATCATCGTTTCAATACCGCTGTAGTTAAACTTCTTTGCCATCATTTCCTCTGCACTTGCCAACCCTGGAAGTGCTAAAGTACAAGCAACCAGTGAAACAACCATCGCTTTTTTCCATCTTTTCATCGTCTATTCCTCCTAAGTTTTCGTTACGTCTTTCTATTCCTTAAATTAACGTACCGAGCTTAAGAAACACTAACGGATCCATTACGAAATACTTACAAGAGACTAACAAAAAAAGCCCAGCATCCCTACATGCCTGGCTTCCAAATCATTAAAATTAGCGAAATCAGAGACAATATTGTACCAATTGTCCCGTAAATATCCCATTTCCTCGATTCCTTCCGATACGCTGCTGTTTGCTCCCCTAATCGCAGTGATTCTTCACTATAGCGGATCATTCCTTCTCTGCAGAGGCAATAAAATGCCCAACCACAACAACCCAGAAAGCGAAAATAGAATTAATGATGTCCCTCCCCATCCGCGCAAAAAAACCACAAAGAAGGGGGCAATCCTTCTTGTGGTCCATAGGAGTTTCAATAGCAATCTAAATGCGGTCCATGCGCGTTTCAATTGCAGTGCTACCTCTTGATACCACTTTCAGCTCTTACCACACTAATAAATCGGCATCGTAAACCAGAAACGGCTGCCGTGCCCTTTAGCACCTGTATGGCTATCAACACCAATTGTTCCTCCATGCAGGTGAACAATTGATTTGGCAATCGCAAGTCCGAGACCTGCGCCTCCGCTGGCTCGTGTTCTTGACGGATCCGAACGATAGAAGCGATCGAAGATCTTATTTCTATCCTCTTCGTCGATCCCTTGACCATGATCCTGAATATTAAGCTTCACATACTCGTCTGAGATCTGTTCAACTTTTATTTCAATCGTCCCACCAACAGGAGAATGTCGTATGGCGTTATCCAAAATGTTAGAAAGGACCCGCTTCATTTCCTGGGGCATAATGGCCACCGGGGGCAATCGATCAGGCAAGTCGACGTCGACCTGCAGCTGTTTTTCCTCCAACTGAAAAGCCAAGCTTTGCAAGCTGTCTAGCAGCAAATGATCGACATGGTACCGTTCAGGAGCAAATTCAGTTCCTCCGGCATCCAACTGTGACAGCTTAAATAATTCTTGAATCAGTCCATCTAATCGTCCTGTTTCAAGCCGTATGGTTTGCAGATATCGTGCAAAAGTTTCTTTATCTTGAATGACATCGTCCTCCAAAGCTTCAACGAATGCTTGAATAGAAGCCATTGGGGTCCTCAAATCGTGTGAAACATTCGCTACAAGCTCTTTACGGGACGCCTCAGCTGTTCGCAATTTCTGAAAGCTTTCATTCAGCTTGCCCGTCATTCGATTAAATTGATCTGCAAGTCTTTGGAATTCAGCAGGTCCAATCTGAGGCACTTGTCCCTCAAAATGCCCTTCCGAAATATGCGTCGTTTCCTCCGTAATCGCATGAATGGCTTTCTCAAGAGGGCGCGTCATGAAGTAATGTATAAGCATCGATACACTCGCAGCGCCAAGAGTTACCGACGTCAACAGGACGACGTCTTTCCAGTTCAATAACATATATCGATAGCAGATAAACAAGGTAAGCAAAATAATACCCGTACTCACCCCACTCGCGATGAGCAAATATATACGAAGCTTCATGTCGGCTCCCTACCCTCAAATTTATAACCAATACCCCATACGGTCTTAATATATCGCGGCTCAGAGGGATTCGGCTCGATCTTCTCTCTCAGCCTGCGAATGTGGACAGTGACCGTTGTTGTATCGCCATAATAGTCAATATCCCACACTTTATTTAGCAGCTGATTACGTGAAAATACTTGCTCCGGATGCCCTGCAAACAGGTGCAGCAATTCAAATTCCTTGACGGTCAGCTCAATTTCCTTCCCGTTCACTCGAACACTCCGGTGCAGAACATTAAGCTCCAGCCCCGGAAACTTCATAATATGCGCAGGTGGCAAAGCACCTGCACCGTTTGCCGACTCCGCTTGGCCGCGCTGCTGCCTCCGCAGAATCGCTTTCGCTCGCAGAACCAGCTCACGCGGGGAAAATGGCTTCGTCAAATAGTCGTCTGCGCCCATCGTTAACCCCATGAGGCGATCCATTTCATCGCCTCGAGCCGTTAACATGATGATGGGCACGTCCTGCTCGTTGCGAATTTCTTCGCATACTTGCCAGCCGTTTTTGCCCGGCATCATGAGGTCAAGAACAATCAGCTGCGGGCTGTGCAGCCTCCATAAGCGGATGGCTTCGTCGCCACTCACCGCCGAAATAACCTGATATCCCTCTCGCTGCAAATAGACGGTGCACACATCAATAATATTCGTTTCATCATCCACCACGAGAACGAGTGAACCCATACGGCATACCTCCTCAAGCATTCATTCTATTATACCGCAGAGCAATGAAATGAAGCTTACGTATGTATTACAAAAGTATTAAAGCTCCCCAAATTGCGGGGAGCTCATTCCTTATGTTTGCAGAGCAGCCTCTATTATAGGCTCCTCTTTTTTGTGATTAAGACTTCGAATATATCGCGATTGAGCAATACCGGCTAGGAGAATGATGGCAGCTACGACGGCGAACATGACCTTCCCGCCAAAGTGACTGAATAACAAGCCTCCCAAAATAGGCCCAATGGCACGTGATAACTGCCAATTCATACCGAACACTGAGAAATACCAACCTCTATGCTCCTCTGGCGCAATAACGGAGATCACCTTCTGAATGTGGGGACCATTTAACATTTCACCAATGGTAAATAAAAGTTCAACAAAAAGGAGTATAGCAAAGATAGGTACAAATCCATAACCAACTGACACAATGGCAAACAAAAGATAGGAGGCTGCGACTACTAAATACGCGGAAACGTGCTCTGTACGCTTAGCAATCCATATTTGCAGTGCAATAACGACACAGCCATTAAAGGTAATAATCGTAGCAAAAACCGTCTTATAATTCTCGAAATGCTGCTGTAAATGCAGTGGGAGTGTAGACTCCACTTGAGCATATAACAGCGATACCGGCATCGCTAGAAGCGTTATCCAAAGGAGCGGCTTATGATCCCGCCATCTGATTTTCGGCTTTGTTTTAGACAATTCCAGCTCCGCCGCGGTCTTCACAGGCATGGTCTCTGGAACTTTCCAGACGACCAGCCCTGCGTATGCAAGGAGAGCAACCGAGCAAGTCAAGAAAATAATGGTCGGATTCCAGG
Organism: Paenibacillus andongensis; assembly: GCF_025369935.1. Taxonomy (NCBI): domain Bacteria; kingdom Bacillati; phylum Bacillota; class Bacilli; order Caryophanales; family Paenibacillaceae; genus Paenibacillus; species Paenibacillus andongensis. The sequence continues at coordinate 1,503,566 of NZ_CP104467.1, read as the reverse complement.
TGAATAGAAGCAGTCCAATGAGCGGTCCAAATGCTGAACCCATATTTAATGCTGTGTGCAGCAAAGCGAATACTTCAGCGCGTTTCTCCTGTGGAACAACATCCGTAATCTGTGCATTAGCAGCTGGTCCAAACATGGCATGCCCAATGCCGTTAATGATCGAAATGACAGCAAATTCCCAAACGTGACTGGCAAACATATAACCGCCAATAGCGAAAGCTTGGATCATGAGAGCAGCCAGCATCATCGGCTTCCGTCCATACCGATCACTTAAACTACCTGCATACAAATTCACGAAAATTCCGCATAACGGCTGTAATCCGATAATCAACATAGATAAGAAAATAGAACCATCCAGTTTGTCATACAAATAATAAACCAAATAAGGTCTCATCATAAACCCGGCTAATGAAGTTAGAATCGTCCCAACGACCCGAACCCATATCGCCGTATCATACTTGCTAATCAGTGAAAACAAAGGGATCCTGTGCATACAACCTCCTAGATGTTATTAGTCTTCTCAGTTTAGAGCTATTTGGACAAAAGAAAAAGGTAAAATCTCGTTATAACGGATTTCACCTTTTATGAATGATTACCTATATAGTTATCCGCCAATACGAATTTTGCGGTATGTATCGATAAACGAGAGGACATCTACTCTTTTCCCCCTCTTTTTCGCGACTCTGGCCATTTTCACGAGTGTTGTCCAGAATTCATCTAGAACAGGAGATTCGAATTCATTTTCTTTGGGTGCTTGTGTCAGGTTATGTTTATTTTTATACGTCGTGCCCTCATCCGAAATGAGATACTGAATTTGACTTTTTTTCCATTGCTCGCCGGTTACATAACTTACTCCAATTTCCCGCATTTTTTTGCGTACTGAAGTCACAGGACGACAAAGTTCTCTGGCAATTACAACTGGAGGACACTCAGAGGAAAGGCGAATCAATTTGTCCAATTCCTGTGTGGACCATGGCTTTTTAGTCATAAGAATAACCTCACTTCATAAAATGAATGTTTCGTTCTGCCTGTTAATGGTTACTAACAAAAGGTATAATAAGAGAATACCAACCAAATGTTAAAGAAGTATGAGTTAACCATAATGAAAGTATGAAGACATAACATTTTCGATAATTTTCCCTATTTTATGCCCTAAGAACTACGATTGGGGGACGAATTAGGACTTTATGCGTGGTAAATTTATCTGCTGGAGAGTGAAGGACAATGAAACATCATATTAACGGGACGGAACTGTTTGTCGAAGAAAAAGGGCATGGAGCACCTGTAATTTTACTACACGGCTTCCCATTGGATCATCGTATGTGGCAATCGCAGATAGACGCGTTGTCGGGAAGCTATCGTGTCATAACACCTGATTTACGTGGCATGGGCCAGTCTGACGTACCTGCATCGAATATATCGATAGACCAATATGCCAATGACATTTTAACTTTAATGGATAAAATGGGCATAGAAAAAGCCGCACTTGGCGGCTTCTCCATGGGTGGATATGTGGCGTTTGCACTTCTACGCAAAGCTCCAAAACGTTTCACAGGGCTTATCTTGGCCAATACTCGTCCTGAAGCAGATGGACAAGAAGCTCGTAAGAATCGTTTAAACATGGCTGTCTCTCTCTATGAAAAAGGGTCCGTGGTGGCAAGAGACGCTATGCTGCCTAAACTTATTACAGAACCTTCCAAGCAAGAACATCCTAAGCTCGTCGATACCTTGAGTATGGTGATGGAATCGATGCCAGCAGAGGGACTTGTCCATGCTTGTCTTGCTATGGCATTCCGCGAGGACTCTGTCGACCTGCTTAGCTCAATCTCGGTGCCAACGCTCGTCATCGCAGGCGAACAAGACCCGATCGCGCCTCCGGATGTCATGAAGAAAATGGCTGACCTGATTAATGGCGTCAGCTATCATGTAATACCCGCTGCCTCACATTTGACGCCTATGGAAAAGCCGGAAGCTTTCAATGCGCTGATGATTGATTTTCTAAAGGGCATTAAAGCCTAACCAACTGGTCCATGACCATCACGGCTGCACCAATTGCCAGAGCTTCCTCACCAAGCTGCCCTTTGCTGAAAACAACCTGATAGGCGGGGTAGTAGTATGTCTTCCGAATCGCTACCTGCGTAGCGGTTTGGAAAAACAACTCCCCGCCCGCAATTAATGGCCCCCCTAGGATTACCTTCTCAGGGTGTAAAATATTTAGCAAGTTAGCTAGTCCAATGCCGAAATAAGTGGCAGCCTCCGTGATGATCTCCACAACTAGGGGATCATTTTTTTTGAGCGCCTCCATCACATGCAGGTACGTGACATGCTCGGGGTCATCAACCAAATGAGACAACGCCGTAGATCGACCCTGCTTTAAGGCGGATCGAGCTGCCTTCTCGATGGCATATAAAGAAGCATACGACTCCAATGCTCCATAGTTGCCTGACGTATTACGATGGGGAACACCATCCGTTTGAATAATCATCTGACCTACAGAGCCTTCCATATCGACGGCACCATAAATAACCTTTCCTTCAGAAACCATGGAGGAGCGCAAACCAATTCCAGCATGAATATAGAGCAGATGCTTAAAACTCTGCGTACGTTGATGCCATGATTCAGCTAGGATCGCCGCGTTAGCTCCATTATCCAGCAATGCGGGAATACCTAATTCTCCCGTCAACTGCCTACAAATCTCAACATTTCTCCATCCTTTTGCTGGAAAATAGGACGGTTCCAAGATGGTCCCTGACAAGCGATCCACAGGACCAACCGCACCAATCCCTATTCCAAGCACAGAGGAAGAATCAATGTTATGTGTGGATAACATCCTTTGTACTTCATCTACGATTAGACATATCAGCACATCTGGCGTCATCTCAGCCGTCATCGTCCAGCTCCGTGTATCCAATTTCTTCATTCCCAGATCGACAAGGACAAGCTTGGACAACGTTCTGGATATTTCCAAACCAAATACATAAGCATAGGCCGGATTCTTTTCATACAGAATCGGCCTACGCCCTCCTGTTGAAGCACCGAAACCAGATTCAAGGATAAGTCCTTGTATCGTAAGTTCCTCCAAAAGCCGCGTCAACGTAGATACCGTCATCCCGCTTTGCTCTAACAACTCCGTTTTGGATACCGTTGTTTGACGACAAATTCGCTCATAGATTTCTTTCGCCTTACGATTCGGAATTCGTTCTGTTATGACATCTACGTTCAAAGAAACAGCCCCCAATGATAATCTTTCTCATATATTTCGCCATTGGGAAGCCAAATTCCTTCCTTGTCTTCCCTTATTCCTTCGATCCAATCATGAGAGTATATCCCATATAGGGATGATATTTATTAACGAGCTCATCGTATTTGGCGGTAATTTGCCAAATCCGCGGATCCATAAACGACTGCTTATCAGACAAGTGAACAGGGTCTGGATGTTGGACTTGATCTTCGAACATGGTTAGCGGGAAAGCATGTATCCCTGAGAAGTCCACGGGTTCAAATTTGCTCTTCTCTAACAGCTCCCGCCATTCATCCATACTATATATTTTACTTACCCCATAGAAGCTGCACAGCGCCCGATGAACACCCGGTGACATCTCTTTGATTCGGATAACTTCTCGATCATAGAGCTTACCTTCGGATTTAAGTACCCTATAATACTCGGATACAGCTTTCTGAGCATCTGCAAAATTCGTCACTGACTCCACCATCACAACATCAAAAGTATGATCATCAAAGGGTAATTGGCATACATCCCCAACCTTGAATTGTACCTGTACCCCCTGCTTCTCAGCTCTTATGATCGCTTTCGCAATCATTTCCGGACGAATATCGACTGCTGTTACTTCGCATCCTTGCTCGGCCAGGAAACATGCCGTTCTTCCAGTCCCGCATCCGACCTCTAGCACGCGCTTCCCTTTCTCAATGGGATACTTCTTCAATTGTTCAATCGTCTCTCCGAATCCCCCGGGATGCGCATTGCCCACTCCTAATTTGGCTAACATATCTAAGTACTCGATAGCACTTACACCTCCACAATGGCATAACATTCTCTTTTCTACCATATGGGGGGCTGCAGCCTCTTGTTCAGATTCTTGGTACATTTTCTAAAAAAAGGCGCTCGCCTAAAAGCGTATTTTTCCAACCTCTATTAGGCTAAAAACTGAATCAAATCATAACCACTCCCCATAGGATAGTATTGTCTCTCATCCGATTTCGCAGAGAACATTCCTTTAGATGGGGGGTGACATAAATGGGTGTTGCTGCTGGTGCTGGTGTTGGTTACGGCGGTGGTCATACTTCCGCCGCTGCTGTTCTCGTATTGTTTATTTTGCTCGTAATCGTAACTATGTCTTTCTGTTGGTAATCATGAATCATTAGAGATATTGGCAAAAAATAAGGAGTTTCGGTTCAGACGACCGAAACTCCTCCTAGATACGTGATCATTCTCTTTAATGCCGACAATCTATGCAACATACCATCCCTACCCGCATCGATCTTTTTACTTACTTTTACGACTGCAGCATTTTGTGAATTTAATAATTGATCTACTCTAAATAGCAATATACGAATACATAGAAAAAGCTCATGAAATCGAATGATTTCATGAGCTTTTTCTATTCGTTATACCGGCAAGAGGACTCGAACCTCCACCCTTTCGGACTCGATTTTGAGTCGAGCGCGTCTGCCATTCCGCCATGCCGGCATATGAACTTGTAAAAATAATGGTGCCGAAGACCAGACTTGAACTGGTACGGTAGTCACCTACCGCAGGATTTTAAGTCCTGTGCGTCTGCCGATTCCGCCACTCCGGCTAATAAATGTGGAGGCGCCACCCAGATTCGAACTGGGGGTAAAGCTTTTGCAGAGCTCTGCCTTACCACTTGGCTATGGCGCCTTAGTAATAATGGAGCGGAAGACGGGGATCGAACCCGCGACCCTCGCCTTGGCAAGGCGATGCTCTACCGCTGAGCCACTTCCGCATATAAAACTGGGGATCAAGGATTTGAACCTTGGCATGACGGAGTCAAAGTCCGTTGCCTTACCGCTTGGCTAATCCCCATTATGTTGCTTTGGTAATAATGGGCGGACGACGGGACTTGAACCCGCGAATGCCGGATCCACAAACCGGTGCGTTAACCCCTTCGCCACGACCGCCACAATATTAAGTTTAATGCATTTTGGCAGGGGCAGCAGGAATTGAACCCACACCAAAGGTTTTGGAGACCTTTGTTCTACCCTTAAACTATGCCCCTACAAAAAAGGAAAATGGAGGCTGATGGATTCGAACCACCGAACTCGAAGAGAGCAGATTTACAGTCTGCCGTGTTTAGCCACTTCACTAAGCCTCCACAAAGCAATGGTGCCGTCGAGAGGACTTGAACCCCCAACCTACTGATTACAAGTCAGTTGCTCTACCAGTTGAGCTACAACGGCTTATTTAGTTAATAAATGGTGGCTTTGGACGGAATCGAACCGCCGACACAAGGATTTTCAGTCCTCTGCTCTACCGACTGAGCTACAAAGCCTTACTAATAGAATGTGATAATGGCGGAGCTGACGGGATTCGAACCCGCGGTCTCCTGCGTGACAGGCAGGCATGTTAGGCCACTACACCACAGCTCCACATTCATTATTTGGTTGCGGGGGCAGGATTTGAACCTGCGGCCTTCGGGTTATGAGCCCGACGAGCTACCGGGCTGCTCCACCCCGCGTCATTAAGTATATGTCACGTTTCCTATTAAATCAAGTAGCTGATTAGGAAACATGATGGAGGCTGACGGGATCGAACCGCCGACCCTCTGCTTGTAAGGCAGATGCTCTCCCAGCTGAGCTAAGCCTCCATGGGAATTAAAAATGGTGACCCGTAGGGGACTCGAACCCCTGTTACCTCCGTGAAAGGGAGGTGTCTTAACCACTTGACCAACGGGCCTTACTAGAAAGATAGTGGCGGAGAGAGAGGGATTCGAACCCTCGAGACGCTTGTGACGCCTACACGATTTCCAATCGTGCTCCTTCGGCCAGCTCGGACACCTCTCCATATGGCTCCCCGAACAGGACTCGAACCTGTGACAACTCGATTAACAGTCGAGTGCTCTACCAACTGAGCTATCAGGGAATAGGAATATATATCTTTCAAGGATTTATTCCTTGAAAACTAGATACGAAACGTTTGTAAAATATTCCTTAGGTTTCAAACTGAGAGACTTTGACTTTCGTCAAAGATCCCTATATTAGGTTAAGCCCTCGACCGATTAGTATTCGTCAGCTGCATGCATTGCTGCACTTCCACCTCGAACCTATCAACCTCGTCGTCTACAAGGGGTCTTACATACTGGGAAATCTCATCTTGAGGGGGGCTTCGCGCTTAGATGCTTTCAGCGCTTATCCCCTCCGTACATAGCTACCCAGCGATGCCTCTGGCGAGACAACTGGTACACCAGCGGTACGTCCATCCCGGTCCTCTCGTACTAAGGACAGCTCCTCTCAAATTTCCTACGCCCGCGACAGATAGGGACCGAACTGTCTCACGACGTTCTGAACCCAGCTCGCGTACCGCTTTAATGGGCGAACAGCCCAACCCTTGGGACCTACTTCAGCCCCAGGATGCGATGAGCCGACATCGAGGTGCCAAACCTCCCCGTCGATGTGGACTCTTGGGGGAGATAAGCCTGTTATCCCCAGGGTAGCTTTTATCCGTTGAGCGATGGCCCTTCCATTCGGTACCACCGGATCACTAAGTCCGACTTTCGTCCCTGCTCGACTTGTAGGTCTCGCAGTCAAGCTCCCTTATGCCTTTGCACTCTGCGAATGATTTCCAACCATTCTGAGGGAACCTTTAAACGCCTCCGTTACATTTTAGGAGGCGACCGCCCCAGTCAAACTGCCCACCTGACACTGTCCCCATACCGGATTACGGTACCAGGTTAGAACTCCGATACGATCAGGGTGGTATCCCAACGGCGCCTCCACCCAAGCTGGCGCTCAGGCTTCAAAGGCTCCCACCTATCCTGTACAGATCGTACCAAAGTCCAATATCAAGCTGCAGTAAAGCTCCATGGGGTCTTTCCGTCTTGTCGCGGGTAACCTGCATCTTCACAGGTATTAAAATTTCACCGGATCTCTCGTTGAGACAGCGCCCAAGTCGTTACGCCATTCGTGCGGGTCAGAATTTACCTGACAAGGAATTTCGCTACCTTAGGACCGTTATAGTTACGGCCGCCGTTTACTGGGGCTTCAATTCATAGCTTCGGGTTGCCCCTAACCACTCCTCTTAACCTTCCAGCACCGGGCAGGCGTCAGCCCGTATACTTCGCCTTGCGGCTTCGCACAGACCTGTGTTTTTGCTAAACAGTCGCTTGGGCCTTTTCACTGCGGCCCCCTCGGGCTATTCACCCTACCGAGGCACCCCTTCTCCCGAAGTTACGGGGTCATTTTGCCGAGTTCCTTAACGAGAGTTCTTCCGCGCGCCTTAGAATTCTCTTCTCACCCACCTGTGTCGGTTTGCGGTACGGGCACCTTCGCCTGGCTAGAAGCTTTTCTTGGCAGTGTGAACTCATGACCTTCGGTACTTAAAGTTTCCCTCCCCATCACAGCCCAGCCTTACGGTTAGCGGATTTGCCTACTAACCAGCCTCACTGCTTGGACGAGCATCCATCAGCTCGCGTCACTATCCTTCTGCGTCACTCCATCGCTCATAACGGCTACGGTGGTACAGGAATTTCCACCTGTTGTCCATCGACTACGCCTTTCGGCCTCGCCTTAGGTCCCGACTTACCCTGAGCGGACGAGCCTTCCTCAGGAACCCTTAGGTTTTCGGCGGATCAGATTCTCACTGATCTTTTCGTTACTTATACCGGCATTCTCACTTGTATGCGCTCCACCTGTCCTTACGGTCAGAATTCAACGTACATACAACGCTCCCCTACCCATGCACATACGTGCAAGCCATAGCTTCGGTGGCGTGTTTAGCCCCGTTACATTTTCGGCGCAGAGTCACTCGACCAGTGAGCTATTACGCACTCTTTCAATGGTGGCTGCTTCTAAGCCAACATCCTGGTTGTCTGTGCAACTCCACATCCTTTCCCACTTAACACACACTTGGGGACCTTAGCTGATGGTCTGGGCTGTTTCCCTTTTGACAATGGATCTTAGCACTCACTGTCTGACTCCCGGATTTAAGTTTGTGGCATTCAGAGTTTGACTGGACTTGGTAACCCTTGGCGGGCCCCGCACCCAATCAGTGCTTTACCTCCACAACTCCACATCCGAGGCTAGCCCTAAAGCTATTTCGGGGAGAACCAGCTATCTCCGAGTTCGATTGGAATTTCTCCGCTACCCCCACCTCATCCCCGCATTTTTCAACATGCGTGGGTTCGGGCCTCCAGTGAGTGTTACCTCACCTTCACCCTGGACAGGGGTAGATCACACGGTTTCGGGTCTACGTCCACGTACTCAAGCGCCCTATTCAGACTCGCTTTCGCTGCGGCTCCGCCTTTTCAGCTTAACCTCGCACGGGAACGTAACTCGCCGGTTCATTCTACAAAAGGCACGCCATCACCCA